>JBBRWT010000046.1:0-13584 GCA_038249035.1 Actinomycetales bacterium
CCCGGTTCATCCAGTGTCGCCATACCGCCAGTGTACGACGGCACCGGATGCCCGCAGTCGGTCACGACCACGCAACGAGCGACACGGCGCGATGCTAGGTGCGCATCACGAGATCGAGAAGCTCAGGGGCCCGGCGCCGGAACGCTCGGCCGCCGACGACGATGCCCAGAAGCAGCATCCCGAGTCCCGTCGCCGCACCGGCAATGCCGGCGACCATGAACCATGCGGGCTCGGTGAATCCCCACCACGCGACAAACAACGCGGGGGCCATGAAGGCGGGAATCGCCAGCAGGGCGAGCGACTGGGCCCAGCCCGCGCGGGCGCCGAGACAACGCTCGAGACGCCGAGGCCCGTGAGCAACAGGCCGATGCTGACGCCGATGAGCGCTGGCAGTACGCCGTCGATCCCCGACCACAGCGCAAAGAGGGGGGCGAGCACGAACACGACCGGCACCCCGAGCAAAAGGGGCGGAACGCAGCGGCCCCAGCGGTCGGCTGCACCCTGCACCGGCGCGGCCACGTGAAGCCACATGGCGGTGTGGTCGTACGCAACATCGTTGTGCGCGAACCAGCCGAGGAACAGTGCCAGCACCGGCAGCGGCACGAGCCATAGCGGCGGCAATGGCGCTCCCGCGACTGCGAACGCGAGCATCATGATCATGGGCGCCACGGGGAGCGCCAGCAGAACGATCCGGTACCGCGCGTCGCGGGTCCAGTAGAGCAGGCTTCGCGCCGCGATCACGCCGGCGGGCGTCGCGGGCACAAGATCGAACCAACCCAGCCCCGAGGTGTGTCCGGAGGAGGTGTGAGGGCGTTGCGGCGCCTCGAGCAAGCGCGTCACCATCCACCCCCAGCCCCAGATGAGCACCGCGACCATCACGGCCCCGCCGAGCAGGCGTGCGAGCAAGGGTGCAATGGCGCTTGCTGGCGTGGCCCAGAGCATGCCCACTGGAGTGTTGCCCAACGTGCGCGCGATCGCAATGAGCACGTCATCGTCGCCGCCCGCCCGAACGGCCAGCACGGTCGTCGCGGCACCGGCGATCGCGATGACGATGACGGCCCGTGCCGCTCCGGTCACGAGACGGCGGGCAGCGGGCGAGACCGCAAGCTGAGCTCCGACCGCGACGAGATACTGCGAAAACAGGATGATCGCGGCAGCCGCGAGAACCCCTGCGGCAATCGCGGCGCCTGCCGTCGGGGTACCGGCCCAGGCGAGTTCGAGGCCGATGCCGAGTACCGCGGCCAGAACGCCGGGAAGCCCGACGGCGGCGGCCGCACCAAGAGCGAGCGCCAACTCACGCGGAGCGATGGGGAACGAGGCGAAGCGCCGGGGCTCCAGCGCCGATCCAAGGCCTGCACTGAGCGGAGCTACGGCGAGCGCGATCGACAGCGCTGACGCCACGACCACGAGGCCTGCACGGTGGCTGGCCAGGCGGACGTCAGCCTCAGTGGCGAGCAGAATAATGGCCACCCCCACCGCGAGCGCGAGCGCAAGAACCGCCAGCGTTCGAGCAAGAGTCGGCCCGGGCCGGAAGGCCGAGCCGAGCAATGCCAGCTTCAGTCGGAGAACGTGGTTAACCACTCCAGGCCCTCCACGGCGACGCGACCGCCCGCGAGCTGAACGAAACGCTCTTCGAGACTGGCGCCGGCACGTACCTCGTCAAGGGTGCCCGTGGCGAGGATGCGCCCCTCGACGATCACGGCCACGCTGTCGCACACGCGCTCAACCAAGTCCATGTTGTGGCTCGACAGCACGACAGTGCCACCCGAGGCGGCGAATCGCTTGAGCACATCAACCGCTTGCGCGGTCGAGACGGGGTCGACCGACTCGAAAGGCTCGTCGAGCACGAGCACCGAAGGCGAGTGAATGAGTGCAGCGGCGAGAGAAATCTTCTTGACCATGCCCACCGAGTAGTCACGAACCGGGCGGTCGAGCGAGCCGTCGAGCCCCAGAGCGACGGCAAGGTCGTCGATGCGGGCGCGGGCCACCACGCGGTCGAGTCCATGCAGCACGGCCGAGTAGTAGAGCATTTGCGCACCTGACAAGCTATCGAACAAGCGCATGCGGTCGGGCAGCACGCCAAGCTTGCGTTTGGCCGCGGTGGGCGTGCGCCACACATCAGATCCCCCCACCACCACCCTGCCTGCATCGGGCCTGAGCAACCCGGTAATCATCGAGAGAGTCGTGGTCTTTCCGGCGCCGTTGGGGCCTACGAAACCGAATACCGAGCCTCGGCGCACGGTGAGGTCGACATCGTCGACCGCAAGCGACTCTCAGAACGACTTGCGCAGCCCTGTTACCTCGAGCACGACAGGTGCCGGCACCGGCTCTCGGTGAGCTCGGGGCTTAGACGTGGTCGTACGGGATCCTGTCGAGCGCGCGACGGGCTTGGCTACAGGCTTAGCTTTAGCTGCGGGCTTCCCCGCTGGCTTGCCAACGCGACCCACTGCCGTCGGCCGGGCGGGCATACCCGAGCGCTGGGGCGATGCTGGCGATGCTGACGAGGATTCCACAGACCCACGCTACCAACCGTGGGCGTCGGCGTTTTGCCGCATCGCACGCCTGGTGATGAACAGTCACAGTTCGGAAACAAAAGGTGAACAGCACATGACGATCCGGCATCGGCGCCGGTACTCTTGACGAGCACAAGGGTGTGTCTGTTTACTTACGTCTGACACATCAGGAGTCACAACATGACCACTCAGGTCGTTATCCTCGCCGCTGGCATGGGCAGTCGCCTCGGCCGCGAGTTGCCGAAGCCTCTGACCGAGCTCGGCGACGGTCGCACGATCATGCGCCAGCAGCACGACAACATCGCCGCTGCGTTCGGCACCAATGTGACCATCACCACCGTCGTTGGGTACAAACTCGAGCACATCATCGACGCTTTTCCGCACGTTGACTATGTCTACAACGAGCAATACGACCAGACGAACACGTCGAAGAGTCTGCTGCGCGCCCTCAAGGCGTCGGGCAAGCACGGCGTGCTGTGGATGAACGGCGATGTGGTCTTCGACCCGCAGGTTCTCGTGCGCGTTGCGGGCCTCGTGCACGCCGACCGCTCATTCGTGAGCGTCAACACCTCGACCGTCAGCGATGAAGAGGTCAAGTACACCGTCGATGCCGAAGGGTTCATCCACAGGCTCTCGAAGACCGTCTCGGGCGGTCTTGGCGAGGCGGTCGGCATCAACTACATCTCGAGCAACGACAAGGGCGTGCTCGTGCACCACCTGACGCGCTGCGCCGATCAAGACTATTTCGAGCGCGGCATCGAACTCGCGATCGAGCACGACGGCATCACCGTCGAACCCGTCGACATCAGCGACCTCTATGCAGTCGAGATCGACTTCGCCGAAGACCTGGAGCGCGCGAACCTGCACGTCTAGCGTCACTGATACACCAACAGCGGCACCGACAGCGACACCGCGAGCGGCACCGACACCGGCACGGGCACCGGCCCACCCGTACCCCGCGCGATCGAGGGTTTTGCGGCGTTCGAGGGATTCGCGGGCGAAGAGCCACGCGTGCCGCTAGCGTTATCGTTCGTGACCACTGCCCCGCCGCCGCGCCCGGCGCGCAGTCCTGCGCAGGTTTATCGTCAGGCGCTGTGGCTGCTCACCAGCCGCGACCTCAAGGTGCGATACGCCACATCGTTCCTCGGCTATGTCTGGTCAGTGCTTGACCCGCTCGTCATGGCGGTCATCTACTGGTTCGTCTTCACCCAGATCGTCGACCGCACGATCGGCGAAGAGCCCTACATCGTTTTTCTGCTCGCCGGACTGCTGCCCTGGATGTGGTTCAACGGAGCAGTCGGCGACGCCACGAGGGCGTTCATCAAAGACGCCAAGCTCGTGCGTTCCACGCGTATCCCCCGCACTGTATGGGTCAACCGCATCGTGCTCTCGAAGGGCATCGAGTTCATTGCCGCCCTGCCGGTGATCGTGCTCTTTGCGGTGATCTTTGGCGCGACCCCGACGTGGGGAATGCTCTGGCTTCCCGTGGCGATCGTGCTACAAGCGATACTCACGGTCGGTCTTGGGCTCATCATCGCGCCGCTCGTGGTGTTCTTTCGCGACCTCGAGCGTGCCGTCAAGCTGATTCTGCGGTTCTTGTTCTACGCCTCGCCAATCATCTACGGGCTCTCTGACTTGCCCAACGGGCTCGATGTTTGGGCCGCGTTCAACCCACTCGCGGGCATCATCTCGTTGTACCGGGCAAGCTTCTTTCCCGATCAGCTGGATGCCCGCGTCGTGCTGATCGCCGCCGCCATGAGCTTGGCCATCCTCGCGATCGGCGTGCTCGTGTTCCGTCGCATGGTGCGCGCCGTGCTGAAAGAGGTCTGATGAGCCAGGATCAGCCAACGGTCATCCGCGTGACCGGCGCCGGCATCCGGTTTCGCCGCAACCGGCGCGGTCGGCGCTCGTTCAAAGACCTGTTCGCAGGCTCAAGGCGCCGCTCGCGCCCCGACGAGTTCTGGGCGCTGCGCGGCATCGATGTCGAGGTGCGCGCGGGCGAGGCAATCGGCGTGGTGGGCCGAAACGGGCAGGGTAAGTCGACCCTGCTCAAGCTCGTCGCCGGCGTCATGCTGCCCGATGAAGGAGTCGTCGAGGTACACGGGGGTGTGGCCCCGCTGATTGAAATCACGGGTGGTTTCGTTGACGACCTGACTGTTCGCGAAAACCTCTACCTGACCGCCGGGTTACACGGCATGTCGAAGGCCGAGATCGACGCCCGATATGACGAGATCATCGACTTCGCCGAACTGCGCGATTTCGTTGGCACGCCGTACAAACACCTGTCGAGCGGCATGAAAGTGCGGCTGGCGTTCTCGGTGATTTCGCGCCTCGAAGAGCCGATTCTGCTCGTCGACGAGGTGCTCGCGGTCGGCGACAAGGCGTTTCGTGACAAGTGCTACCAGCGCATCGATGCGCTGCTGGCGGGTGGGCGCACGCTGTTCTTCGTCTCTCACAACGAGCGCGACCTCAAACGTTTCTGCACCCGCGGTCTCTACCTCGACAAAGGCGGTCTCGTTCTCGACGCCCCGATCGGCGAGGTTCTCGCCGCCTACAACCGCGACTACGGAGGCACCGCCGTCTGACGCGGGCTGAGTTCCCGCTCCTAGACTGCAACTGTCCGACGTCAGGAGGTAGCGGTGACCCTCACCCCAAGCGAGCACAACGGTGCGGTCGAGCGCGAGCCCCTGCGGGGCATCCCGATCAATAACGACGCTATCGTGCCAGTCGGCCCCGATCCGGTGCGCCCGCCGGTTGATCCATTAGTCGTGCGCGGACTACGCGCGGCGATGTCGGCGCAGCGCCCGGCCGTGCTGCTGCACATCAGAGCGATTCGCCGGCAGTACCCGGCAGCAACGCCCGAGCAGGTCATCATGATTCTCGAACGCCGCTTTCTCAACAGCGTCACCCTGAGCGGTGCGGGTAGTGGCGCCGCATCACTTATCCCGGGTGTCGGCACCGCCATCGGGCTGACCGTCATCGCGGTCGAGACGGTCGCATTCTTCGAGATGACCGCCCTGTTTGCGCAGTCTGTCGCCGAGATCCACGGCATCGTCGTCGAAGACGAAGAGCGCGCCCATAACCTCGTCATGGCCCTCATGCTCGGTGGGCCGGGCAAAGACCTCGTTCAGCAATTCGTCGGCCAGGCCACCGGAGTTGGCCCCGATCGCACGCAGTACTGGGGGGAGTCGATCACGGCCGGCATGCCCAAAGCTCTTGTCGGCCTTCTCAACAAGCGGCTCCGTGACGAGCTCGTGAAGAATATGGCTGTGAAGCAGGGTGGCAGTATGGCCGGGCGCCTCGTGCCCTTTGGCATTGGGGCTGTCATCGGTGGTGCCGGCAACCGTCTGATCGGCGGCAAGGTGGTGCGCACGTCTCAGCAGGCCTTCGGCCCGGCTCCGGCGCGCTGGCCGGTCGGGCTCGATGTGGTCAATCCCCCGAAGGAACCTCGTCCTCGTCGTCTTCGTCGTCGAAAGGGTTCGACTCCGACGTGATCGGGTCGTGCGCGTGAATCGCCGCCACTCGATCCCACTCGGCGTACAAGCTGTCGACCGCGGCATGGAACCGCGCGGTCGCCGCACCCGGAGTCGTGTCGCCGAAGTAGCGCGTCACCCAGTGAGTAAGCGTGTCATGGGCCTCGGTACTCGTGAGCACGCGGTCGACGAGCGGCACCACGCCGCCCGCCTCACCGGCAGTCAGCCACTCACAGGCGCTGAGGTAGCCCGACTCGTCGATCTCGGCGTCGGGCGAGGCCGGGCGCGCAACAATGATCGGCTTGCCCGTGGCCAGGCGGTCATAGACCATCGCAGAGATATCGGTGATGGCTACGTCGGCGGCGGCAAGTTGCCATCCAAGCTCAGGGCCCGTGTCATGCACGTGCTGGGCTGAGGGATCAGCGGCGTTAGCCCTATCCAGCGCCGCAACGATGCGCCGATTGGCGTCGCCATACTCGCGGCTCACCACCCCGCTGCGCGGGTGCGGGCGATAGATCAGTCGGTGGCGGCCGGTGGTGAGAAGGGCATCCACGAGCGCCTCACCATGACTCGCGATCGAGCCGTACGCTGCCGCCGGCCGGTCGCCCTCCCACGTGGGGGCGTAGAGCACGACCGTGCGATCGTCGGGCACATAGGGCGTCTCGCCGACGAAGTGGTCGGCCTGCGGGCGCCCGATCTGCAACGTCTTGCGGTCGAGGTCGTAGTCCCACAGCTTGCGGGCCAGTCGCTCGCGCGCAGCGTCACCCGCAATAAACGAGTAGTCGTAGGCCTTGTACTGGTTAGTCGTCATGTACATCTTGTCGGACTCGCCGTGGTTCACGAAGACGTGCCACATGCGGCCGTAGCGGAACATCTGAAAGTTCTTGGTGTTCTGATTCACGTAGAACACGATGCGCAGCGGTTGGCGCGCGACGAAGTGCTCGAGATCGGTCACCTTGCGCAGGTAGACAGGCGGCACGGGAGCTTCATCAAGCAGCGTCATCATCGTTCCGGGGCTGCGGCTGATGATGGCGACAGGATGCTCGCGCGCGAGTTCGGCAAGCGGCGCGTACCACTGCCGAATCTGGTACATGTTCACGCGCGTGTCAGCGAAATACACCGCGATCTCAATCGTGCCGGGGGCCGGGGGGTTTGCCTCGCGCCCAAGTCGGTTCGCGAGCGCGTTGCGATTGCGGCGCGAGCGCAGGAGATCACGCACGATGCGGCGCGCGGTCGTCAACTGGCCCACAATCTTCACGTTCTTGATTCTCTCAGCGGGGTCACGGCCGACCCGACCAAACGGCCACACCGTTACCGACTTGTTCGCAACTCAGGCTGAGCGAACAAATGTGACGCCCCACACGCGCGATTCGGCCGCTCAGCCTGAGTTGCGAACGGCATCGGCGTGGCAGAATCGGGCGCGATGGCCCGCTTCACGTTCAGCGCCGGCAACGCGCGCGTCCTTGCTCGCGCCCCGCTGTACGCACTCGGGGCGCTTGTTGCCGTGTTCGTGCCGCGCAGCCCGCGGCGGTGGGTGTTCGGCTCCGGAATCGGACTCGGCTAGGGCGCGCTCGCGCTGCACGATCACGTGCGGGTCGTAGAACCCGAGCGACACCTGACGTGGCTCGCGTCCAGCGGCGCTGAGCTCGCCGAGGCGCGCGCGCGCGGCCTGCGCGCGCTTCCGAAGCGCGGACCGCGCGGCCTGTGGACGACTCTTCGCGCAGGCGTCGTAATCGTGACCCACGGGTTCGGCGACGTCAACCGGTTCAGGGTGAGCGACGCGCGCGTTGTGCAGCTCTGGCACGGCATCCCGCTCAAGCGCCTGCACCTCGACACGGGCGCCGCCATGCGGCTGCCGCTCATCGGCTCACTGCCCGGTATCGGCCGATTCATGACCGCGCTCTACCGCCGGGCGGGCGCCCAGATCGCGCTGTTTCCGGTGGCGTCAGAGCTCGTGGCGGCGCGCATCCGCTCAGCGTTCGGCCTTCCCGCGTCGCGCGTGCTGGTCACCGGTGACCCGCGCGACGACGTGCTGCTGGTCGGAACGCCGGCGTCGCGGCGCGAGACAGCCCGCACGCTCGTGTCTCGCGCCCTGGTCGCGGCGGGTGGGGCAGCTTTACCCGCCGACGGACCGCTCGTTCTCTACGCCCCCACGTGGCGTGATGGCGCGGTGGATGCCGCGATTCCCACCCCCGCCGAATGGCACGCCATCTCGGCGTGGGCCGACACCGCGGGGGCGACGTTGCTCATTCGCTCGCACCCGCTCGGCGCGGGCTCGTACGCGGAAGGCGCTGCCAGTTCACCCCGCATCCGCCTGCTCGGCCGCGATGCGCTCACCGATGTCACTCCGGCGCTGCCGGCGCTCGACGCCCTCGTCACCGACTACAGCTCGATCGCCTTCGACGCTGCCATCGCCGCAGTGCCGAGCGTCTTCTTCGCCCCCGATCTGGCGAACTATCTCGCGACCCGTGGGCTGTACCAGCCCTACCGCGAGTTCAGCGGAGGCGAACCGGCGACGACGTGGGCTGAGACACTCGAGCGGCTGGGTGGTTCTGATGACCGAGCGCTGCACGACGGCGTGCTGTACGGCGGCGTGCTGAGTGGCGGCGCAGCCCGCACCGAAGCACTCGCTCACGCCGCCTGGCTGCGCGACGAGTTTGTGGATCACCTCGACGGGCGAGCAACTGAGCGAGTGCACGCGGCGGTGCTCAGGATGCTCGGCGAGGCATCCGAATTCGACACGACCGCCCTTGGACCCGACGTGCTGGCCAACAACACGATCGCGAACTCGGTCACGAGCACCGGGGCTGCTCGGCGCATCGTGATCACCTATGCCGAGCTCGACCACCTGTCGCTCGCCATTCGAGGGCAAACCTCCGCGCCCATCGAGCGACTGGCCCTGGTCGGCCCGCGGCAATCGATCGAGTTCACGGTCAACCAGACGGGCGACGAGTTCTCGGCAGGAGCCTCACTCTTCGACGACCGGTGGGGTTCGCCGCAACTGGCACCGAGAAGTGATGACTACCGGCTCGAGGTCACGCTTGCAGGAGCCGAGCGCGCGAGCGCCCGCGCCACCGTTCAGGCCGACCTCGACCCGGGCTTTCGTTCGCCGTGGCTGCGGGCTGAACTGCGGGCCGACGCCGGCACCCTGGTGTTGCGCGTCGCGGCGCCGTTGGCAGACAACGAGCGCGGAGCATCCGCCCAAAAGGGTCTCGAAAAGCAGTACCGCCGCCGCTCCGCGAAGCCCGAGAACGCCGTGTTCTTCGAGAGCTTCTACAGCCAAACCGTGGCGTGCAACCCCCTGGCGCTTGATCGCGAGCTCGCGCGGGCGCGACCCGACGTGACGCGCTACTGGTCGGTCGTCGATCGCTCGATCGCTGTGCCCGAGGGCGCGGCGGCGATCGTCGAAGGCTCAGCCGAGTGGTGGCGCGTGCGGGCGGACGCACGGCTACTGGTCGTCAACGACTGGCTGCGCAAAAGGTGGATGCCGAGGCCCCACCAAACCGTGCTGCAGACCTGGCACGGCACGATGCTGAAAAAGCTCGCGCTCGACCGAGACGACGTGGGTTTGCGCACGCGCATTGCCGTGCGACGCGAATCTCGACGGTGGAACGTTCTGCTCGCGCAGAATGAATTTGCCGCGCAGATTCTGCGTCGGGCATACGCCTTCGTTGGCCCGATCTGGGTCGAGGGGTATCCCCGCAACGACGTACTGGTGAGTGATGACGCGACGGTGCGCGCCATCGTGCGCGAACGACTGGGAGTGCGCCCCGACCAGCGCGCCGTGCTGTACGCCCCGACCTGGCGTGACGACGCTCGCGAGATCGTCGACTACCTCGATCTGCCAAGCCTGCCCACTGAGCTCGCCGAACTGCCCGGCGAGCACGTGGTGCTCGTGCGCGGCCACAGCCGAACCCTGCGCCACGGCCGCAACCTCGACGCGCCCGGCCTGATCGACGTGACGACCTACCCCGACATGGCCGACCTGTTACTCGCCGCCGACGTCGTCATCACCGACTACAGCTCGCTCATGTTCGACATCACGGCCACGAGCACTCCCCTGGTGTTGTTCGCACCCGACCGCGAGCACTACGAGCGTGAGCTGCGTGGCTTCTACTTCGACCTGCTGGCCGAGGCGCCCGTGGTGGTGACCGAGAGCCGGGCGGGCCTGCTGCGCGAGCTCGAGCGGCTGGCGACAGAGGGCGACGCGCGCGACGCATCCGTCGCATCCGTCGCACTGCATAGCTGGCGGGCGCGCTTCACCGCACTCGACGACGGCCACGCGGCCGAGCGGGTCGTAGCGCGCATACTCGCCGCGGGGATGCTCGACGCGGGCTAGCCAGACCTACGACTCGATGCGCGAGGTGTCGACGGCATCGCGGGCTCCGATCACGAATCCGCGCACAAACCCGGCACCCCAGCTGAGGTGCATGACGGCGAGGACCCGGGCAAAGGTGAAACGGTCGGTGAACCGCTCGCCGCTCGAGGGCGCCACGAGAAGCCCGACCAGCAACAGCACATAGAGCACCGGGCCGACGTGCACGATCGAGAGCAGCACACTCGGCAGGCCAGCGACGACGCCGGTGAGCTGCAGCACGAGCAGCACCACACTGAACGCCATCGAGGTGATCAGCGCGGGAGGAGCAAAGTAGCGCAGCGAGTTTCGACCACCGAGTCGTCTCACCAGTTCACCGCGCCAGATGCCCGTCGCGGTGAACTGCCGCGCGAGCTTTGCCCACGTCGAGCGCGGCCAGTACGTGACCCGCAGAGCCGGGTCGAGCCACACCACGTGGCCAGCGTCGCGCAGGCGAAAGTTGAGCTCCCAGTCTTCCCCGCGCTTGAGGCCCTCGTCGTAGAACCCGACCTCCTGCAGGGCGGGTCGGCGCATGATGCCCAGATAGGCGCTTTCGGCCGGACCCTCGGATGCTCCACCGTGGTACGCGCCGCCGCCCAAGCCGAGCCGGCTGTTGTAGGCCCGCGCGATCGCCGACTGTAGTCGCCCGCGGCCGGTCGCCACCATCAGCCCGCCGACACTCGCGGCACCCGTGCGCTGCAGCGTCGCGACACCGGCGGTGGTGTAATCGGGCTCGAGCTCAGTGTGCGCATCAACCCGAACGATCACGTCGTGGGCGGCAGCGCGGATGCCGAGATTGAGACTCAGGGGAATCGACAGTTGCGGGCTTTCGACGATGCGGATGCGCGCATCCGACGCTGCCCGGGTTTGAACTCGCTCGGTCGTGCCGTCGGTCGAGGGGCCCAGTACGACGACAAGCTCGCGCTCGCCCGTGTATTGCTGCGCGAGCACGCTCTCGATCGCGTCGTCGATGTAAGCCGACTCGTTGTACACCGGCATGACGTAGCTGACACCAGGTTGCGACGACGCGGGCTCAGACGACGCGGGCTGCGACGATGCGGGCTGAGCCATACCTGCGAGGCTAGCGGGTCACCAGCGTTCGTCGAGCGCCGCGAACGACGCCCGACGAACGTCGGACTACAGCAGTGTGCCGAGCGTGACCTTCACTTCTTTGGCCGACCCACCGCGCACGTAGACGAGCGTGGCGCTGGCCCCGCCGGGCTGCACCCGCACCTGGGCCGTGAGGTCAACGCTGCCGGTGATCGCCACGCCGTTGAACGTGGTGATGACGTCGCCGGAGCGAAGTCCTGCGAGCTCAGCAGCGCCGCCAGGAATAACGCTGTCGATGAGAGCGCCGACAATGGTGCTCTCGGCGTCGTTGAGCGAATCGGTGACGCTCGCACCGAGCAGGCCGTGGGTGGCCGTGCCGTTCTCGATCAGCTCGGTCGCGATGCGCTGGGCGAAGTTCGACGGGATCGAGAACCCGACGCCAATGCTGCCCGACTGCCAGCTGCCGCCGCCCGCCGTGGCGATGGCCACAACGATGCCGATCAACCGGCCCTCGCTGTTGAGAAGCGCTCCACCCGAGTTGCCAGGATTGATGGCCGCGTCGGTCTGGATCACCGGAAGCGACACGGTGCCCGAGGTGAGCGGCCGCGGGTCAGTGCCCTGGGTGCCCGGGCCGTTGAAGTCCCAGAAGTCGAAGGGCGCGTCGGTGCCGTTGCCGGGCTGCTGCTCGGCCAGTTGATCGGGTACGGCAGACGAGCGCACCGTGATCGAACGGTTGAGCGCCGAGACGATGCCGTTCGACACCGAGCCTGCGAGGCCAAGCGGCGCGCCGATGACGACCGTCTGATCACCCACATTGAGCGCATCGGAATCGGCGAACTCGATCGTGGGTAACCCCGCGGCTCCGTCGATTTTGACCACGGCGAGGTCTGCAATGGGGTCGCTGCCCACGAGAGCGGCATCGAAGATACGGCCGTCGGCGAGAGTGACGCGAATGCTGGGGGTGATCGTTGCACCCTCGAGCGTGGCCACGTGGTTGTTGGTGAGCACGTAGCCGTCGGCGCTGAGGATGACGCCCGAACCACTGCCCGACGCACCACTGCCGGCGACTGTCAGGGTCACAACTGCGGGCATGGCCTTGGCCACAACGGCCGTGACGAGCGTGGTGTTGTCAGGATCGTTCACGGTGATCGAGGTTGGAGCGGCGGGGCTCGCGGTGACAGTCACACTGTCGGTCGCGAGCACCGCGGCGACTACTCCACCGCCGGCGACACCGCCGATGAGAGCGCCGACCGCAAGCACGCCGACCAGTGGCGCCATCGCGAGCTTCGAGCGCGCGGGCGCCGGGGCTACCGCGTAGGGCTGGGGGGCAGCAACGTCGGGAGTCTGGGCGACCTCGGGGTTGATGGCGTGCTCAGAGTTGATGGCGACCTCGGGGTTCGTGGCGTCCTCGGGGTTCGTGGGCGTAGTACTCATGGGGAGGTGCTCCTTTCGGCGCTGTCAGCGTCCTCCGCAAACCTGTGCATTCTATTTGGCGCGCCTGGACGCCTCCCGACCCTTCGCCCAACCCTTCCCCGGCCGAGGGCCCGGGCATTCACGACGCGCACGAAAAGCGCTCAGCATCCCGCTGTCAGCAGCCGGGGCCGGAAGGTGCCCGACTGCAATCGCGATCAACAAGCACAGTCACGGCGTCGCCTGCGGTCGCAATGAGGTCGTTGGCGGGCAGAACGATCACGCCGGTCAGGGCGATCCAGGCTCTTGCGGCGAAGCGGTACTCGGCGGTGTACTCCACGTCGAGCTCAATTACATAGGTTCCGGATCCTCGAAAAACGTGGCTCGTCGGCGTCGCGTCAAACTCGCGCAGCCCCAGCGTCTGCCAGCTCGCACCCGTCGTGCCGAGCCGCGCCGCACTGCCGTCACCGTACCGCCACCGGTAAGCGACGGGCGTGAACCGCACGTCGGCCGGAGCCCCCAGCAGCGTGCCGGGAACGACGTGTCGCTCGATCACCGCCACGAAGTTGGTGGGCAACCCGACCACCATCCAGCCGTCGGGCTGCATGTACTGCACCGTCACCCTCGGCCGGAACGTCGCAATGTCACTCAGGGTGATACTCGGAACGCCCGCCACAGGATCACCCGGCTTGCCCTGGCCCTCGCCGTAGCAAAGGCCCGGGAACACTTCGACACACGGCATCGGCGGCATGGTGCCCCCGCCGGAAGCGCCGCCTCCCCCGCC
>JBBRWT010000047.1:0-13519 GCA_038249035.1 Actinomycetales bacterium
CACGGGCCGGGGCAAAGAGTTCGTGGTGGGCCTCACGGGTGCGGCGCGAGCGCTCCCTTCATTCGGCCTACTCTTTCTCTTCGTCATGCTCGTCGGGGTGCTGCTGAGAGAACCCGCAGCCGTCGTCGTACTCATGCTGCTCGCGATTCCCCCGATTCTCGCCGGGGCCTATTCCGGTTTTGAGGTCATCGACCGACGCACGATTGATGCAGCTCGTGCCGTCGGAATGACCGAGTGGCAGATTCTGTTCAAGGTCGAAGTGCCGCTAGGGCTGCCACTGCTTTTTGGAGGGCTTCGCAGCGCGATCCTGCAAATTATCGCGACAGCAGTTCTCATCGTCTACATCGGTCTTGGCGGTCTTGGCTACGACATCGTGCAGGGCATTGAACTGAGGCGCTACGACCAGATGCTCGGCAGCGCGTTGCTCGTGATTGCGCTCGCACTCGTGTTCGATGCGCTATTTGCCTTGCTCGAACGATGGGCGGTGCCGCGCGGCGTGCGCGCGGGCCGCAACACCGATGTTCGCACGACGCCACACGGGCGCCGGGCGACGGCGGAACTCTCCGCCACCACATGAAGAGAAGAGACGAACACATGTTCACAGCAAGGAACAAGGGCCGGTTCGCCGTGATGGCGACCGTGGTTGGGGCATCATTGGCCCTCACAGGGTGTGCATCGGGCGACCCGCTAACGCCGGAACCGGATGCTGGCGGGCCGAGCGACACCATCGTCATCGGCTCGCAGGCGTACTACTCGAACGAAATCATCGCCGAGCTCTATGCACAAGCCCTCGAAGAGGGCGGCTTCACCGTAGAGCGCAACTACCAGATCGGGCAGCGCGACGCCTATATCCCGGCTCTTGAAGCCGGCGAGGTCGACCTGTTTCCCGAGTACACCGGCAACCTGTTGCAGTTCTGGAACCCCGACACGACCGCGACACAGTCTGACGAGGTCTTCGCCGAGCTCGTGACCGTCGTACCCGAGGGCCTGCAGGTACTCGATCAGTCGACGGCGTCAGACCAAGACAGCTACAACGTCACGGCCGAGTTTGCCGATGCCAATGGCCTCTCGTCGATCGCCGATCTCGCGGGTGTCGACGGGCTGATCCTGGGTGGTGCACCCGAGCTCGAAGAACGCCCATACGGCCCCTCTGGTCTGCTTGACGTTTACGGAGTCACGGTTGCTTTCGAGGCAACGGGTGACACTACGGTTGAGTCGCTGCTCGCGGGCATCGTCAACGTTGCGAACGTCTTCAGCGCTGACCCGCGCATCGGCCAAAACGGTCTCGTGACACTCGCCGACCCGGAGGGCTTGTTCTTGGCCTCGAACGTCGTGCCGATCGCGTCGGCCGATCTGCCGCAAGAGGCAATCGACATCATCAACGCGGTCAGTGCCGCGCTGACCCCCGAGGGCCTCGTGGCCCTCAACGTTCAGAGCACGGTCGACCAGCTCGGCTTCGCCGAGATTGCGACTCAGTGGCTCACCGAGAACGGATTCCTCGGCTAGCTAGCCGCAGCATCCATTGTCACTGCGTGAGGGGCGAGCGCCAGACGGCGCTTGCCCCTCACGTGTCAGTGTCGTCGGCAAACCGGCTGACGTAGCGGTCGAGCAGTTTCTTGACGGCAAAGACGAGTAGCCAGAACCCCACGATGATGCCCACGAAGATGAGCGCCGCGTAGTCGAGTTGGTCGGCGATGCTGCGGTATCCGTCGGCAGCGAGCGTGCCCACCGTCACATACGCGAACGCCCAGATGATGCAGGCTGGCGTCAGCCAGAGCATAAAGGTGCGATACCGCAGCGGGCTCATGCCGACGACGAGTGGCGTGAGCGAATGCAGCACTGGCACGAATCGCGAGACGAAGACAGCGATGCCGCCGCGGTGGTCGAGAAAGCTCTCGGCCCGCGCCCAGTTCTTCTCGCCGATGCGGCGACCGAGACGGGATGCCCGCACTCGTGGCCCGAAAAACCGACCGATCGCAAAGCCGAGCGAGGCACCGGTGAGCGCGCCGATGATGACGATAATGGTGAGCGCCCAGTACTCGGCGGGGGAGCTGACCCCCGTGCTCGCGACGAGCACCACCGTGTCGCCTGGCACGATGAGACCGAGCAAAATCGTCGTTTCGAGCATGATGAACAGCCCCGCCAAGGCGGTGCGGAGCACTGGGTCGACGCCCTGCACCAGATCGAGGATTGTGTCGAGCAGTTCGTTCACGCGGCGAGCCTATCGAGCACCCCTGAGGCCACCCCAGGATTCGGGACTTTCGGCCCCTGTGCTCGACTCAGCGCCTTCATAGGCTCAAGAGTGGCAGCGTCGCCACGTCCCCCCATCCCATCCTCGCAAGGCAGGTGACCCCCTCGTGGTCGAATGGCTCGATCCCCTCATCTTGGCCCGTTGGCAGTTCGGTCTCACGACCCTCTACCACTTTCTCTTCGTGCCTCTCACGATCGGCATGGTCATCCTGGTGGCGATGTTCCAGACCGCCTGGGTGCGCACGGGCAAGCTCAAGTACCTGCATCTCACGCGGCTGTTTGGCAAGATCTTCTTGATTAACTTCGCGATGGGCGTCGTGACGGGCATCGTGCAGGAGTTTCAGTTCGGCATGAACTGGAGCGACTACTCGCGGTTCGTTGGCGATGTCTTTGGTGCCCCGCTCGCCATGGAAGGACTGCTGGCCTTCTTCCTTGAGGCAAGCATGATCGGGCTGTGGATCTTCGGCTGGGACAAGCTGCCGCAGAAACTGCACCTCGCAGTGATCTGGTTGCTCGCGGTCTCGACAACCCTTTCGGCGTACTTCATCCTCGCCGCCAACGCCTTCATGCAGAACCCCGTCGGCTTCGAGATCAATGAAGAGCTCGGCCGCGCCGAACTCACCGACATCGGTGCGGTGTTGACCAATCCGGTCGCCCTCGCGCAGTTTCCGCACACGATCTTCGCCTCGATCATGTTTGCGGCAGTGGTGGTGGTTGCCGTCGCCGCCTACCACCTCTCCAAGGGCCAATACCTCGATGAGATGCGCACGGCGTTGCGCTTCGGCCTCATCGTCAACATCGTCGCCTTCATTGGCGTCGCCCTCACGGGCGACCAGCTGAGCCTCATCATGGTGCAGACGCAGCCGATGAAGATGGCTGCCGCTGAAGCGCTGTACCAGACCACCGCCGGTGCATCGTTCTCGATCTTCACGTGGGGTACGCCTGACGGATCGAGCGAGCTGTTCTCGATCCGTATCCCCTACATGCTCTCTTTCCTCTCGACACACGACTTCGGGGGCACCGTCGAGGGCATCAATGACCTACAGGCGCAGTACCAGACGGAGTTTGGCCCCGGCGACTACACGCCGATCATCTGGATCACCTACTGGAGCTTCCGCTGGATGATCGGGCTCGGAGCTCTCGCTGCGCTCGTGTCGGTCGTCGGTCTCTGGCTGACTCGCGGAGGACGCACGCCCACCCGCCCCTGGGTCTGGAAGCTGGCCATCTGGTCAGCGGCTTTGCCGCTGGTGGCAAGCCTCGTCGGCTGGATCTTCACGGAGATGGGCCGCCAGCCGTGGATCGTCTTCGGTCTCATGCGCACCGAAGACGGCGTCTCGCCCGGAGTCTCGGGACTTGAGGTTCTGATCTCGCTCATCGCCTTCACCCTCATCTACGGAGCACTTGCGGTGGTCGAGTTCAAGCTCATCGTTCGGGCAGCCGTCGAAGGCCCGAACGAGTGGGCGAAGTATGACGCCGAACACGACGGCGACGGCACGGCCGACGTCGACCCCACCAAGCTCGCGACTGTCTACTAGAGAATCGAAGGAAGCACACATCATGGACCTCGCCATCCTCTGGTTCGGCATCGTCGGATTCTTCTTCATCGGGTACTTCGTGCTCGACGGCTTCGACTTCGGCGTCGGTATGGCCCTGCCGTTCCTCGGCAAAGATGACACCGACAAGCGTGTCATGATCAACACGATCGGCCCCGTCTGGGATCTCAACGAGACGTGGCTAATCGTGGCGGGCGCCAGCCTTTTCGCCGCCTTCCCCTACTGGTACGCCACGCTCTTCGACGGCTTCTACCTAGCACTGCTGCTGATTCTGCTCGCCCTCATTGCGCGCGGCGTCTCGTTCGAGTACCGCCGCCTGGGCAGGTCGAAGCAGTGGAAGACCTGGTTCGATTGGATGATCGTGGTTGGCTCCGCCGTTCCCGCACTGCTGTGGGGGGTCGCCTTTGCGAACATCATTCAGGGCGTGGCGATTGACGCGTCGGGCACCTACACCGGCACGCTGTTCGACCTGTTGAACCCGTACGGCATCCTCGGCGGGCTCACCACACTCATGCTCTTCTTCACGCACGGCGTTCAGTTTCTCGCGCTCAAGACTGACGGCGACCTTCGAGTGCGGGCTCGTGCCCTTGCGGTGCGTTCCGGCCTCATCACCATCCTCGTCGCCGCCGCCTTCCTCGTGTGGACCGTTCTGCAGCACCTCGACATCGCGCACCTGCCGGTACTCGTGGGGCTGGCCGCCGCCGCTGCGGTTGCGCTCATCGGCTCGTGGGTTGCCAATCGGGCGGGGGCCGAAAAGGCGGCCTTCGGGCTCATGGCCGCGACGATCGCGCTTGCTGTTGCCAGCATCCTGGCTGCCCTGTACCCGAACGTGATGCCGTCGACCACCGACCCGGCTTTCAGTCTCACGATCGAGAACGCTTCGAGCTCGGACTACACGCTTCAGGTCATGACCTGGGTGGCGGTGGTTATGATGCCTCTCGTGCTCGCCTATCAAGGAATCACCTACTGGGTCTTCCGGCGCCGCATTACGCGCGAGTCGATCCCGGTGGCAGCGCACTGAAGCCCCTCGACCCCCGACTGCTCCGTACCGCGTCGGCCGCCCGCGTCCTGCTGGCGGCCGGCTCGGTCGTGGCAGTGATGCACACGCTCAGCATCATCGCGTTCTGCTGGTTCGCCGCGCAGTCGATCGCCGGTGTTGTTGACGGAGTTGCGGTGGCACAGCTCGGTATGCCGATCATCGCGACCGCCGTCAGCATTGTGGTGCGTGCCCTCACCCAGGCCCTGCTCGACGCCCTCGCCGTGCAAGGCGCTGCACGGGTGAAGAGCCAACTGCGCGCTCGCGTCATCGCCGCGGTCGATGCCGGAGGCTCCGCACTACTCGGCAGCACCTCGAGTGCCCGCGTGGCGACGCTGCTCGGGCAGGGACTCGATGCCATGGACGGCTACATCGGGCGGTATCTGCCCCAGCTCATCCTGACGGCCGTTGCCACCCCGATCGTGGTCGGCGTGCTGTTGTTCGCCGACCTCGCGACCGGAATCACGGTCATACTCACCCTGCCGCTCATTCCCGTGTTTATGGTGCTCATTGGGCTCTCGACGCGGGCTGTGCAGCGCCAGCAGTGGCAGCTGCTCGGCTCGCTCGCACAGGGCTTTCTCGAAGTGGTTCAGGGGCTCTCGACGCTCATGGTCTTCGGTCGTCAACATCGCCAGATCGATCGAATCGCGGCCGTGACCGAAGAGTATCGCCGCCGCACGATGCGCGTACTGCGACTCTCGTTTCTGTCGGGGTTCGCGCTCGAGCTCGCTGCAAGCCTGTCGGTTGCTCTCGTGGCCGTGTCGATTGGCATTCGTCTCATCGACGGCGAGATCGCGCTTGCCCTCGGGCTCTTCGTGCTCGTTCTTGTGCCCGAGGCCTACCTGCCGCTGCGCCAGGTGGGTGCGCAATTTCACGCTGCGAGCGAGGGCATCGCCGCAGGTCAGGACGCGCTCGACCTGCTCGACACCGCACCCGCATCCGCACCGGCGGCCGAGGCCGACTCCGGTGCCACTCGGGCCGAGTCGGTAGCGTTGATTGCGGGTGCATCCTCGCAGTCGATCGGTCCCGTGTCGGGTCAGCCGACGGGGCTCGCCGCAATACAGGACCGATCGAGGCCGGTTGTGCACGCCTCGGCGTCGACAGCTCCCCGACCTACCGTGGGGGTGATACCGGCACTCGCTGTTCACGACCTTACGGTGCGGCGCGGCGACCGCATCGTTGTCGACGGGCTCTCGGGTGCCTGGATGCCCGGCACGGTGCTCGCCGTCACCGGGCCCAGCGGCGCGGGCAAGAGCTCGTTGCTCGGGGCCTTGCTGGGGCTCGTCGAGCACGACGGCGTAGTCGAGCTCAGCGGATCGCCCGTGCCGCCCGCCGCGCGCGCCGCCCGCATCGCGTGGGCGGGCCAGCGGCCCGAGCTCACGGGTGGCCCGCTCGACGAGGTCGTGGCGCTCGGTAGCGTCGCCCCGGACCCCGAGCGCGTCACGACCTCGCTGCGCTGGGCCGGAGTCGATGACGTGCCGCGCGGCACAGTACTGGGTGCCGCAGGTGACGGGCTCTCGGGTGGCCAGGCACAGCGGGTCGCTCTCGCTCGCGCGCACTACCGTGCGATCTCTCGCGATTGCCGCATCGTGCTCGTTGACGAGCCGACGTCGGCGCTCGATGCGGCGAGCGAGCAGCGCGTGATTGCCGGGCTGCGTGAGCTCGCCGATGGCGGCCGACTCATCATCGTCGTGACCCACCGGCGCGCCGTCATGGCCTCGGCCGACGCTGTGCTCGTGGTGTCGGGTACTGCCAGTTCGCTCGCCGAGGGTGGCCCGGTCGCGGCAGTAGCGCTGACTACCCCGAAGGTGGCGCGATGAGCGGCACTCTGACCCCGGCCGCGGCGCGCGAGGCCAGGCGCGCGGTGCTGCGCGCATCGTTGCCGCCGTTGCGAGCGTTCGCCCCCGCGCTCGCCCTGGGCGTTCTCGCGAGCGGGTCGGCCGTCGCACTGCTGGCGACGAGTGCCTGGCTGATCGCGCGTTCGGCTGAGCAGCCTCCCATTCTTTTTCTTGGCTTCGCGATTGTCGGCGTGCGAGCGTTTGCCCTCGGCCGTGCGGTGTTTCGATACCTCGAACGGCTCGTCGCCCATGACGCGGCGTTTCGCGCACTGAGTACCCTGCGGGTCAGTGTGTTTCGCCGTCTGCTGCCGGTGGCCCCTGACGGACTGCGCGGTGTGCGGCGCGGCGACCTGCTCACAGCACTGGTGCGTGATGTGGATGCCCTGCAAGACCTGCCCTTGCGCGTGCTTCAGCCGCTCGTCACAGCGTTCATCGTCGCGATGCTCAGTGTCGTCGGCGTCTGGTGGGTTTCGCCTGCCGCGGGCCTGGCACTTCTCGTTGGGCTGCTCGCGACGTGCGCGGTCGCGGTCGCCGTGCTGCAGGGCGTCAGTCGCGATGCTGACCTTCGCATCGCACCGCTGCGAGCCTTACTCGCCGACGCGGTGCTCGAGTACCTCACTCGGTGGGAAACCCTGCGCGCTTTCGGGGCTGATGAGCAGCGCCGCGCACACGTCGTCGAGCTTGACGCGCAGCTGCGCCGTGCGCAGTCGCGCCAGTCCGCGGCGGCTGGCAGCGTCGCGGCGCTCTTCACGCTCGGCGCGGGTGCCACGCTGCTCGTGACTCTTCTCGCCACCGAGCCAGCACTTGTCGCGGTCGCTCTCACCGGCCCTCAGCTCGTGATGCTCGTGCTCGTGCCGCTCGCCGTACTCGAGGTCGTGGCCGCAGTGCCGAGTGCTCTCTCGGCGTGGTGGCGAGTGCGCGCCAGTGCCGATCGCATCGCGCAGGTGGTTCCCGATACGGTGCCTGCCGCTGTGCCGGTGCCCCCCGCCGACCCCGCGGCACTGCCGACCGGTGCTCTCACCCTCTCGCTGCGCGGGGTTGCCGCCCGCTGGCCGGGCGAAGCGAGGCACGCGATCACCGGTGTCGATCTTGAGCTGGGCCCGGGCGATCGCCTCGTCGTCGAAGGGTCGAGCGGTGCCGGCAAAACGACTCTCGCCCACGTGCTCGTGCGCTTTCTTGAGCACGAGGGCGAGTATCTGCTGGGCGGCGTAGACGTGCACACTCTGCACCCCGACGAGGTGCGCCGGAACGTGGTGTTGTGCGAGCAGAGCCCTCACCTCTTCGACGACAGCATCCGCCAGAATCTGCTGTTTGCGCACGATACGGCGACCGACGACGACCTGTTGTCAGTGCTCGATCGCGTTGGGCTGGGCGAGTGGTGCCGGGCTCGCGGGGGGCTGGATGCGCCCGTGGGCGAACGCGGTCGCCTCGTCAGCGGTGGCGAGGCTCAGCGCATTGCGCTGGCTCGTGCGCTCCTGACCGATGCGCCAGTGCTTGTGCTCGACGAGCCGACGGCAAACGTTGACCCGGATAGGGCCGAGAGCCTGCTTGAGCAGTTGCTCGGTGCGGCCACCTCGCCCGATCGCGCCGTGCTCGTGATCTCGCACACACCGGTGCCCGACCGGCTTGTCACGGCGCGCCTGCACCTGCGGGCTCCGGAGTAGGCTGGAGCCGCCACCGCAACGCTGTTCGACCCTCAAGGAAGAGGCAACTGATCATGGTGCGCACCACCGGCCCTGCTCCCAGTTTCACCACGAGTGATGACGGAATCCCGATGTACCGACCGGGTTTAGACGAAGACCCAGATGCTCCGCGCGCGATGCGCCTTGAGCGCGACTCGCTCGGCGAGATGCCTATTCCGGCTGACGCGTACTGGGGCATCCACACCGCTCGTGCGCTTGAGAATTTTCCGATCACGCGTCGGGCCCTCTCCAACCACCCCAACCTCGTCATTGCCCTCGCCATGGTCAAACAGGCTGCGGCCCGGGCTAACAAAGAAATCGGAGTGCTGCGCCCGGTGCGCGCCGACCTCATCGATCAGGCGTGTCAAGAAATCATCGAGGGCCATTTGCACGACGAGTTCGTACTCGGCGTGCTGCAGGGCGGCGCGGGCACGAGCACGAACATGTGCGCGAACGAGATCATTGCCAATCGCTGCCTTGAACTGATGGGTCACGACAAAGGCGACTACCAGAAGTTCGACCCGATCGACCACGTGAATCGCAGTCAATCGACGAACGACGTCTACCCGACGGCGATAAAGCTCGCGATGGTCTTCAGCTTGAAGAGCCTGCTCGACGAGCACCGCCGGCTTGTCGATTCGTTCGCGGCGAAGGGGCACGAGTTCGCACAGATTCTCAAGGTGGGCCGCACGCAGATGCAAGACGCCGTGCCTATGACACTGGGGCAAGAGTTTCGCGGCTTCGCGACGACGCTCGGCGAAGATCAGGAGCGCCTGAGAGAGATCATTCCGTGGCTCAACGAGATCAACATGGGAGCGACCGCGATTGGCACGGGCATCACGGCCGACCCGCGTTACGCCGAGGCCGTGCGGCGCCACCTCAGCGAGATCTCGGGGTACACCATGGTCACCTCGCCCGACCTCATTGAGGCCACGAGCGACACCGGCGTCTTCATGACTGTCTCGGGAACGCTGAAGCGCGCGGCCGTGAAGCTTTCGAAGATTTGCAACGACTTGCGGCTGCTGTCGAGTGGACCTCAGGCCGGCTTCGGTGAGATCAATCTGCCGCCGCGCCAAGCCGGCAGCTCGATCATGCCTGGCAAGGTGAACCCGGTGATTCCTGAAGTGGTCAATCAGGTGGCGTTCTCGATCATCGGCGCCGATGCCACAGTCACTGCCGCGGTCGAGGGCGGCCAGCTGCAGCTCAATGCCTTCGAGCCCGTCATCGCGACGAGCATCATGCAGTCCCTGGCGTGGATGTCGAACGCCTGCCGCACTCTCCGCCTCAACTGCATTGACGGCATCACGGCCAACAAAGAACGCCTGCACGAGATGGTCGAGGCGAGCGTAGGCGTGGTCACCGCACTCACGCCGTACATCGGCTATCAAGAGTCGGCGGCGCTTGCGTACGAGGCACTCGCCTCGAAAGTGCCGATTCGTCAGCTCGTCATCACACGCGGGCTCATGACCGAGGCCGAGATCGCCAAGGTGCTTTCGCCCGAGCGCTTGAGCGGTGTCGTGCCGGCGACCGGCGCGATTCCCCTGCCGATGGTCGCACCTGAGAATTAGTTGGTGACACCGCGGGGGCGCGCTACTTGGGCACGGTGCGCGAGCGGAGCGGCGCGCCACAAGTGCATCGTGGCATACGAGCGCCACGGTGCCCAGCGCTCGCCGAGTGCCGCAGCCTCGCGCGACGTGGTCGCGATGCCCATGGAGCGCAGCGTGCGCAGCAACACGAGATCGGTGTCGAGCAGCAGGTCGGGCGAACCCAGCACCTGTAGTGCGACGTAGTCAGCCGTCCACGGGCCGATGCCGGGCATCCGGAGCAGGCGCTCGCGTAGCTCAGCGGTCGTCAGCCCGACATCGAGCACGAGTTCGCCGCTCGCGAGCGCCTGGGCAGTCTCGACCACCGTGCGCACGCGGCGCTCGGGGCCGCGGAGCACTGCCGCCCCATGGCGCGCGATGAGCTCGGCCGACGGAAATCGTCGTAGATCGCCCGGCCCGACTGGCTCGACCGGTTCACCCAGCTCGCTCAGATCGGCGGCGAGCCGACCGAGCAGCGTGCGCGCGGCGGGCAGCGAGATCTGCTGACCGACGATCGTGCGCAGCAAGGTCTCGGCCGGATCGATCGATCCAGGAATCCGGATTCCGGGCGCGCGCGCCACGAGGGGTGCGAGCACGGCGTCGCCGCCCAGCTCGGCGTCGATCGCGGCCGCGTCGGCATCGAGATCAAACCAGCGGCGGATACGCGCCGTGAGCGGCGCCACGTCGGCGAGGGCGGCAAGTCGTGCCGAGACGCGCACACCCGGCCGTTCGGGATCGAGCGTGACGCGCACGAGCGCCGGACCGTGGGGCAGCTCGATCCACCGTTCAACACCCGCCGTCTCTGAGGTGTCAGCCTCGAGCTTCAGCAGACGCTCGACACCGGTTATGGCCTGGTCGGCGATGTATCGCAGCACTCCGGCGCCGTCGAATGGCTCGCGGGCGGCGAGCCGCAACGAGACGGTCGTGCCGGGCCCGTCTGTGGTCGCCAGAGAGACACCGTGGCGACCTCGACGGGCCAACGAACGCAACGCGAGAGGTGTGAGCCCGTAGACCTCGCGCACGGTGTCGTTGAATTGCCGGATGCTCGCGAAACCCGCGGCGAACGCCACCTGCGACACGGGCAGCTCGGTGCCCGCAAGTAAGGTACGCGCTGTTTCGGCGCGGTGTGCCCGCGCGATGGAGAGCGGGCCGGCGCCGAGTTCGGCGGTGAGCACGCGCGACAGCTGCCGGGCGCTGTATCCCAGCCGACCGGCGAGGCCCGGCACGCCCTCGCGCTCGACGACGCCGTCGAGAATGAGCCGCATGGCTCGGCCGGCGAGATCGTCGCGGAGGTTCCAGTCGGGGTTGCCCGGAACGGCGTCGGGCTGGCATCTCTTGCAGGCCCGTAGTCCCGCCTCATGCGCGGCGGCTGCCGTCGGGTAAAACCGCACGTTGTGTGGTCGCGGCGTTGCCGCGGGGCAACTCGGTCGGCAGTAGATACCCGTGCTGTGTACGCCTGCGATGAACTGCCCGTCGAACCGCGAGTCGCGCGCGCTCAAAGCGCGGTAGCAACGGTTGTGGTCGAGAGCGGGCATACCCTTAGCGTGTCAGGCGAGGGATGCCCGCACCAGCGGGAATCGGACATCGCCGCAGCCGTGCCGCCTCAAGGGTGCCGCGGTTGCCGTGCCGCCCGCCACTACAGTTGCCCTCATGACCGCGCCTTTCGCCCCCCAGGGCTCTCGTCCGACTCCCGACTACAGCTCGACCGCAACGGGTGTGGCACCCGCGGCCGCTCCGGCGGCCGCGCCGCCTGAGGTGCGACGTGAGACTCAACAGGCCGCCCAGCCGAGCCTCGTGCTGCCAACGCGTCGGTCGAACGCCGGTTTCGTTGTCGCGGCCATTATCGGGTTCATCGTGCTGGCCCTCGTCATGCTGTTCGTGTTGGCGTACCTGTTCGTGGGTCTGGGTACAGGGGGCGTCATCATCGGCGGGGTGATGGCCCTCGTTCCGCTGACCATCGTGTTCTTGGGCATCCGCTGGATAGATCGCTGGGAGCCTGAGCCCCGCGGCGCACTGATATTCGCCTTCTTGTGGGGCGCGGGCGTCAGCGTGCTGATCGCGCTCATCGTTGATGCCGAGGTGCGTAACGTCATCGCGGCGGCGGGCCTGGGTGAGTTCGGCGCCGAGTTCTTCGGCGCAGCCATTCAGGCGCCGATCGTCGAGGAGGTCGGAAAAGGGCTCGGCGTGCTCATCTTGTTCTTCGCGGTGCGCCGCCACTTCAATGGCCCCGTTGACGGCATCGTCTACAGCTCTTGGGTTGCCGGCGGCTTCGCGTTCACCGAGAACATTCTCTACTTCGGCAGCGAGCTGATGTCGTCGGGCGCTGCCGGCACCGCTGAGGTGTTCTTCATTCGCGGCATCATGTCGCCGTTCGCCCACGTGATGTTTACAGCATTCGTGGGCGCCGCCATCGGGTTCGCGGCGCAACGCCCGGGGTGGTTTCGCGGCATTCTCGCCCTTCTCATTGGCCTCATCCCCGCGGTGCTCCTGCACGCTTTCTGGAACGGCGTTCTGTTCTTCGTCAGCGACTTCTACGGCTACTACCTTCTCGTGCAGGTGCCGATGTTTGTCGTCGCGGTCTGGCTCGTCACCCAGTTGCGCAAGCAAGAGAGGCGCATCACGCTCGAGCGCCTCACCGAGTACGCCGAGGTGGGCTGGTTTCACCCCGATGAAGTCGCGATGCTGTCGAGCCCTGGCGGACGCCGCACGGCGATGTCCTGGGCACGTGCGAACGGGGCGGGGCCGCTCATGAAGACATTCATCCGCGACGCGACGCGACTGGCGTACGCGCGCCACCGCATCCTCGGCGATCGTGATTCGATCGGCGCGCAGACTGACGAGGCCGAGCTCTTGAACCGCGTCGCCGAGTCGCGGCACGCTTTGCGCGGGGCAGCTCCGACTCCTGCCGTCTGACTTGCTGAGGTCAGATCACGAAAGTCGTTTCGGTTAGTTCAGGAAGTTGCTGAAGATGCCGCCGAACCAGATCACGAGAAACAGCGCGATTACCGCCACGCTCACCCACGAGAACCCGCGGCGCAACCGCTGGCCCTGCGGGGCGACGACATTGGGCCCGAACGCGCCAATACGTTCGTCGACGTAGCGATCGGTCTGCGTCAGGGTCTTCGCTCCAACCGTGCTCACGATGCGCAGAAGGCGCTGGTACGTGGTCGGGTCGGCAAGCGGAAACGGGCGCACGCTGTACACGAACATCCACTGATCCACGATCTCGACATCGAACGGAGCCGCCTCGTCGACGAGTAGCGCCATGAGGTCGGGCGTGAACACGTACAGAGCGTCGCGCTCGTACTCGGCGGGGCAATAGAGCGTGAAATACCGGTCGAAGTCACCCTCGAGAGAGAGCACCTGCTCACGCGAGAACACGGCGGGCAGGTTCGTCGAGCCGAGCAGCCCGTTGTTGGCGCGCGAGTCGAGCACCATGTGCGGCAGTGCACGGTCAAGGCTCAGCGCGAGAAAACCCCACTGATGGGTTGTACGGCTCTTGCCGCTGCCCGTGACGTAGCGGTAGTTACCGAAATCGAGGAAGCGATCCTCGGTGGTACGAAAGTGGTCAGTAACC
>JBBRWT010000048.1:0-13362 GCA_038249035.1 Actinomycetales bacterium
CTGTACGTCGCCTCATCGATCACCGGGGAGTCTCATGTCGTCCGCTGTATGGGCCCTCGTCGTCTCGTGCGTTCTGTGGGGTACCACGGGCACGGCGGCGTCATTCTTCCCTGACGCCGTAAGTCCGCTCGCCGTCGGCGCCAGCACAATGACTCTTGGCGGCGCGTTGCTCTTCCTCGTGAGCCGACTGGCGGCGCTCGGGGTCATCCGCGATCGCTCGGTGCGCGGCTGGCTCATCGCGGCTGCCCTCGGCATGGTCGCCTACCCCCTGTCGTTTTACGCGTCGATGGATCTCGCCGGCGTGGCCATCGGCAACGTCGTCTCACTCGGTTCAGGCCCGCTCTTCGCGGCTCTGCTGGAGTGGCGAGTCAGCGGGAGCCGGTTGACGCGGCGCTGGATGCTGAGCGCGGGCATCGCGATCGCCGGAATGGCCCTGCTCGTGGTGGGCGGGCACGGCGATGACTCGCCGGTCGATGCAGCGAGCATCCCCGCTGGAGTCGCTCTCGGCCTTCTGGCCGGCGCCGGCTACGCGCTGTTCACTTTCGCCTCCGGGATAGTGATCCGGGCGGGCCATTCTGGACGAGGCACAATGGGCGCAGCATTCGGGCTTGCGGCACTTCCTCTTGCCGTTGTGCTGGTTTTCGTCGGAGCGCCGTTGCTGGCGGGGCCGCAGACCATTGGCATCGCTGTGTACCTCGCGGTCGGCCCGATGTTCTTGGCGTACCTATTCTTCGCCGTCGGCGTGCGGGCTCTCGCGTCGAGCACGGTGACGGTCATCACTCTGCTTGAACCGCTTGTGGCAACACTTCTTGCCGTGCTGATCGTCGGAGAGCGTCTCGAGCCGCTCGGCTGGGCGGGGCTAGCGCTCATCCTTGTGGGGGTCATGGTGCTCTCGTCGGCTCGGCAACCGCATTCTGCGCCCTGACCGTCCTATCATCGGGGCATGGTCGACGACGAGCTGCCGCCGGGCGAGAACGATGAATCGGTGACCCTGCCCGGCCCCCGACGCTCGACGTTCACGCCGCCTCCTATTGGCGCCGGGTACGATCCGGCTGCAACCGACGATGATGCCCTCGCGGGCGCTCTCACCCAGGAGTTCGAACGCTGGGCACCACCCACGGGCCCCGTCTCGACGCAGTCCGCCGCAGAGCCTGCCCCCGGGTCGCCGCCGGCCTATGCGGCGTCGCCCGCGGCACCGCCAGTCATAAGCCCACTGGAGCGCCTGCCGCTCCCCCCTGAGCGCGTCTCGATGACCGACGCGCAACTGCTCGAAGCTGCCGACATTGATGCGGGCGATCACGATACGGGCGCGCTCCTTGAGCTCGTCGAGCGCCAACTTGAGCTACGGCAGTCAGAGGCGCTCCGTCTCCACGAGTGGGAGCAGCAGGTGCGTGCCGCTGAGGTGCCCGAGGCCGAGCAACTGGTCGCGCAGGTGCGCGCGCAATTCACTGGAGTGGTGGCCGTTATTCCTGCGGCGTCTGCTGTCGTGCCTCCCGATTCACCATCGGTGGCCGAGCAACTGGCATCGGCGCCGCCACCCGCCGCACCGCCGAGCGGACCCATGATTGAACTCGCGCTCGCCGACGCCCCGCCGCCCTATGGCATCGTGCCCTCGGTCGTCGCGCCACCGCCGGGGGAGTCCGCCGATGTGGCTGCTGATGCGCCTTTCGATGTGTCGGCCGCCGCTGAAATACCCGTGCCGCCGCTCGTCGAGCCCATCGCGCCTGCCCCGCTCGACACACCTCCCGACGCGGTAACGCTGCTTTTTGACGATCTGCTCCGTGAGCCTCAGCCCGAGCAGTCGAGTAGTGAGGGCGAGGCAGTCGAGCCTGCTGCCGTTCTTGCCGGCGCAACCGTGGCTGGAGCGGCCTTCGTCGATGCTTCTTCGGTTACCGCAGAAGCCAGTAGCTTCTTGCCTGTTGACGTGCCCGGTGACTCGCTCACGATCATGGAAACGGATCCGACTGTCGCCCCGCCGCGCGCCGCCCGTGTCGAAGTCAGCGCACTCGAGCCGACGCCCGCCGAGCAGCGGGCCGGCCGGTCGGTGCGCTTGTTTTGGCTATGGTTCGCGGTCAACGCCTCGGTTGTCAGTGTTGCGCTCGGCGCCGTGATTCTTGGTCTCGGCATTAGCCTGCGCCAGGCAGTGCTCGCGACGCTCATCGGCGTGGCGATCTCGTTCTTGCCCCTCGGGCTCGGCACGCTCGCCGGTAAATGGAGCGGTCAGCCCACCATGGTCGTCTCGCGCGCTACGTTCGGAGTCAAAGGCAACTGGTTGCCAGCGATCTTGGCCCTCATCACGCGACTCGCCTGGGCGGCAGCCTTGCTCTGGATGCTCGGCTCGGGTGTCGCCGAAGTTCTCGTTGGCTCGGGCCTCGTGGGGGGGATCGGTCGCCTCGAGCTCACGATCGCTGCTGCCGCGCTTGGCCTGGTGCTCGCTGCCGTGATTGCAGGTTTCGGCTTCGCGATGATCGCCGTGGTGGGCGCGGTGGTCAGCGTGCTTTCTGCCGTGCTGGTCGGCGGCCTCATCGTGCTGACCGCGTCGTATGTCGATCTCGACACGGCGCTATCGGTGCCTGACGGCGATTGGCTGCTGATGGTGAGCGGCGCGGTGCTTGTGTTCAGCGTTGTCGGTCTGGCCTGGGCGAACAGCAGCGGAGACGTGGCCCGCTACCAGGCGAAGGGCACCTTCGGCTCGTCGGCGGTACTCTTCTCGGCCTTCGGTGCCACCATTCCGGCCTTCGTGCTGATGAGCTGGGGTGCGATTCTTGCCGCCTCAAACCCGGTGCTTGCCGAAGGGTTGCAGTCGAACCCGATCGACCTCCTGGCACGCTTGCTTCCGCTCTGGTACCCGGCACCGCTCATTGCGGCGGTCTCGCTGTCGCTCGTCTCGGCTGCAGGCCTGGCGCTCTACTCGAGCGGATTCGCCCTACTGTCCACTGGATTGCGCGCTCCGCGCCCTGTCGGGGTGGCACTGTCGGTCGTCGTGACCGGAGCTGTGATCGCCGTGCTGATCGTGCTCGTGCCCGACGTCTCTTCGCTGTTCCGCGATGTCGTGACGACCCTCGCTGTTCCCGTGGCGGCGTGGGCCGGCATCTTCGGCGCCGAGACCATGATTCGCACCCACCGAGTGCACTCACCCTCTCTGCTTCGGTCTGGCGGCGTCTACCCGGCCGTGCGCTGGGTCAACCTGATCATGTTTATCATCATCACGGCCGTCGGCTGGGGCCTCAGCACGGCCGCGATTACGGGGCTGCAGTGGCAGGGCTACTTGTTCAGCCTGCTCGGTGTCGACGCTGCCGATCCTTTGGCGGCGAGCGATCCCGGTGTGCTGCTGGCGCTTCTGCTGGGGCTACTCACCCCGCTCGTCGCGGGCATTCCCGCATTGCGGCGGCTGCAGACGGCCGAGCGCGCCGCTGCAGAAGCCGATTCCGTCATCGCGACGAGCGACGCGGTGCCGACCCCGACCACCGAGGCGCCCCGCGAATGACCACTCTCGCCGATGCCGCGGCCGCCGTCGAGCAGTTGTGGCCCGTAGCCGGCGCCGAATTGTGGGATGCACCTGGTCTACTCGTCGGCGATCCGGGAGCAGCCGTTTCGCGCATCCTGCTCGCCGTCGACGCTGTCGCCGACACGGTTGATGAGGCGATCGAGCTGGGCACCGAGCTTTTGCTCGTGCACCATCCTCTGCTCATGCGCGGGGTCACCACCGTTGCCGAAACCACCGCGAAGGGTGCTCTGGTCGCGAGGCTCATCCGCGGTCGTTGTGCGCTGATTGCCGCGCATACCAATGCCGACATTGTTGAGACGGGTACGAGCGCCCGTCTTGCCTCGCTTCTGGGGCTGCAGGATGCGCGGCCAATCGTCGAGACCGCGCCGGGCATGGGCCTAGGCCGGGTGGGCTCGCTACCCGAGCCCACAACGCTTGGAGCGCTCGCGCGGCGACTGGCGGGCATCCTGCCGGCCACGGCAACGGGCGTGCGAGTGGCAGGCGCGTTTGATCGACCGGTGCAGTCGATCGCCGTGTGCGGGGGAGCGGGTGATTCGTTGCTCGGCGAACCTGCCGTGCGCAGCGCGGATGTTTACATCACAGCCGACTTACGTCACCACCCGGCGAGCGAGGCGGTCGAGACGGCCAGAGTGGCGGGCGGCCCCGCCCTCATCGACGTATCGCACTGGGCCAGCGAGTGGCTCTGGCTCGACACCGCGGCCGCTGAGTTGAGGGCAGCCCTGCCCGGCGTCGAGGTGCTCGTGAGCGAGCTACGCACCGATCCATGGGACTTCGTGGTCGTACAGTAGGGGCGCGCCGCGCTTCGCCGCACCGCGACCGATCACCACCACCGCGACCTCCAGAGACCAGGTGAGCCCCCATGGCACTGACCGCCAGCCCCAACAGCCAGCGCCTACTGCTTGACGTGCAGTCGCTCGACACGGCGTTGCAGCAGTTCGCCTATCGCGAGCGCACTCTGCCCGAGCGCGCTGCCGTTGACCTTCTGAAGGCTGAGGCCGATGTGATGCGCGAGTTCGTCATCCAGCGCCGCGGCGTGCTGGAAGACGCCCGAATCGAGCTGGGCCGCGTCGAGAGCGACGTGCAGGTCGTTGAAGCCCGCATCGCGCGCGACAGCGATCGGTTGCAGGCGAGTTCGTCGGTGAAAGACATCCAAGGTCTCGAACACGAGCTGGGGTCATTGCGGGGCCGGCTGGGTGACCTGGAAGAGATCGAGCTGTCAGTGATGGAGAAAGTCGAGGCACTCGAAAGCGAGTTGGCGTCGGCCACTGCGTCGCTCGACGTTCACTTGCAGTTGCTTGCCGATGCCGATGCCGCCCGTGATTCAGCGCTCGGCGCGATCGCACAGGAGGTGTCCACGGCGCGGTCGCAACGCCTCGCAATCGTCGCCACCGTGCCCGACGATTTGATGGCGCTCTACGAGAAGCAACGTGAGCGATATGGCGTGGGTGCTTCGCACCTGCGCGCCCGCGTGTCGAGCGCAAGCGGGGTTGAGCTCACCGCAAGCGACCTCGCGACGGTGCGTTATGCCGCGCCCGATGCCGTGCTGCTGTGCCCCGACTCGAACGCAGTTCTCGTGCGTACAGACGAGAGCGGACTGTAGCGAGCGTTTTCGCGCTCGCGTCAGACGTCTTCATCGAGATCGAAAAATTTGATTCCGCCGCCGACAACATCGCGTGACACTGCGCTGATCGAACGCTCACTGGCCACGGCGTTCGCGCGCAGACGTGCAAATGCTTCGCTCATGGTGACGTCGAGTTGAGCGCTGATCATCCCCGTGGCTTGATGCACTTCGCGTCGCAGTTCAGGCGCGTGGCGTGTGTCAGTGAGGTCGTCGCTGCCGTCTGTGCCTTTGCTGCCGTCTGCTCCGTCGTGTGCGGCGAGGCGCAACGCTGCCCTCACCGCCGGAATTGTGACCGACCGGGCGAGGCGGGCCGCGGTGTGAAGGTCGGCATTCGACAACGTCCCGGGAGTCGTCTGATAGAGACCCGCCACACCCACGGTGGCAGATCCTAAAGTCAGCGGAAATGTGAAAGCGGCGCGCACACCCAAATCGTCAAAGTGCGATGCCAGGAGCGGGTTCAGCGCGCTGGTAAGCACGTCCGGAATCAACTGTGCGGTGGTGGTAGTCGCGGCGTCATGCAGCGGTCCGGCACCCACTTCAAGCTCGACCTCATCCCACCGTGCCGCGACCACATCGGTCGCTGCGACGGTCGACCGGCGGCCTCCCGAATCCACGATCGAGATGACGACTCCCGAAATCGCCAGCCGGTTCATGAACTCGCTACAGATGCCCCAGTCGTGTGAGCGCTCGTCGTCATGGTCACCATTGCTGTCATCGCCCTCGGGCGGCGGCCTGGTGTCATTGTCAGAACGACTCGAATCGCGACTGGTCATGGGGTGCTCTCAGTGTCAATGGTGACGGCCGGACGCCCACGTGATGGGGAGACAAAGTCGAAGAGCCCATTCTACGGCCGCGTTCGGGTTATCGATATAGGAGTAAGATTTGCCGCGAGCGGTGAGCAGGCTGGCAAACCGTCAGCGCGGTCTGCTGACGACACCAAGTACCCGTGCACCAGCGTCTATCAAGGGAACCCCCATGAGCCCTAAATCGCGAGACCAGCGCATTGCTGACGCTTTTGTCACCGTCGCCGACACTCTGGTGGCCGACTTCGACATTATCGACCTGCTTCACACTCTCATCGACACCTGCGTCGACTTGCTTGACGTTGACGCGGGCGGATTGCTGATCGCCGATGAGTCTGGCGATCTTCAACTCATTGCCTCGACCAGCGAACAAGCTCAACTCGTCGAGTTGATTCAGTTGAGTGCAGGAGAAGGTCCGTGCGTCGATTGTTTCACTACCGGAATGCCGGTAACCGTGAGTGACATTGAGGATGAACGCGAACGGTGGCCCGAGTTCCAGACCGGGGCGCTCACGCAGGGATTCCACGCTGTGTTCGCCACCCCTATGCGTCTTCGAGGTCAGGTTCTCGGTGCAATGAACCTCTTCAGCACGACCCCGGGGGGGCCGTCGTCGCAAGACGCCCTGATTGCTCAAGCGCTCGCCGATGTCGCCACGATTGGAATTCTTCACGAGCGCAGCAGTCGCGAATCAGAGATCCTCAACCAGCAGCTCCAGCGGGCACTAGAAAGCAGGGTTGTCATCGAGCAGGCTAAGGGCGTGCTCGCGGCGGTGGGGTCTCTCAACATGGACCAGGCGTTCGCAGCGCTTCGCACCTACGCGCGGTCGAACAACATGACGTTGCACAGCGTCTCCGAGAAGGTCGCCACACGCTCGATTGACGACCTTGGCGCGATGATTACCCTCGCCTCACCGTCACTCAAGTGAGCGAGGGAGCAATCGAGACCACGATCGTGACCTCGCCGCGCAATGTTTTGGCGACCATAGCGTAAGGTCAGTAGTAGCCCAAGACCCCGGTGGATCATTTGTTCATCTGCCGGAAGGTTCTCTCTCGTGTCGCTCCCTCTCGTGTCGCTCCCTCTCGATTCACCACTTGGCGTGTCTACTGAGCCACCGCCCATTGGGGCGTTCGACACCGACCAGCAGGGTGCATCTCGCGATGACCTTGATTCGGTGATCCGGGTGTGGCTATCCAGCATTCGCCCGAACTTTCGGCGGGGAGTGCGCGGGCGATCCACATTGCGCGCCTTTTCTGACATTGCAGCGCGCCCACGCCACCGCGCGGCGTAAACAACCCCAGAGGCGTAAACAACCCCAGAGGCGTAAACAACCCCAGAGGCGTATCCTGAATGCGCAAGTGGGCCGGCCAGACGGTCGCGTCGAGGGCACGCCCCGCAAGGGGAACGACCTCGCCGAGGAACGTCCGGGCTCCGCAGAGCAGGGCGGTGGGTAACACCCACCCGCAGAAATGCGCGAGAACAGTGCAACAGAGAGCAGACCGCCACCGGCGTCACGCCGGGGGTAAGGGTGAAACGGTGGTGTAAGAGACCACCAGGGGCCCGGGTGATCGGGCTCGCTAGGTAAACCTCGCCCGGGGCAAGATCAGACAGACACCGTTGACGTTGCTCGCCGAGGTGTCGGGTAGATCGCTAGAACGTGCCGGCAACGTCACGTCGAGATAGATGGCCGTCAAAGGGGAGTGATCCCTGGAACAGAACCCGGCGTATCGGCCGACCCACTTGCCTTCGTTGGTTCGGGATGCTCCGCTCGTGGCGGCGGCTACCACTGTGACGGCCGGTAGTCCTTCAAAAAGACGCCGAACAGGTCGTCGCCCGCCTCGCCGCGCACAATCGGGTCGTAGACCCGCGCGGCGCCGTCGACGAGGTCAAGTGGCGCGTGGAAGCCCTCTTCGGCGAGCCGCAGCTTCGTCGGGTGCGGGCGTTCGTCGGTTATCCATCCTGTGTCGACGCTCGTCATCAGAATGCCGTCGGTCTCGAACATCTCACGCGCGCTCGTGCGTGTCAGCATGTTCATCGCGGCTTTTGCCATGTTGGTGTGAGGGTGGCCGGGGCCCTTATAACCGCGGCCGAAGACGCCTTCCATGGCAGAGACATTGACGACGTAAGTGCGCCCGAACGATGATGCTGCGAGCGAAGGCCGCAGGCGGTCGACAAGGATGTAGGGCGCCACCGAATTCGCCAGTTGCACCTCGAGCATTTCTAGCGGCTCGACAGCGCCAACGGCCTGCGTCCAGCTATTGACGTCGTGCAGGTCGGGAACCAGCCCACCGGCATCGATCGCAGTGCCAGCTTTGTGTCGTTCGAGGGATGCGTTCCCGGCGGTCATCGCCGCGTGCGCGAGCTGCTCTGCCTTCGCTGCGGCCGCCGACAGGATGGGGTGCGCGGCGACCGACTCGGCGAGAGCGAGCGGGTGCGGATCCATCGTGTGGCCGAACGTCACGAGTTCGGGCAGAGGCCCGTCGGGCAAGGGCGCGAGCTCGGCTTCGATGAGCGGCTGGTAGGCGCCGGGTGAGCGCCGTACTGTCTGCGCGGCATTGTTGATGATGATGTCGAGCGGACCCTGGGCAGCGACGGATTCGGCGAGCCCAATGACCTGGGCGGGGTCACGCAAGTCGATGCCGACGATGCGGAGGCGATCGATCCAGTCTGCGGAATCGGGCAGCGCCGCAAACCGGCGCACGGCATCCCGCGGAAAACGCGTCGTGATGGTCGTGTGCGCGCCGTCGCGCAACAACCGCAACGCGATGTACATCCCGATCTTGGCCCGGCCACCGGTGAGCAAGGCACGGCGTCCGGTCAGGTCGGAGCGGGCATCCCGCTTCGCATGATTGAGGCGCGCACAGTCGGGACACAGCTGGTGATAGAACGCATCGACAAGGGTGTACTGCTCTTTGCAGATGTAACAGGCTTGCGATCGCGTGAGCTCGCCCGCGAAAGGCGCGTCGGTCGACCCGCTGATGTCGACGCCGCGGGTTTCGTCGTCGATACGGTCGGGCGAGCCGGTGGCAGTGGCCTCGATGACAGCCTTGTCGGCCTCGGCCACTTCCGCGCGTTTGGTCAGGCGCCGGTGCACCTTGACGGCCCGGAACATGTGCGCGGTCGCGTGGCGCACCGCGATGAAGTCGGGATGCTCATGGTCGAGCTCATGCAGCGTGCTCAGTACTCGCAGCGTGGTGGCGAGCTCGGCGGGGTCGATGCCAGCGGGGTCGATGCCAACGGGGTCGACACCGGCGGTGTCGGGCACGTTGGGCTGTTCAGAAGGCACACGCCAGGGTACCCGGCATGGGGTCGCCACTTGGGCGGGCCTCGGGCCGTGCCCGCTAGGCGATTGTGGTGCCGAGCAGTGCGCCGATGCCGAAGGTTACGGCGAGGGCGACGGCGCCACCGATCAGTACGCGCAGTGTCGGCCTCAGCACGGGGCTGCCGCCGAGGCGAGCCCCGAGTGCCCCTGTAACGCCCAGGGCGAGGAGAGTCGCGACGAACGTGATGGGAATCCGCAGGTCAGCGGGCGGGAGGATGATCGCCAGCATGGGCAGAACGGCGCCCAGCAGAAACGCGAGGAACGACGCCCAGGCTGCCTGCCACGGCTTGAGTACCTCGTGTTCGTCGATGTGCAGCTCGGCCTCGAGGTGTGCGCCCAGGGCATCATGGGCCGTCAGCTCTTCGGCGACCTGCTGCGCCGTTGTCGCACTGAGGCCCTTCGCCTGGTAGATCGAGGCAAGCTCGGCGAGCTCTTCGTCGGGCGTGTCGGCGAGTTCGCGTCGCTCCTTTTCGATGAGAGCCTTCTGGCTGTCTCGGGCGCTCGCGACTGAGACGTACTCGCCGAGCGCCATGGAGATGGCGCCACCGACCACGGCTGCGACGCCCGCAGTGATGATCGGAGCGAGCGAGCTTGTGGCGCCAGCGACGCCCACCACGACCGCGGCGACCGACACGATGCCGTCATTGGCGCCCAATACTCCCGCGCGCAACTTGTTGAGACCGTCATTGAACGCGCTGCGGTTGTGAGGCTCAGAGTCGTGGGAAATGTGGGGGGCTGGGCCGTCCAACTGTTCGTTCATAAGGTCAGTCAACTCCGCTAGCGCCCAACCATCAAGCAAGGTAAGGCTCCGCTGTGGATCGGCCTGTCATTCCCGGCACGGCATACACACCTGCGTAGAGTCGAAATATCTCGCAAGCATTTGCTCGCACACCGCGCCGGCTGTGAAGTCGCAGTCCGACCCCGAAGGCCTCATGACTTCTCTCGCCTCCTCCGGAAACCTCGGCTCCGTTCGCACCACCACGTCGCGCGACCCCGAAGCCGTGCCGATCACCGCCTCATACTCGGCCCTCATGCGCACGGTGCGCGATGGCGGACTGCTCCGTCGCCGCGAAGGGTTCTATTACGCCGTCTTCGGCGGTCTCGCACTCGCACTCGGTGGCGTCATCACCGGCATGGTGTTGCTGGGCGACAGCTGGTTTCAGTTGCTCATGGCTGGCGCCCTCGGCATCGTGCTCACGCAGATCGCTTTCGTCACCCACGAGGCCTCGCACCGCCAGATTTTCACCTCGGGCAAGGTCAACGACTGGGTCGGCCGCATTCTGGCGACCGCGGTGGTCGGCATCAGTTACCACTGGTGGATGAACAAGCACTCCCGCCACCACTCGAAGCCCAATCAGCTCGGGGCCGACCCGGACATTGAGGCCGACACGATCGTGTTCACCGAGGCTGACGCGGCAAAGTCGACGGGATTCCTCGCGCTTATCACTCGTCGCCAGGGCTACCTGTTCTTTCCGCTGCTGACGCTCGAGGGCATTAACCTGCACTTACGCTCGATCCTCAGCCTCTTTGACAAGGGCCGCGTCGAGCACCGCTACCTCGAACTGGGCCTCATCGCCTTGCGCCTCTCGGCATACATCGCGGTGCTGTTCATGTTCTTGCCGCTGGGAATGGCCTTCGCTTTCTTGGGCGTGCAGATGGCCGTATTCGGGGTGTACATGGGAGCGTCGTTCGCCCCGAACCACAAGGGCATGCCGATTCTCGAGAACGACACCTCGCTCGACTTCTTGCACCGCCAGATTCTCACCTCGCGCAACCTCAAGGGCGGCTGGTGGGTGACCGTGATGTTCGGCGGACTCAACCACCAGGTTGAGCACCACTTGTTCCCGAACATGCCGCGCCCCGCACTGAGCCGCGCGCGTCAGATCGTGCGCGAGTACGCGAACTCGTTGGGAATCTCGTACACCGAGACGGGCGTGTTCCGTTCGTACGGCATCGTCATCGACTACCTGAACCGCGTTGGCCTCTCGGCTCGCGATCCGTTCGACTGCCCTCTCGTCAACCAGTTCCGCCGCAGCTAGGCGCTGCGCGGCGCGCTGCCGCCGAGCCACTCGCATTGTGGCCCGTTACTCGCACTGTGGTCTGGACTTTCGGCCCACAATGCGAGGAACGGGCCACAGCGTTGTGGCGACGCGCGTTAGCGGGCGTGGCGCACGGCGAGAGCTGCGGCGCCCATGATTCCGGCGTTGTTGAGCAGCACGGCGGGCACGATGGGCGTGCTGACATCGATGAGCGGCATGAACTCGTCGTGTTGCTTCGAAACACCGCCGCCAATGACGAACAAGTCAGGCGAGAACAAGAACTCGACGTGCCGGTAATAGCGGGTCAGCCGCTCGGCCCACTGCGCAAAGCTCAAGCCCTCGAGTTCGCGGGCTGAGTTGGCTGCCCAGTGTTCGGCGTCGTCGCCGTCAAGCTCAAGATGCCCCAGCTCGGTATTCGGAATCAGCACGCCGTCGTAGATGAAGGCACTACCGATACCCGTGCCGAGCGTGGTCATGATTACGAGGCCGTGTTGGTCGCGGGCGGCGCCGTACGCCGCTTCGGCGTACCCGGCCGCATCCGCATCGTTAACGAAGTGGATGTCGCGACCAAGGGCTTGGCTGAACGCGGTATCGGCGTCCAGGCCTATCCAGCGCTCGCTGACATTGGCTGCTGACATCGTGCGGCCATCGCGCACGATCGCAGGAAAACAGATGCCGATGTGTTCGATCGTGTCGCCGTCGAGCTCGTTGCTGAATTCGCCGCTGAATTCGCCGCCAAGTTCGCCGACAAGTTGCGCCACCGTCGCGATGATTGCCTCGGGCTCGCCGCCGTCGGGAGTGGGGTGCTTGATGCGGTCGCTCACGAGTTCGCCCGCATCCAGGTCGACGATCGCTCCCTTGATGCCGGTGCCGCCGATGTCGATGCCAATGGCGCGCGTCATGCAGGCTTCCTTTCGTGGGGGGCGCGTGTCACGGCAGCGTGAGAATGTCGGCCCCGTACTCGGTGACCACGAGCGTGTGCTCGAACTGGGCACTGAGCTGTTTGTCTTTCGTCGTGACTGTCCAGTCGTCGGGCCACAGATCCCAGTCGATGGTGCCGAGCGTGAGCATGGGTTCGATCGTGAACACCATGCCGGACTGCATGACCGTCGAGTAGTCGGGCGCCGCGTCGTAGTGCGGCACGATCAGGCCCGAGTGAAACGAACGCCCCACGCCGTGGCCCGTGAAGTCACGGACGACGCCGTAGCCAAAGCGCTTCGCATAGGCCTCGATCGCGCGGCCGATCACGTTGATCGCTCGCCCGGGGGCGACGGCCTTGATCGCGCGGCGCAGAGACTCTTCGGTGCGCTCAACGAGCAGTCGAGCGTCGTCGCTCGCGGTGCCCGCGATGAAAGTCTTGTTGAGATCGCCGTGCACGCCATTGCGAAAGGCGGTGATGTCGATGTTGACGATGTCGCCATCGGCGATGACCGTGTCGTCGGGGATTCCGTGGCAGATGACCTCGTTGAGGCTCGTGCAGCACGACTTAGGAAACCCGCGGTAGCCCAGCGTCGAGGGGTACGCCCCGTGGTCGAGCAGATATTCGTGTGCGACGCGGTCGAGTTCATCGGTGGTCACTCCGGGGGCGATCGCGGCTCCGACGGCCTCGACAGCTCCTGCCGCGATGCGCCCCGATTCGCGAATTAGTTCGATCGTCTCGGCGTCGTAAATGTCGCCGCCAACGTGGGCTGCGGGCGCAGGCTTCCCGACATACTCTGGGCGCGGGATGCTCAATGGCACCGCGCGGACCGGTGCGAGCCGCCCGGTAACAAGGTGACCAGAGGCATCGCGGGGCATAGGGTCGAGTCTACCGAGCGAGGGGAGCGGCTCATGGCCGAGCAGGAGCACAAGCAGGAGCACGAGCAAGAGCACGAGCAGGAGCACGAGCAGGAGCACAAGCAGGAGCACGAGCACTATCAGGACCCGCTGCACTGGTGGTACAACCACAAGACCGGCGACGTCGAGCACGGCCCGCAGTCACTCGGCTCTGAGCGCGACGGCCCCTACGCCACCGAAGCTGACGCGCGGCGCGCCCCCGAGATCGCCCGCGAGCGCGCGCGCGCCTGGGCGGC
>JBBRWT010000049.1:0-13189 GCA_038249035.1 Actinomycetales bacterium
GTAGACGAGCTCGGTTTCTATGGTGCCTGGCGCGCCGTCGCCCGCCACGACCTGTCATTGCCCCGAGTAGCGCGCCGCCGCGTCGCCGCGCTCCCCGACGCTGAAGACGCTGCGCTCGCCGTGGTACTCGAGCACCTTGAGGTGCACGAAGACGCACAGTTGGGGTACTTGCGCAGTGAGCTTTCGCGGCTTCCGGGCTGGGCCGCGTATGTGCGGTGGCGTGCCATGACGGCGGCTGATGTCGATGTCATCGACTTGCTCGCCGTGCGTGCGGGGCTCACCTGGGCCCTCGACCTTCCGGCGACAATCCCTGTGCGGCACTCGCCCGACACTGCAGCGATCGACCGCAGCCTCGTCTGGCAAGAAGCCTTCGAGACGGCCGCCCACCGCCGTGTGCTGCGGAAGCTGCGGCACCTGCGGCGGTCCGACGACGTACCCACGGCGCCGGTCGCTGCGCATCTGGTGTTCTGCATCGACCCCCGCAGTGAGGGCATGCGACGCCACATCGAGGGGCAGGGTGCCTATGCAACCTCTGGCTTCGCTGGGTTCTTCGGCATTGCCGCTCTCGTCGAGCCGCTCGCGGCGAGCGAGCCCTCAGCCGCGTGCCCCGTGCTGCTCACTCCCCGCTACCTCGTCGCCGAGCGTCCGCTGCCAAGTGCCTGGCCCTCGGCCGCCCGCTTCGTCAGCACTCAGTCGACAGGGCGCGCCCTGCGTGCCAGCATGAAGGCTCCCGACGCGCTCGCCGGCGCTCCGCTCGGATGGGCGGAGGCAACGGGATGGGTGCTTGGCCCCGCCGCGGCAGCCCGCAGCGTGCTCGCCGGTCGCACTGCCCGTCGGGCCCGCCCCGACGATCCTGCCTCTGATGTGCCGACTCTGTTTGACATCGACACGGCGCTCACGACGGGCGACCAGCTCGACACGGCCGAGGTCATTTTGCGCACGATGGGCATGATTGAGAACTTCGCCCCGATCGTTGCCTTCATCGGGCACGGCACCTCCACTACGAACAACGCGTTTCGCACGGCGCTTGACTGCGGCGCGTGCGGGGGGCACCGGGGTGCCCCGAATGCCCGCATCGCCGCGACGCTGCTCAATAGCGAGTTGGTGCGCGCCGGGCTTGTCGAGCGCGGCATCAGCATCCCCGACGCCACCCTGTTTATCGCTGGTGAGCACGACACCGCGACCGACGTGCTCACCATCGCCGATCTGAAACGGGTTCGAGTAGACCGTCGCTCTGCGGTGCAGAAACTCCTCGCCGACGCTGCACGAGCGGGCCGTGGGCTTGCTGCGGAGCGCGCGAGTGAGCTTCCGGGTGCGTCGTCGACCACGAGCCAGTCGGTGGCTCGGCGCTCTCGCGACTGGGCTCAGGTGTACCCCGAGTGGGGCCTCGCTCGCAACGCTGCACTGATCATCGGCTCTCGGTCGATGTCGGTCGACGCCGACCTCGAACGACGCGTGTTCTTGCACTCCTATGAGCCCAACCACGACCCCGACGGCACGGCGCTGGAGACGATTCTCACGGCACCCCTTGTCGTTGCGCACTGGATCAACGCGCAGTACTACTTCTCGTCGGTCGACCCTGACGTGTTTGGAGCCGGGTCGAAGACCGTGCACAACCTCGTGGGTGGCGCGGGTGTTCTGACTGGCCCTTCGGGTGATCTGCGCCTGGGGTTGCCGTGGCAGTCGATCGGAACTCGCGAGGGACTTCACCATGAACCGGTGCGATTGTTGGTGGTGGTGGATGCCCCGCGCGAGCAGATCGAGCGCATCGTGGAGCACGCTGACGTGGTGAAAGACCTGGTTCACGGTGAATGGGTCATTCTGGTTCGACCGGGTGACAGCCCCGGAGAGTGGGAGCGGTGCACGGTAGCCGGTTGGCAACCGTGGTTGAGTGAGCCAAGCGCGGGCGCAGACACGCCTGGCGCGGAAGAGAAGGAGGCGGCATGAGCCGCGAATCACTGACCAAGATGACGAAGATCGAGGTTGTTGCGCGCACGGTTGACGCCGACACTGTGCGGCGGCAGGTCGTCGCGGCCGGTGCAACCGGCTACACGAGCCTGCCCGCCGTCACGGGTCTGGGGCACCATGGTGCTCACGAGGGTCGGCAGCTGTTCAACGATCGCGATGCTCTCACTTTGATCATCACGGTGGTGCCCGATGATCGCGCCGACGAGCTGATCGACGGTTTGCGAACGTTACTGGAGTTGACTGCGGGCGTCATGTTCGTGTCTGACACCTACGTCAGCCGCCCGAACTACTTTCGCTGAGCTCACGCTCGCTGCGGGGCTACGCTGGCTCTGCGGCCCGCGACGGCCGCGCCCGAGTGCTTCTCGAACCGGTGGTGCGGATCAGAGGAATCGGCGCGCCGACGCGGGCCGTTTTCGCGCTACCCCCGGTTGCACGAGACGCACGGTCTCGATTACAGGCCGGGCGATGTCATCCTCAGCACGTCGAGCGCCGTGTCGAGTTGCTCGAGCGTAACCTCGCCGCGCTCGACGAAGCCGAGGTCAATCACTGCCTCGCGAATCGTCAGGCCCTTCGCCACCGAGTGCTTCGCGATTTTTGCGGCGGCCTCGTAGCCGATCACGCGATTGAGCGGCGTGACGATCGCGGGTGAGCTTTCGGCGAGTGACCGCGCGCGGTCAAGGTTCGCCCCAAGACCGGTCACGGTCTTGTCGGCGAGCACGCGAGTCGAGTTGGCGAGCAGACGGATCGACTCGAGAAGCGAGGTGCCCATCACGGGAATAGCAACATTGAGCTCGAACGAGCCCGACGCGCCGGCCCAGGCGATCGTCGCGTCGTTTCCGATAACGCGGGCGCACACCATGAGCACCGCCTCGGGAACGACAGGGTTGACCTTGCCCGGCATGATCGACGAGCCGGGCTGGAGGTCGGGGATCTGCAGCTCAGCGAGGCCCGTGTTGGGGCCCGAGCCCATCCAGCGAATGTCGTTGCAGATCTTGGTGAGCGACACGGCGAGCACACGCAGCGCGCCAGAGGCCTCGACGAGGCCATCACGCGCGCCCTGCGCCTCGAAGTGGTCGAGCGCCTCTGTGATGGGCAGGCCGGTCGTGCTCGCGAGTTCGGCGATGACCTTTTGCGAGAAGCCGAGCGGGGTGTTGATGCCGGTGCCGGTGGCCGTGCCGCCGAGAGGCACTTCAGCAACGCGCTCGATCGTGGCCTGTACGCGCGCGATGCCGAGTCGAACCTGGCGGGCGTAGCCGGCGAACTCTTGACCGAGGGTGACGGGCGTCGCGTCCATGAGGTGGGTGCGGCCCGCCTTGACAGCGGTCTTCCAGAGCTCGGCCTTGATCTCGAGGGCTTCGGCAAGGTGTTCGAGCGCAGGAATCAGGTCGCGCAACAAGGCCGCGGTAACTGCCAGGTGTACCGAGGTCGGAAAGACGTCATTCGATGACTGCGAGGCATTCACGTGGTCGTTCGGATGCACGGGCAGGGCCTCGGTCGAGGCGAGAGTTGCCAGCACCTCGTTCATGTTCATGTTCGACGAGGTGCCCGAGCCGGTCTGGTACGTGTCGACGGGAAACTGGTCGTGGTGAGCGCCCGCGATGATCTGGTCGGCGGCGCCGACGATGGCGTGCGCGAGGGGAGCATCCAGAATTCCGAGTTCGGCGTTGACGATCGCGGCTGCGCGCTTGATCTGCGCGAGGGCGATGATCTGCCCGCTTTCGAGACCCGAGCCCGAGATCGGAAAGTTCTCGACGGCGCGCTGCGTCTGTGCGCGGTACAGGGCGCTGCGCGGAACACGCACCTCGCCCATCGTGTCGTGCTCGATGCGGTAGTCGGTTTCGGTGCTCACGGCGGTGTGTTCCTTCGCAGGTCAGAAGTGGTTCACAAGGTTGGTCGCGGTGGTAGGGGGTTAGCTTGAGCGCCGGCTGGATAGGGCTAAAGCCGGCCGACGACGACGTCGGGCACGACCCTGCCTTCGCGAAGGCGGTAGTTCGCGCCGACAATGGCCAGCGTACCGGCCGCAACCGCATCGCCCACGAGCTCGCTGGCGGCGAGAAGGGCTTCGACAGTGTCGCGCAAGTGCTCACGCCCGACCTCAAGCGCGTCGATTCTTGTCGCGCCTGTAGAGCCGGTGGCCAGCCGCACCCGCTCGACGGCGGGCATGATCTGGTCGACAATGCCTTGGATGTGCACGGGCAGCACCGGGGAGTCAGGGTCGACTGCAGAGATCGCCGCTTCTACCGCACCACACTCATCGTGCCCAAGAACGAGAATGAGCGGCACCTTCAGCACCGCCACTGCGTACTCGAGCGAGCCGATGACACTGTCGCTGATGACCTGGCCAGCATTGCGCACGACAAACAAGTCACCGAGGCCTTTGTCGAAAATGATCTCGGCGGCCAGGCGTGAGTCGCTACACCCGAACAGGGCGGCGTGCGGGGCCTGGTGGCCGGCGAGTTCGGCGCGCCGGTCAACATCTTGTCGGGGATGCTGGGGCTCACCCGCGACGAATCGCGCGTTTCCCCGCTGCATTTCGCGCCAAACCTGGGCGGGCGTGCGACGTTCTGTCGGCATGGTGCTCCTGCGCGGGATCGGCAGCGGTGCACGGTCGTGCAGGGCGACTTAGAGCGTAGCGGGAGCGGCACGCTATGGGTCGACTGGCTACGGGTCGACTGGCGCCGGGTCGACTGGCTACGGGTCGACTGGCGCCGGGTCAGTCAACCGCGGGAGGCAGTTCTGCCGCGACAGCCGTAGCGAGCAGCTCAAGGTCGGCGTCTGAGGCGGTGCCGTACAACACAACTGTGCTGTCGGGTGTGCTCGTCACGAGAGCGATTTCACGCAGGCCAACGCCGTCGACACCGCGGCGGTCGTAGCGCTGCCACTCAACACCGGCGATGGTCACGCGCTCGCCCTCGCCTGGGTCGCGTAAGGCACCGCGCAGCCAACCCTGCTCGTCAGTGAAACCCTGCAACAGCCCCAAAAACGTGCGGTCGGCGGTGATGAAGCCGATATTCCACTCGTCCACGCCCCCCGACCCGGCGAACTCGGCGCGGTTTGCACTCCAGGTGGGGGGAACAACGGGCGAGATCACCGTGGTGCCGAGGCTGGCCTCCGCCTCGGCGGCAGTGGCGGCATAGTCAATCGCGAGGGGCACCGGGTCAGGCCGCACGACGACGAGCACGAGAAACAGCACGATGCCCAGCGAGGCGGCGAGCGAGCCGATGAGATTGCGCGTGGTTTGGTTGGCGCGGCGCTTGCGGCGCGCCTCGGCGACGCGGTCGGCCTTCTGCTCGGGCGTCTCGGCGCCGGATTCGGCCGGCACTCCGGGGCTCGGGGTACTCACGGCATCAGCCCGCGGCGGCTGCGCGGGCCGCGTCAAGACGCTCTTTCGCGCCAATCAGCCACTCCTCGCAGCGGCGCGCGAGCGCCTCACCGCGCTCCCACAGAGCGATGGACTGTTCAAGAGTGGCGCCGCCTTGCTCGAGCTCACTCACCACGCGCACGAGTTCGTCGCGCGCTTGCTCATAGCTGAGGCCAGCGATGTCGGCAGTATTGGCGGTGTTAGCAGTGTCAGCGGTGTTCGAGGCGGTCACGTCACCCATGGTAGGCGGGCCTTTCTTCAGGAGTCGTGGGAGTCGGGCTCGGGCGTACCGGGCGAGACCGGAGTGCCCGAAACCCTCACGCCGCGGGCGCGAGTGGTCAGCTTGCCGTCGGCGCGAGTGGTCAGCTTGCCGTCGGCCAGGGTGAGAAGCACGAGATCGCCCGTCGACACAGCACCAGCCGAACGGATCACGGCGCCGTGCTCGGTTTGCGCGATGGCGTAACCGCGGTCGAGCGTGCGCTTCGGCGAGAGCGCGCGTAGCTGGGCGCGCCTCTCGTCACTATCGACGTGGGCCCGTTCGAGTAGCCGGCTCGTGAGCTCGACTCCGCGAGCGACCGAGCGGGTGAGCTCATCGGCGCGGGTGTCGACGATCCAGGCCGAAGAGGTGAGCGCGGGGCGCGACCGAATGGCCGCGACGCGATCAACCTCGGTGGCGATGGCACCGGTGACCCGCGTGAGCAGGCGTGTGCGCACCTGCTGCACTCGTGCGAGTTCGTCGCTCACATCGGGCACGACGCGCTTGGCCGCGTCTGTTGGCGTCGAGGCGCGCAGGTCGGCCACCTCGTCGAGTAGCGGCCGGTCGTTCTCGTGCCCGATGGCGCTGACGAGCGGGGTCTCGCAGGCGGCGGCCGCGCGCACGAGGCTCTCGTCGCTGAAGGGCAGCAGGTTCTGAAAGTCGCCGCCGCCGCGGGCAACCACGATGACGTCGACTTCGGGGTCAGCATCGAGAGTACGGATGCCCGCCGTCACTTCGGCGACTGCCTTGTCGCCCTGCACTGCGGCGTGAACGACCCGAAACCGCACCGACGGCCATCGCAGTTGCGCGTTGCGGATGACGTCTTTCTCGGCGTCGCTGTCTTTGCCGGTGACGAGGCCGATGCACTGCGGCAAGAAGGGGAGCTTCTTCTTGCGCTCGATGGAGAAGAGCCCTTCTGCCGCGAGGGCGGCGCGCAGCCGCTCGAGCCGCTCGAGCAGGTCACCCAGCCCGACGCGCCGCATTTGAGACACCTGCATCGTGAGCGTGCCGCCCTTGACCCACCAGTTGGCCTTCACCAGTGCGGTCACCCGATCGCCCTGACCCAGCCCCTCGGGCAGCGTCGCGCGCACTGACGACCAGATGACGAATGAGATCGTCGCATCGAGCTGGACGTCTTTGAGCTTGCCGTAGATGTTGCCGCCCGAAACGCCCCACTGGGCGATCTCGCCGTCGACCCAGACCTGGCCGAGGCGGTCGATGTAGTCCTTGAGCTTCGCCGACAGTTGACTGACCGGCCACGGGGCGTCGGCGCTCGAAGCAGGAGAGTCAGACTGCACGGCTCCGGACTGCACGGCTCCGGACTGCACGCGAGGCGCATCGGTCACGGTGCCCTCCTTGTGTTGATCGGCGGCCTTCGCCAGGGTAGTCGACAGCGCCGACGAACTGGCGCGCGCATCCTAGGAGCCCCATGACCGCCCGTATGACCGCCAGCATGACCGCCAGCAAGACCGCCCGCGAGACCGCCCGCAAGATCACCCCCACGCCGCTCACGATCGACGCGTTGACCAAGGTCTACGGCGACGTCACGGCGCTGCGCGATGTCTCGTTCTCGGCGGCACCGGGCCGCGTGACGGGTTTTCTCGGGCCCAACGGCGCGGGCAAGACCTCGACGCTGCGCATCCTGCTCGGGCTCAACCGGGCGACCGCCGGCGATGCTCTCGTCGATGGCCTGCGCTACCGCGACCTCGTCTCGCCAGCGCATCGAGTGGGCGGGTCGCTCTCGTCTGACGTATTCCACCCCGCCCGCAGCGGCCGCAACCACCTACTGACGATCGCGATCGCGGCGGGCATCGAGCGTGCGCGCGTCGATGCGGTGCTCGAGCAAGTGGGCCTCACCGATGCGGGGCACCGCGCCGTGGGAGGGTACTCGCTGGGCATGCGTCAGCGCCTCGGGTTGGCGAGCGCACTGCTCGGTGACCCCGACGCGCTCGTGCTCGACGAGCCGATCAATGGCCTCGACCCCGACGGAATCCGCTGGATGCGCGGCCTCCTGCGCGCGCTCGCCGCCGAGGGCCGCACCGTGCTGCTCTCGTCGCACGTGCTGAGCGAGGTGCAGCAGACGGTCGACGACGTCGTGGTGATTCGGCACGGTCGCATCGTCTTCGATGGCACGCTCAGCACTCTCGAGGCGGGCACGGCACGGGTGCGAGTTGGCGCGGCCGATTCGGCCGGGCTGGCGGATGCACTCACGCGCGCCGGGGCCACCGTCGAGCGAGGCGACAGGGGGCTGAGAGTGTGCGGCATCGACGTGGTGCGAACCGGTGAGGTCGCCCGTGACGCGGGAATCGCCCTCACACACCTCAGCGACGAGGCGGACGGGCTCGAATCGGTGTTTCTTGCGCTCACCGCCGATGAGGGGAGCGCGGCATGACCGCCCGTGTTGCCGGTGCCACGCCTCGTGCGCGCGCCATCGCCGTGGGTATGGGGCTTACTCGCTCGACCGCCGCCGAGTTCGTCAAGGTGTTCTCACTGAAGTCGTGGTGGCTTCTCGCCCTCATCATGGTGATCTATGTCGGGCTGACCGCCGCGGGGCTGGCGTTTTTTTTCAGCGACGTTGGCGCGCAGCTCACGGGCACGGCGTCAGGTGCCCCCGCCCCTCGGCTCGACCCCGTCGTCACGGCGAACCTTGTCTACAGCAGCGTGACGGCTGTCGGGCTTGTTATCCCACTTCTGTTCGGCGCCCTGCTCGCCACCACCGAGTACCGGCACGGCACTCTCACCCCGACCGTTCTCGCCCAGCCCCGACGCGGTCTCGTGCTCACGGCCAAGGGCATCGTGGCCGCGCTCATGGGTGCGGTCTATGGCATCGTCGGGCTCATCGGCTCGGTCGGGTTCGGTGCACCGGTGCTCGCGGTCCTCGGCGAGCCAACGTCGCTGGGCGAGCCCGAGGTCACCGCCGTACTGCTGCGCACCGTAGTCGCGACGGCGCTGTGGTCGCTGCTGGGACTCGGGCTCGGCGCCCTCCTCACTAGCCAGATCGCAGCCATTGTGATCGTGCTGGCGTTCACGCAGTTCGTCGAACCAATTCTGCGTCTCGTGGCGAATGTGTGGGAGTGGTCGGCCTCGCTCGGCCGGTTCTTGCCGGGCTCAGCAACCGACGCGCTCGTTGGCTCGGGCATTCTCAGCTCGATGAGCGCGCTCGATCCGAGCGTGCCATCGGCCTCTGTGGATGCCCTGCTGTGGTGGCAGGGTGGCCTCGTGCTCGCCGCTCTCGTGACCGTGTTGCTGCTCGCGGCATCGCTCACGACCCTGCGGCGCGATGTCGAGTAGCGGAAGCCCCCAGGTGCCTCTCGTAGACTGAGAGCTGTGAGCACGATCACCAATGGCGCCATTGGCACCACTTTGACGACCCCCGCCATCCCTCAGCGCCGGGAGCGGCTTTTCGCCGTGCCCGTCGACCGGCCGAAGCGGGTTTTTCTCGCCGCGCCGCGGGGCTACTGCGCGGGTGTCGACCGCGCCGTGATTGCGGTCGAGAAGGCGCTCGAGCAGTACGGCGCACCCGTCTACGTGCGCAAACAGATCGTGCACAACGTGCATGTCGTGAGCCAGCTCGAGAGCCAGGGTGCGATCTTCGTTGACGAGGTCGAGGAGGTTCCGCTCGGCTCGCACATCGTGTTCTCGGCGCACGGGGTGAGCCCGGCTGTCGTGCAGGGCGCTGCCGATCGAGACCTTCAGGCGATCGACGCCACCTGCCCGCTCGTGACAAAGGTGCACCGTGAAGCGGTGCGATTCGCGAAGCAGGACTACCGCATCCTGCTCATTGGGCATGCCGGCCACGAAGAGGTCGAGGGCACGATGGGGCACGCCCCCGAGCGCATCATTCTCATCGGCTCGCTCGACGAGGCCGACTCTGTCGCGGTGCCTGACGCTGACGAGCTCATCTGGCTCTCACAGACGACGCTGAGCGTCGACGAAACGATGGAGACCGTGCGGCGCCTGCGGGTGCGGTTTCCGCACTTGCAAGACCCTCCCAGCGATGACATCTGCTATGCCACCCAGAACCGGCAGGTGGCGATCAAGAAGGTCGCACCAGAGACTGACCTCGTGATCGTCGTTGGCTCGGCGAACAGCTCGAACAGCGTGCGCCTCGTCGAGGTGGCACTTGAATACGGGGCCAAGGCCGCCTACCGCGTCGACTATGCGAGTGAAATCAAGCAAGAGTGGTTCGACGGCGTCGCGACCGTGGGCGTGACGAGCGGGGCGAGCGTTCCAGAGGTGCTCGTCGAACAGGTACTCGCCGATCTACGCGATGCGGGATTCGACACTGTCAACGAAGTGAAGACCGCCGAAGAAGATCTGCAGTTCTCGCTTCCGAAAGAGCTGCGGCGTGACAAGGCGGGCAACGTCGACGAGCGGGCGCTCGGCGGGCGCATCCGCGACTAGCGGCGAACGATGCGGGCAACGGTATTCGCGGCGGGGCAGGCGATGACCGGTGCGGTCGCAACACCGTGTGGTGTGCGACCATGACGAGCGTCGCGTTACCGCGGTCCGTCGCGGCAAAGATCACCGTACGGGGCCTTGCCACTACCCAGCGGGTGATCGCAGTAGCTGGGTCGCTCATGACCGCACTCATCGTTGCCGACGTACTCGCTGCTCACGGCGCCGCTGGGCAGATTCCACTCGTCGTCACTCCGATTTTGGGTATCGGTGCCTTGGCACTGCTGTTGCTGTGGCGGCCCGGCAGGCTGACGGCTGTTCTGTACATTGGCGGCGGGGCGATCTTCTCGGTGGCAGTGATTGTGCTCGCCCTGGCCGTTGATCCGAGATTCGACGAGCAGGGGCCATTCCTGCTCAATCGTGCGGCCACGGCCATGTGCCTCGTCGGAGCCGTGACCGGTCGCGCCCTGAACGGAGCGGGTTGGACGATCGCGGCCTACGTGGTCGCCCAGCTCAGTGTCGTCTTGGGCTTGAGCCTGGCGGGCAGTTCGGTGCAGCCCGGCACGGGCCCGCTCATCGTGTTTACGATCTCGCTGGTCGCCTACCTCACTCTCGTGCTTGCCCAGCGTCAAGCCGAACGGCAACTCGAACCGATGACGTCGGCGGCTGGCGACGTCATCGGGGATGATCGCCGACGCCTTCTTGAGCAGCGCGCCGCGAGCATCGTGCACGACACCGTCCTTGCCGATCTCGCAGCGATCGCGCGCTCGCCCGGTGCGCTTGCCCCCCGCACGCGCACGGTGCTCACTGATCATCTGGCCGTGCTGGCGAGCGCTTCGGTCGCCGATTCGGTGGGAACGCCCATGGCCGGAAGCGCACTCGGCGATGCCCTGCTCGAGCTCGCTCACGAGTACCAATGGAGCGGCGTGCGCGTCGACGTGAGCGGCACCGAGTTGCTCGACGATCATGTGCCGAGCGCGACGCGTCACGCCGTGGTGGGTGCCGCCCGTGCCGCTCTGGACAACGTGGTCGAGCACGCGGGTACCGATCGGGCCGAGCTCGTGTCAGGCTTGCGCGACGGCGCCCTGACGGTGCTCGTCGTCGATGATGGCCGTGGCTTCACCACGACTACCGCCTCCGACCGTCTTGGTGTGCGCATCTCGATCGAGCAGCGCATTCAGCAGGTCGGAGGCACTGTGCGCATTTGGTCGGGCCCCGACGGCACGACGGTCATGATGACCGTTCCCGTGCCGGGTGGTGCATCGTGACAGGCCTCTCGTGATAGCCCCCTTGTGGGGGCGCAGTCCTCGAGACGCGGACCCGCTGAGCTGGTTCACGACACCGAACCTGCCGCTCGCGGCTGCGGGGCTTACCCTCGCGCACGGCATCATGGTTCTCGGGCCCTTAGGTCAGGCTGGTGAGCGTCCGCTCGTGCAGGTGGCTGCGCTGGGCTTGGCAGTGCTGTCGATACTCTGGGTGCACTTCGCCACGCGGCCGCGTCGCGGAGCCTTCACGCTCGTGCGGGCGCTGATAGCGGTGGCATTCGCGTCGATGGCACTCGTGCTTTCGGCAGTTGGTTATGCGGGCGAACGATTCGCGATCGAGCTGTGGTGGGGCCCGTTGGGCCTCGCGCTGCTGCTGCTCGCTCTGGTGCCGTACTCGTCAGCGCTGCGGCTGGCCACTCTCGGTGCCGTGTTGCTTGCCGTCACAGCCGTCACAGCCCTCACGATGGTGCTGGTGGTGGTTCCTGACAACCCCGCCTGGCCACCGTTCTCTAGCGTGGCGATCACGCTCGTTCCTATCGTCAGCGGCATGGTCGGCGGAGTCGTCATGATCCGCTCGATCACCCTCGCGCTGTCGCGATGGATCGAACGACCGCTGGAAATGCTGGTCGGCCACCCCAGCGACAATGCCCTCGTCTCGGCCGTCGATGAGCTGACGAGCAACAGAATCGCCCCTGCGACCGCGTTGATCAAGTCGGTGCTTGAGCGCGGCGTCGTGACAGCCGCGGACACCGAGCGCGCCGCTGCACTCGCCGAGCGGTTGCGCGGCGAACTCACTGGCGAGGCGGACAGCACCTGGATCGAGCGGGTGGCCGCCGGCCGCGCGATGACGGTCAACGACCCTGATCGGCTCGCCGCGCGGCTCGATCTCGCCCAGCGCACGGCCATGCGGGCGCTACTGGACGCCCTGCTCGGGGGGGCCACCGCGCAGCTCGGCTCAGCACGGGTCGAACTGCGCCGCACTGACGACGGCGCGATCGCGGTGGCCCTGCGCATCATGAGTACCCTGCCCGAGGGTCGGCGTGAGACCTTCCTCGCGCCGTACTACGTGAGCCTCCAGTCGACCGTCAACAACCTGCGCTGGCGCACCGGGCCGGTCACCGCGGTCGAGTTCGAGGTGGCGGGCACCCCGAAGTCGCGCTCGCTCGTGCAGCGCACGCCTGAGCCGGGAACGCCGGGCGGGCCCGTCGCCCGGTAGCGCGGCGTGCCGACCGGTGCTCGCTTAGCGGCCCGAGTGCCCGGCCGAGCCGAGCTGCTGAGTGGCTTCGATGACGCGCTTCGCCATGGCGCTCTCGGCGGTCTTGCCCCAGGCGCGCGGGTCGTAGACCTTCTTGTTGCCCATTTCTCCGTCGACCTTGAGAAAGCCGTCGTAGTTCTTGAGCACCGTGTCGGCGACCGAGCGGCTGAAGGCGTACTGCGTGTCGGTGTCGATGTTCATCTTGATGACGCCGTTGGCGACGGCCGTCGAAATCTCAGCCGCGGTAGAGCCCGAGCCACCGTGGAAGACGAGGTCGAGCGGAAGGGCATCCGTGCCATATTTTTTCTGAATACCGACCTGAATGTCGGCGAGCAGTTCGGGGCGCAGCTTGACGTTGCCCGGCTTGTAGACGCCGTGCACGTTGCCGAACGTGAGGGCGGCCATGTAGCGGCCCTGCTCGCCGAATCCCAGGGCTTCGACCGCCGCGGTCACGTCGCCGAGGGTCGTGTACAGGGCGTCGTTCGAGGCCTCGTGCTGCACACCGTCTTCTTCGCCGCCGACGACGCCGATCTCGACCTCGAGAATGGCGTGGATGGCCTTCATGCGCGGCAACAAAATCTTCGCGATCTCGAGGTTCTCAGCCAGCGGCACGGCCGAGCCGTCCCACATGTGTGACTGAAAGATGGGGTTGCGGCCGGCCTTAACCTCAGCCTCGCTTGCCTCAA
>JBBRWT010000050.1:0-12916 GCA_038249035.1 Actinomycetales bacterium
ACGATCGGGTTGTCGGTGAGTGGGGTCGGCTGACGGCCCTCGTGAACGCCGCTGGCCTGTGGAGCAGTGCACCCAGCGAGCAGATGACCGACGCGATGTGGCACGCGATGATGGACGTCAACCTGACAGGCGTGTTCCGCGCTACTCGTGCCGCGGTACCCGCCCTGAAAGCTGCGGGCAGCGGATCGATCGTGAGCCTGTCGTCAGTGTCAGCCTTTGCGGCATCTGCCGAGTCGGCGCCGTACTCGGCGACGAAGGCGGGCGTCATCGGCTACACCACGGGCCTCTCTGGCGAACTCGCCCCGCACGGTATTCGCGTGAACGCGATCTGCCCCGGCTGGGTTGATGGCGGCTTCACTCACCAGGCTCTCGCGACCTCGGCGGATCCAGCGGCTCTGCGCACCGCGGCCAACGGGCAACACCTGCTGGGCCGGATGGCGACTCCTGACGACATCGCGAACGCCGCCGCTTGGTTGATCAGTGATCTCGCCTCGTTCGTCACGGGTACGGCCTTGCTGGTCGACGGCGGCTACATGGCGAAGCACTGAGCAGATGACTGACACTTCGATGGCAACTGGCGACTCCCGCTGGTGGCACGCCGGAACCGTGTACCAGGTCTACCCGCGCAGTTTTCGTGACTCTGACGGCGATGGCATCGGCGACCTCGGCGGCCTACTCGAGAAGGTCGACTACCTGCACTGGCTCGGTGTCGACGCGGTCTGGTTGAGCCCGGTTTATCGCTCGCCGCAGCACGACAATGGCTACGACATCAGCGACTATCGCGAGATTGATCCAACGTTCGGCACGGTGGCGCAGCTCGATGAGGTCATCGAGGCGCTGCGGGTGCGCGACATGCGGTTGATCATGGACTTGGTAGTGAACCACACCTCGAATGAGCATCCCTGGTTCACCGCATCGCGGTCGTCGCGGCAGAACGCGAAGCGTGACTGGTATATCTGGCGACCGCCTCGCGAGGGGTTTGCGCCCGGCGCACCGGGGGCCGAGCCGACCAACTGGGAGTCGTTCTTCTCGCGACCGGCGTGGACTCTCGACGAGGCAACGGGCGAGTATTACCTGCATTTGTTCGCCCCAGAGCAGCCCGACCTCAATTGGGAGAACCCCGAGGTTCGGCAGGCCGTTTACTCGATGATGGCCTGGTGGCTCGACCGCGGTGTCGGCGGCTTTCGCATGGATGTCATCAACCTGATCTCGAAGACGTATCCCCTCGCCGATGGGCCGCCGCTCGCTGACACCGGGCGGGGTGACGGTCGCGACTGGTACCTGCATGGCCCGCGACTGCACGAGTTTCTGCGCGAGATGCATGACGAGGTCTTCGCCGGCCGTGACGCGGGGTTGGTGCGAGTGGGAGAGACGCCGGATGTCACGGTCGGTCAGGCACGTGCCCTCAGTGATCCCGAAGAGCGGATGCTCGACATGGTGTTTCAGTTCGAGCACGTGTCGCTCGACCGCGCGCCCGACGACTGGAAGCGACCGGTGCCCATGGACCGCACCGCGGTCTACCGAAATCTCGTCGACTGGCAAGACGGCCTTGCCGAACGCGGCTGGAACAGTCTGTACTGGACCAACCACGACCAGCCCCGAACAGTGAGCCGTTTCGGGGATGACTCGCCAGAGCATTGGGCGCAGTCGGCGAAGACACTCGCGACGATGATGTACCTGATGCGGGGTACCGCGTTTATCTACCAGGGCGATGAGATCGGCATGGTCAACAGGTCGTTTGCCAGCATCGACGAGTTCGTCGACGTGTCGGCAGTGGAGTACATTCGGGCCGGCCTGGCCCGCGGGCGTAAACCACTCGAGCTAGTCGGTGACCTCGGTCGCACGTCGCGCGACAATGCCCGAACTCCCATGCAGTGGAGTGCAGCGCCGGCTGCTGGTTTCACTTCGGGCAGCGCATGGTTCGCGGTAAACCCCAGCGCAACGTGGTTATCGGTGCAGGCGCAACATGACGACCCACAGTCAGTGCTCTCGCACGTGCGGGCCGTGATTGCGGCGCGCAAAAACCTCGCCGCGCTCGCGTTGGGCGACTTTGTTGATGTGCCCACGGGCGATCCTCGTGTCGTGCTCTATGACCGCGTCGACGGTCACCACCGGGTGCGCGTCTTGGCGAACCTTTCGAGCGACACCGTGGCAATCGACGTGCCGCCGGATGACCGACTCACCGCGGTCGATGCGCTGCGAGTCGGCGAAGTCTCAGGCAACTCGCTCGGCCCATGGGCATCTCGAGTGTGGGCGACGAACGGCTCATTGATTCGACTGGCGGGCCAGTCGAATACACGCAGTCAAGAGCCGCCGTTGGCGTAGTGAGCGACTCGAACCCGATCATGGCGCGGGGGCCCAGTTTCTCGTGCCTCCGCAATCACGCGGGTTTCGTTGTCATTGCTCGCATATCGGCTGAATCCCTTAGTGTCGCGACATCAGGGCAGGCTCGCCCGCCACGCTGACACGGGCGGTGAAGATCGCCCCCGCATCCGGCTCACTATGGCGATCGAGCCCGAGGGCCGACGTTGTGATGAACAGGGTGCAACCATCGCTCCCTCCGAGCGCGCACGCCGTCACCTGATTCACCGGAAGTGTCACCACATCGGTGAGTTCGCCCTGGGCGTTGTAGCGGTGCACGGCTGAACCAGCCCACAGGGCCACCCAGATTCCGCCCTCGACGTCGAGGCATACACCATCGGGCGTGCCGAGGGCGGGATCGATCTCGACGATGACGTCATACTCGTGCCAGGACCCATCGTCGGCGGGCATCTGGTATCGCCGTACCTGTTGCGTCATCGAGTCGATGAAAACGGCGGTGCTTCCGTCGGGGCTGAACACGATGCCGTTCGAGATGGTCAGCCCGTCGAGCACAGTTGTCGTGTTGCCGCCGAGCTCGAGCCGGTGCAGAGAACCGCGGCCGGGGGCTGCGTCGTAGGCCATGGTGCCGCACAACATTCGCCCCTGGGTGTCGCAGGCGCCATCGTTCATCCGCACGGTGGGGTCGCTCCAGAGCTCGGGCAGCGCCGCGAGCTCACCGTCGGGCGAGAGCAACGCGAAACCCCGTTCGACGGCGATGATGAGCCCGCCGCTGACCCGAGGGCGCACGGCCGCCGCAACGACGCCAACGTGACGGCGTTCGACGAGCGCGCCTTCGGCATCGATGGTCAGGATATCGCCCGCGAGCATGTCGACACAGACTAGCTGCCCGGTCTCGGCGAGCCAGACGGGCCCCTCGCCGTGCTCGGCCAGAGAGGCAGTGAATCGTTCTGCGATCTGGGTGTGAACCATGGGGGTTGCCTACTTTCGCCCAGCAAGAGAGTTGCGCCCCGCAAAGACACTGTGCCCGGCTGCTCGTGACTCGAGTTCGAGCACGCGGTTCCACTTTGCGGTGCGTTCTGACCGCATGGTCGACCCCACCTTGATTTGACCGGCGCGCCAGCCGATCGCGAGGTCAGCCAGCCAGGTGTCTTCGGTGTCGCCCGAACGTGCGCTGACGACCGTGCCGTAACCCGCCGCTTGGGCGCGACGAACAACCGCGGCGGCCCTCGATACAGAGCCCGCCTGGTTGGGCTTGATGAGCACGGCATTCGCGATGCCGTCGGCCACGCCGCGTTCGACGCGGCCGTCGTTTGTGGCGAAGAGGTCGTCGCCGAGTAGCTGGCGCCCGACCCCGACTGAGCCCGAAGCGATCGCCCAGCCCTCCCAATCATCTTCGAACAGCGCGTCTTCGATGGAGACGATCGCATACCGCTCGCACCATTCGGCAATGACACCGAGCCAGTCGGCGCGACTGAGCTCTCGCCCTTCGACGCGCAGCGCGTAACGCTCACCCGTATACAACTGGTTAGCGGCCAAGTCGAGCGCGAGACTCGCGTCGACCCCGGGGCGCAGACCGGCGCGGTGGATTCCGTCAGTCACGAGGGCGAGCGCTGCATCGTTGCTTCCGAGCGAACCAGCGAGCCCGCCTTCGTCTGCCACCAGAGCGGAGGAGCCTCCGCGCCCGTCGAGTAGTTCTGCGGTTGCGTAGCGCACCCGGTCGACCCACTCCATAGCCTCGGCGAACGAGCTGGCACCCTCGGGCACCACCAGCACGTCCTGAATGTCGAGCAGCCCACGCGCGTGGGCGCCCCCCGACACGATGTTGACCATTGGCATGGGAATGAGCGGCTGTTCGGCAGCGTCGAGCTGCTGCCAGAGCGGGCGAGAGTGCGACTCCGCTGTTGCCAGCAGGGTTGCGAGCGAGAGGGCCAGCACGGCGTTGGCTCCGACCGTGCCGAGATCAGCTCGGGGGTCGGCCGACTCGAGCGCGGCATCCACCGCCTGCTGATCGTCGGCATCGAGCCCGATAATGCGATCACGGAGTTCGCCGTTGGCAGAGGCGACGGCGTTGAGCACGCCTTGGCCGCGGTATCTCTCACCGCCGTCGCGACGTTCGACGGCCTCGTGACCTCCTGTCGAAGCGCCCGACGGCACGACCGCACGGCCGTGAGAGCCGTCAGAAAGCTCGATCGTCGCAGCGACGGTCGGTTTGCCTCGAGAATCGAGTGCCTCCCAGGCGTGGACGGCGTGGATGGTCGACGTGGTCATGAGCGAGTGTCCTCTCGAAAGCGGATGAGGTCGTCGAGAGACGCGATGCGCCCCTCGAGGGCAGGAGCGGCCAGTCGCTCAGCGTGAGCACGACCAGCAGCGGTCAGATACTCGGCAGGCGACTTGCCATAGACCCGCGCGAGTAATAGCGCTCCGATGTGCCGTGCCGTGCCGGCGACATCGGGCGTGAGATCGTCACCGGCGGCAGAACGGTATGCATCAAGAAACGCGTAACCCGCTCGATCGAGATCATCGCTGAGGGCTGGTAGGTGGATGCTTTTCATGGTCAGGTGGGTGAGAAGAAAAGCCAGATCGAAACGCGGGTCGCCGCGGTGCGCCACCTCGAAGTCGATGACCCAGGCACGGTCGGCTTGCCGATCGGCGGGCGCCAAGATGTTCTTCGGAGACAGATCACCGTGCACGAGGCAACGCCGGTTGGCTCGCAACTCGTCGGCGAGCTCGGTGAGTATGGGCGACCATTCAGTTCGCACGCGGGCCGTGTGTTCGTAATACGGGCGCAACCGAAGTTGTTCGAACGGCTCGGTTGCGCGAAGAAGCGCGCTGAGTGAACTCTCATCGAGCGTCGCGCGATGAATCGAACCCATGATGCTTCCCACACGGGCGGCAATGCGCTCGTTAACCACTCCCGACATGAGCTGCGTCTTCCAGTCGCTCCAGTCGCTGGGGGCGGCGTCCATCGCTAACACGAAAGCGGCGTCATCGCTCAGCACGATTCGCGGTACGCCGTCGTTGACCACGGTCGACGCGAGCACCATGGCTTCGGCTTCGGTGATTGTGCGCTCTTGCGGCGCCAGCCACTCTTCGGCCACGCGCAAGCGCGGAAGAGACTGCTTGACAATGAGGTCGGTGTCGCCGTCGTGGATGCGCAACACAACATTGCTCACGCCCCCACTCAACTCGGCCGCGGTCGCACTCGACCCGACGATCCCCCGGGCCACCAGGTAGGGCAGCACGCTGGTAGGGGTCAGGAGGTCCGCCGGCGCCACCTGCCTTGCGGCGGCCCCCGACGGCTCAGTAGGTTGCACGACCGCCCGACAGGTCGAATGCGAATCCTGTGGTGAAGCTGCAGGCCGGCGAAACCATCCACGCCAGCATTTCGGCCACTTCGGTGACCGTGCCGGTGCGGCCCATAGGAATCTTCTCGGTCATGTAGGCGATCACGTCGGCGGGCTGGGTGTCGAGAAAAGGAGTTTGGATGACCGCCGGGGCCAGGGCATTAATTGTTATTCCATCACGGGCATACTCTTTGCCCTGCGCCTTGACCATGCCGATGAGACCGGCCTTAGTCGTCGAGTAGGCGATCATGCCGGGGTTACCTTCTTTGCCCGCGATTGAAGCGACGTGGGCGATTCTGCCGTAGCCGTGGGGCAGCATTCTCGTGATGGCCGCTTGGCTGACAGCGAGAGCGCCACGCAGGTTCACGGCGTAAACCCGATCGACGTCGTCGAGGCTGACTTCGTGGCTGCGCACGCCGAGCTGCCCTTGCACGCCGGCAGTGTTAATCACCGCATGAATCTGGCCTCTCAGCTCATCGACAGAGCTGAAGGCGGCCTCGATCGACATCGCATCGGTAACGTCGGCGGCAATGCCGATCGCCTCACCACCCGCGGCGGTGATTACCTTGGCGGTCGCGGATGCTCCCGGCTCATCGCGGTCGACGCACGCGACGAAGAAACCTCGGTGAGCGAGGAACTCGGCGACTCCCGCGCCGATTCCTGACCCGGCACCAACAACGATGAGGGTCTGCGCGGTCGCCATCACGAGTGGGCTCCCACTCCATCTACGAACTGTTGGCGCTGCGTGCCGAGTCGTTCGATCGTCACGTCGACCACATCGCCAGCGTGCACGAAGCGGGGCGGGTCGAAGCCGGCACCGACACCCTGCGGCGTTCCGGTGTTGATGACGTCGCCTGGATACAGGGTCATGAACTGGCTGATGTAGCGAACGAGTTCGGCGACCGGAAAGATCATGTCGGCCGTCGTCGAGTTCTGTCGAACCTCACGGTTGACGCTCGAGCCGAGCGTGAGCGCCTGTGGGTCGCCGACCTCATCGGCCGTGACGATCCACGGACCGAAGGGGTTGAACGTCTCGCAATTTTTGCCCTTGTCCCACTGGCCACCGCGTTCCATTTGAAACTCGCGCTCAGAGACGTCATTGCTGATGGCATAGCCCGCAACGTAGTTGAGCGGGTTGTCGTCTGGGTCAAGGTAGCGGGCAGTGCGCCCGATGACCACGGCCAGTTCGACCTCGTAGTCGGTTTTCACGCTGCCTCGAGGCACGCGCACTTCGTCATCGGGGCCGACCACTGTGTCGGACGCCTTCATGAACAGAATCGGCTCGTCGGGAATCGGAAGGCCGGCCTCAGCGGCGTGCTCACGGTAGTTGAGCCCGACACACACGATCTTGCCGATGCGGGCGAGTGGTGCGCCGATACGCTGACCGTTGGGTAGGGTCCCGAGTTCACCGCTCGCCACCCGCTCGGCGATGAGCGCGAGCACCGCGGGGGCGAGAGTTTCCGCGGTGATGTCATCGACGATGCTTGAAAGGTCGAGAAGCTCGGTGCCGCCTTCGGGGCGGTCGACGAGCGCTGCGGGGCGCTCGGCGCCTGCGGCGCCCACGCGCATGAGTTTCATCGGGGTGGTTCTCCTGTCTGGTGGGTTTCTGGGTGGTGAGGTGACGAAGTGAGGGGGATGCTGGGGGCGAGCGAAGCTCGAATGTCGCGCTCAGAGACGGCGAGCAGGGTGGTCATCGAGGCTGTCGCACCGCGTACATCGCGGGCCGCGACGAGCTCAGCCACACGTTCGTGCAGTCCGAGCCGATCGGCGAGGGTGCTGCCACGCGCGAATTGCCCGCGGAAGCTGTGGATGAAGCTCGCGCGCATCGAGACTTCGAGGCTGGTGAGCACGATGGCGAGCATCCGGTTGCCGCTCGCCACGGCGAGGGCTTCATGAAACTCTAGGTCTGCCTGGTGGTACGCCTCTTCGCCGCCGACCCCTTCCGCGAAATCGTTGGCCGCGCGCTTCATTGCGACAAGGGCGTTCTCGAGAGCAAGAACAGATGCGGGGGTCGCCCTTTCGGCGGCGAGGCTCGCGGCCTGCACTTCGAGACCCATGCGCAGCTCGCTGAGTTCGAGCACTGTGCTGGGGTCTCTTCTGATGAAGACGTCGAGGTGACGAGAGAGAACGACGCTCGAGGGCGCCTTCACTGTCGCGCGCGCGCCCGCGCGAAGCTCTACGAGCTCCTGGCCAGCGAGTACCTTCATGGCCTCGCGAATCGTGAGCCGACTGACCCCGAGCCGGGCGGCGAGTTCTCCTTCGGCGGGCAGTTTGGCACCGGGTTCGAGCTCGTCGACGATGAGACGATCGAGCTCGGCGAGAACGTGGTCGAGCGCGGTCACACCGTCGGCTCGAGGCGGTTTCGCGGAGGGCATGGTCTAAACCTGTCAGATAGGTTTGCGTTCGTCAATCTCACCCTCAATCGGTGATCCGACGGGTTAGGTATGATCAATCGGTGTGCTGACGCTGGAGCGCACTGTCGCTCTCGAGAGGACTCGCATGACCCGCACCGCGATCGTGACCGGAGGGCTGAGTGGCCTCGGAGCCGCGACAGCGGAGCGCCTAGCCGCTGACGGCATCCGAGTGATCACGCTTGACATGGCAGACGGGGGCGGGCGGTCTGACCACCACCAGCTGGACATCAGCGACGACGCCGCCGTTCAGGCTGTAGCGGCCGCAGTCGGGCCCGTCGACATTCTCGTCAACTGCGCCGGAATCGTCGGCCCCAACAAGCCGCTGCTTGAGACGACCCCAGACGAGTGGCGGCGCACGATCGACGTGAATCTCATGGGTACAGTCGCTGCGATTCGGGCGTTCGCGCCGGGCATGGTCGAGCGCGGGTGGGGTCGCATCGTCAACTTCGCCTCGATGGCGGGCAAAGACGGCAACCCCAACCTCGCCGCGTACTCTGCCACTAAGGGTGCCGTGATCGCGCTTACCAAGTCAGTTGGTAAAGAGCTAGCGCAGACGGGCGTGCTCGTCAACGTGATCGCGCCGGCCGTCATTGATACCCCCATGAATGCGAAGACTGACCCGGCAGTGCTGAAGTACATTACCGACCTGATTCCGATGAAGCGAGTCGGTCGAGCCGACGAGGTCGCCGAACTGGTCGCGTGGCTGACCTCTGACAAGGTGAGCTTCTCGACCGGGGCGGTATACGACATCAGCGGCGGCCGCGCGACGTACTAGCCCCGCGCGACTCCCGACGTGAAGGAACACCATGAAGCTCAGGCGCCTTGGCCTCGTCGGCCACGAGAAGCCCGTCGTGCGCGTTGATGACCCGACCTTGCCCGACGTAGCCGGCTCCGTCGACGCCCCGACTGCGCGCCAGCACCAGCTACCGCGACAGCGCGGGGCAGGCGCGGGCCCACATCGCCGAATACGTCGTGGTGAACGACATGAGCGAGCCGGCGTTACAGATCGAGCGCGGTGGGCAGTGGAGCAAGGGTAAATCTGCCGAGACGTTCAACCCGGCCGGGCCGTGGCTGGCGACGCCCGACGAGCTGCCCGACGTGATGGGCCTCCGCATGTGGCTCGACGGGAACGGTCATCGCCGTCAGGCCGGCTCAACCTCGACGATGGTGTTCGACCCGTTCGTGATCGTGCACTACCTCAGCCAGTTTCTCGTGCTCGTGCTCGTGCTCGTGCTCGAGCTCGGCGAGCAGCAGCGGGCCGTCGTCGCGCCACGCTGACCGGGCCGCTGCAACTGAGCCACGTGTCCCTTCTTGTCGTCTATCGGCCCCCGCCTATTCGCCACAGATCGGGCTTTCATGCGGGCTGTGGGGTGAGCCGCTTCGCGGCCCGCTCGAAGGTCTTCGTGTCGTTTCCCGCGTACCACGAGATCCATCGGGCGGCGGCGATCAAGAAGTTCCACCTGTCAGGGTGAGCGGAGGCGCGAAACTCCTCGAGGCAGGCGTGGAGGTGCTTGACGTTGTGCATGAGGGTGCCATCGTCGGTGCAGGCGACGCGAACCAGTTCGGTGATGAGCTCTTCGGCGTCCCCTCCGGCCCGGTGGTACGCGGCGACCGCAGCCGTCGTCGTTCTGGCGTCGTGGTTATGCATCGCTCGGTCGAGAGTCTCGAGAAGAGACTCGGCTGATGAGCCATCAAGCAGGGCAACGTCCTCGTCGTACGGGTACGAGCGGGATGGCTCGAATGCGACGAATTCGAAGTCTTCGTTCAGCACGCTCGGACCGCGCTCGAGCAAGCATCCGCCCATGACCACCGCAAGGGCCTTCGTTCGGGCCTTCATCCGAGGCAGCGACGCCCGCAGAATGTTCACACTGGTGCCGATGTGGATCGGCGCTACCTCGCGGCTGACCGCGTCAAAGTCGTCGTGGGGCACTGGGTCGACCTGCAGATACATGTCGCAAGCGGCCAATGACAACGCCGACATGACTGTCTGTGCGGTCAGGTTTCTCTCGAACAAGGCGGTGGCGACCAGGGCGGGGCGATCGGCGGGGGCCGCGATGAGGAGTTCCGCACGCAGCATTCCTGCCGCCTGCGTGTCGACCTCGCCCTCAGCGATGGTGTCAATGACTCCCCGCGAGTCGACCAGGGCGGTGGCTTTTTGGTAGGGGCCGAGATTGCGCGGGAACGTGCAGGAGTACCGCAGGGTGCCGCGAAGCATGGGAAACCCTGCTTGCCACCCGGTCAGCTCGATCATGTCGAGCGACAGGGCGGGAGTAATGAGCGTGTGATCGTCGGTAACAATTCCTTCGAGGCCGATATCGAGCAAGAGGTCGACGAGGTCGTCACGTGGCATCGTGCGCTCGAGCCCGACGATGCGGTGATCAGCTCGCAGCCACTCGCCAAATTTCACATCGCTTCGAAGCTGCGCCACCCCTTCTTCGATGCTTGCCTCTTCAACACCCCAGGTATCGAGCAGTTCGTAGGGAGAGAAGCACGGGTCGTGCAGGTCGACCACTACTTGGGTGAGAGCTTGGATCAGCAAGAGGCGCTGCATGTTCTCCGGCTGGCCAAGGGCTGCCTGTCGTGCATCCTCGCACCCGATCATGGCGTGCGAGACGAACCCCAGCATGTTTCTCGCCTGGTTGCTGACATATTTCGACGCTGTGAGCGCTCCCGCCGCCCATAGGTCGTCGATACTCACTCCTGCGTCAAGTTTGTCGATGATCTGATCGACAACGCTCTCGGGGGTCGCTTGCCGAAGCCATTCCACCAGCTCAGTCTGGTTGGGGTTCATGGGTGAAGTCCTTCCGGGTCAGTGGTCGAGAGCGTCAGTGGTCGTAAGTGTCAGTGGTCGTCAGTGTCAGACAGAGCGTGGCGCAAAGGTTGGGGGAAGAGCCAGCGTGGCGATCCGCGGCGGCAGGCCACGAGTGCCGTGAACACTAGCCTTTACACCCCACAAACCTCCGGCGCCGACGGTTTGCGTACGCTCGTCCTCGCTCAACGCCACAGAACCCGTGGTGATGACGAGGGTGTCATCGACGTCGAATGCCACCGAGGTGACGTGGTCAACGGTGAGCGAGATGGTCGCTGTGATGGTTCCCGTTTTGTCTACGTGAACAACCTGTGCGCCGCCCCACATCGCCACCCAGACACCGCCTTTGGTGTCAGCACAGAGACCGTCGGGAACGCCGAGACTGGGAGGAAAGGTGACCCATTCCCGCGGGTTCACGAGGTTGCCGCTTGCGGGGTCGATCGTGAAACGGGTGAGCGTGTGGGTGGGGCTATCGACCCACACCACCTCGACACCATCGGGCATCACGTCGATGCCGTTAGGGATCGTTGCCCTATCGACGGCGCAAGTGATTCCTCCGTCCGGATGGACAACCACGAGACTCCCTCTGCCGGGAGCAAGATCTCTGTCGACGATCCCGACCGCGATACCGCCGTGGGGCAGAACGGTCGCATCGGAGCAGCGCAGGCTGGAATCGCCGGCGGTGAGGTCGATGGTGGCAACCGTCTCGCCACTCTCTGCGACCATCTCGACTCCCGTGCGCGTGAGTGCGAGGTGGCCGTGAACCCAGGGCAGAACTTTCGAGACTTCGTGAGGGTACCTGGCAGCAACACTCGAGTGGCCTTCTTGCCGAATGAATGCTGTGCCGGCCAGCAAGTCGACCCACCTCAGTGTGCCGTCTGGAAACAATTGTGGGCCTTCGCCCAGCAGGGCACCGACGGGTTCGACAAGTTCAGCGATCACCGGTCGCCTCCCGGATGCTCTCGAGGTAGTAGGGCATGATGCCGTCGAGGATCTGGTGTCGGTGGGCACGCTCCGGGCTGTCGCGTCTCATGGCCTCGCTGATGCGGGCTCTCGCCTCGTCAACCTCTGCGTGGTTGACCAGACGGCCGTTCACTACTCGCTCGATGCCGGCGATGGCGACACTGTCGGGCATGGTGGCGTCCGCATCCGCCCAGATGACACGGTCATGGCGGGAATCAATTCCCGTGGCCTGGTGGCCACCAATCGTGAGGGCGTGCTCTGCGTCGGCTGGGGTCAACACTCGTCCCGCGACAGCCATTGGGGTAGCAGTGCAGTCGGCGCTGTCCAGTCCCACTCCGAAGCGGATTCCGGCCGATTGCCAGCCCGACACGTCGGCACTCCCTGCGTTCAGCAGGTGGTTAGAGAGAGGGCACGCCACAAGGCTGACCCCGAGATCTGCCAGTTGTACCTCTTCCTCATCCGTGAGCCAGACTGCGTGGGCGAGGCTCGTGTGAGGCCCGAGCAAGTCGGCCTGCTTCATTCGGCCGAAGAGGTCTCCTGCCCACTGCCTCTGCGCCCTGCTCTCAGCAAAGTGACTGTGCACTCGAAAGCCCTGCCGACTGATGTCGCCGATGGTGTGCAGCAGGGGATCAGAACACCACTGTGGACCCACCGGGCCAACACCGAAGGTGGTCTCCGGATACCGAGTCGACGAGCGCTCAACGACGTCACCAAACTCATTCGCAGTGAGGCGACGTAGGTGAAGAGAGAGTTCTGGCAACTCAAGAGTGGGGTCGAATTGTGGCGGCAGAAATTCCGCTTGGTCAGTAGTGCCGAGAACAATAAGTGCTCTGATCCCGGAGCGTCGCACCCCGGCGATGGTGGCATCCAGCGCCAGCTCATAATCGTCGGGGTCACCAAAGGTGTGAAACATTGCTTGAACGCCCGTGACTCCTTTTTCGATGAGTTCAGAGCAAGCAACAAAGACGTCATCTTCGATATCGACCGAGGTGCTAGCGCTCATCCGAAGCAAGGCCTCTTCGAGACTGTCTCCGGCGATCCCGTGGTCAGAATATGACGTCGAC
>JBBRWT010000051.1:0-12846 GCA_038249035.1 Actinomycetales bacterium
GAGGCTCACGCCGCCGTTGATCTGCACCACATTGACTGCAGTGGACCATCCCGTGGGCAGGGCCTCCGCCACCTGGTGCAAGGTGCGGCCCCAGCTCACGCCGAGCAGCCGCGGAACCGGCCTGTGGCTCACGAGGTAGTCAGCGGCGGCCTCGCTCACGCGACCCTGCAACTCGGCATCGTCGGCAGGCGCGGGCACGACGACCGCATCCTTGAGGCCGAATCGCGCCGTGAGCTCGCGCTCGAGTGTGAGTCGACGGGCTCGCGGGTGCACGATTTCGATGCGGATGATCCCGCGCTCGCGCGCTTGCGCCAACAAGCGGCCGACTTTCCAGCGCGTGACGCGAAGAATCGCACCGATCTCGTCTTGAGTCTTGTTTTCTTCGTAGTAGAGCTCAGCGGCGCGCACGGCGAGCAGTTCGTTGGCTGCGGCGGTCTCGGCGGGGACCATGGCGTGCGCGACCTTTCCAGACAGTGCTCGCGGTAAAGAGTGCGGGAGGGACGTGCTTCAGGCTAGGTGCGGCGCGGCCTACTAACAACATATGTTGCAGGGTCTGCTCAGATGAGCATTTTGGCGCGTCAGACTGCTCACGCGCGTGGGTACGCTGGCTACGACCGCCGCGCGGTCGCCCACTACCCCCCGCGGAAGGACACCCGTGACCGAGTACGCCCTAGCCGTCGACCTCGGTGGCACCAAGGTCGAGGCAGCGCTCGTCGACCCGGCTGGTCGATTGCTCGACGGCTCGCGCCACCGTCGCCCCACCGGCGCCGCGTCAACGAGCGACAGGCTCGCCACAGCCGTAACCGATGCGGTGCGGGATGCTCTCGCAGTGCTTCCCGTCGACGCCACCCTGATCGGCGCCGGCATTGGCAGCGCGGGACCGATCGCGGGCACCACGGGCAACGTCTCACCCCTGAACCTGGCCGCCTGGCGTAACTACCCGCTCGGGGCACTCGTGGCCGAGCAACTGCCCGGTTTGCCGGTGACTCTGCGCATGGACGGCATCTGCATCGCCCTCGCCGAAGTGTGGATGGGTGCGGCACAAGGCGAGTCGAACGTCATGGGCATGATCGTGTCGACCGGCATCGGCGGCGGACTCATTCTCGGTGGGCGCGTGATCGCTGGCCCCACGGGCAACGCGGGCCACATCGGGCACGTTGCCGTGGCAGGTTTCGACGACCCGTGTGCCTGCGGTGCTCGCGGCTGCCTCGAGGCGATCGCCTCGGGTCCACGCACCGTTGCGTGGGCGCGGGATCACGGATTCTCCGGCGAGACGGGCGAGCAGCTCGCGGCCGCCGCCGCGGCCGGCGACGCTATCGCCCGCGCCGCGGTCGAGCGGTCAGCCACCGCCGTCGGTCGGGCTATCGCGAGCGCCAGCGCACTCGTCGACCTCGATATCGTCGCGATCGGCGGCGGATTCAGCCACGTCAGCGTCGACTACATCGCTCTTGTCGGCACGACCGTGGCACATCACAGCGACTTCGGCTTCGTCACGAAGACACGCGTGGTGGCGTCGGGCCTGAGCGGTGAGGGGCCGCTCGTGGGCGCCGCGGCGCTCGTGCACCGCGCTGACCTCATCGATTGAGTTCGTCTTCGACCCGAGCGCCACGCGCGAGCAGGGGGATCGCCGGGATGGTCGCGGCGACCACGACGAGAAGCACGATGAGGCTCGGCGACCACGACCCCGTGGCCTCGTGCAGCGCTCCGATGGCAAGCGGACTCACGGCGGCGACCGCGTACCCGACCGTCTGAACGAAGCCGCTCACGTTCGCGGCCATCCCCGCAGAGCGGGTCCGCAGTGAGAACAGTGCCAGACACATCGGAAACGACACTTGGCCGAGCCCAATGGCCGCCACCCAGAGCGGTGGCGCGAAAGACGGCGCCAGCAGTAATCCACCATATCCGAACCCGAAGAGCACCATCGAGGCGAGCAAGATCGGGGTCGGCGTGGCGAGCCGCGCCGTCAACACGGGTGCCACAATCGCGAGTGGCACACCAAGAATCGCGAAGAGCGCGAGCATCGACCCGGCTTGCGCGGCGGTCACGCCCGCGACATCCTCCAGAATCACTGGCAGCAGGGCGAAGGTTACGTAGGCCGAGATGCTCGAGACGGCGAACGCAATCGTGATGCCCCACACCGTGCGTGAGCGGGCGAGTGCGCCGAAACGATGTGCGTCTGGCTCCAGCGGCTGAACGCTCGGTTCGGTGCCGGAGGTCGCGCCAGAGTCCGGGTCGGTTTTGGCGTCGGCGGCGAGGCGCGCATCGCGCGTGTGTCGCGCGTTGCGCGCCCGCACGACCAGGAGCGCCCAGGGCACGATCGCGGCGGTCGCGATGATCGCCCAGCTCGCGAGTGAGAACCTCCAGTCGACCCCCTCCGCAAGCGGCACGGCGAGCAGAGGGGGCACTGCAGAGCCGACTGACATGATCGTGGCGTACGCCGCCGTCATGGGGCCGATCGAGTTCGGGGTGAATCTCTTGACGGCGGCTGGCAACAACACGTTGCCGAACCCCGCCCCGAGCAACAACACGAGGCTGCCGAGCACGAGCGCCACAAATCCAGGGGCAGCCGCACGCAACAGGTGACCGACGATCATGACGACAATCGCGAGCAGCAGCGTGCGCTCGAGTCCTAGCCGGCGCGACACCCCGGGCGCGGCGAGTCCGGAAATCGCAAAGCCAATGGGCGGCAGCATGCCCAGCACGCCGAGCGCCGTTGCCGATAGGGGAATGTCGGCATTGATGAGCGGCGAAAGCGGTGAGAGAGCCCCCACGGGAAGTCGCAGTGTGGCCGCAATGAGCAAGATGCCGACGACACCCAGCAGAATTCCCTGACGGCGGTCGAACGGTGCGCCAGTCACTCGCTCATCTTACGGTCGCGCAGACAGCGCAGACGGCACAGAAGGCGCAGAAGCGGAGCGGTGCAGCGGTGCAGACGCTTACAGTGGAGCCGTGACGGACTGGGCGCGCTTCCTCCCCCTCAGCAACCGCAATGGCGACGACGAAGGCGCGGTCAGTCGCGACCGCTCCCCCGCCGTCGCGGAACTGTTGTTTGCCATCGCCACGGCACTGGATGCTCAGCCAACGCTGCTCACCGCGCCGACGCTGCGCCCGGGCGTGTCGGGTGACGCGGCCATTCGAGAGGTGCTCTCTGAGCTGTGCGCCCCGTGGTGGCGCCGATGGGCCACCATCGTGGGAGCGGTGGAGGTACCGCGCCCCGAGGTGGCGGCAATTCCTGCCGCCGACCTCTCCGGTGCCCTGCGTGCACGCGCCGGAACGTTGGCGCAGCCAGCAGTGAGGGCCGGTATCCGAGACCTCGGATCGGTTCTCGTACTGGCACTCGACCTGCAGTCCGCACACGAACTCGCCTTCGACGTCGACCCGATCCTGTGCGGGGCCGTCGCTCTCGACCTTGCGTTGCGCTCGCGCATGCCGCAGCGCAGCGTTGTCACAGCCCGCACCTTCGTTGCCGTTGATGGCGGATGGCAGGTCGGGCGCGGGCCGCAGCTGCAGGCGAGCGCGGCGTCCATCGTGCTGTTCCTCGCCGGGCGTGGCGATTTGCCGCCCGAGGCTCCAACGAGTGCGTCGTGAACCTGGGTGAGAACTGTTTCGGGCACGTAGCCTGACGACCGAAATGCGCGGGCGCACGGCACATGACGACGGCGTGGATGTGAGCGACGGCACCGATGTGAGCGACGCGCTCAAGACTCAGGTGCTGAGGTCGCTGAGGTTGCTGAGAAGGTTCTCAGCGGCCCGGCGGCCTGACAGCAGTGCTCCATGCACCGTCGACGGATGCTCGCGCGAGGTCGCCTCGCCCGCCAGGTGCAGCCGACCTGCGATGGGAGCCGCCAGGTCATCGCGCATCGTCGGGTCTGAGCCGACCGCGGCGAAAGAATAGGAGCCGCGAGCGTAGGGGTCAGCGCCCCAGCGTGTGACGAGAGCTTCGAGCGGCTCGGGAGCGCCGGGGTAGGCGCTGCGCAGAGTTGCGAGTGCGCTGGCCACCACTTGCTCATCCGTCAGCGCGTCGACCTGCCGCCCGAGATCGCCCGCAGCGAAGCCGAGTATCACCGGTTCGTCGTCGGCGCGGCCGATCGTGACCCAGTCGACCCAGGGGTCGAGCCCCGCCGGCGGCACGATGCCGATCCAGTCGACGGCGTCGTCCCAGAACACCTCGTCGAAGCGCAGAAACAGCTTGTTGAGTACGCCCATGCGAAGCCCGCTGATCGCCAACTGCGTCGGCGTCGGAAGCGTGGGCTCGAATACGATCGCCCCGGCCTGCAGCACACCGAGCGGCACCGTAACGATGACTGCATCAGCCTCGAGCGTCTCGGCCGCAGTCTGCACCGCGACGCCGTCGGCCGACGAGCGCACGGCGGTAACGGCGCTACTGAGGCGCACGTCAAGGCCCCGGGCGAGCAACTCGGGCACCAGCCCGTATCCGCCGGCGATCATCGCGTCGCCCCCGCCGAACTCGCCAGCCTCGTCAAACCACCATGCCGAGAGCTCGTCAATCGACCCGGCATACTCGTTCTCGATCGCGCTTGCGGCGAGGTAGCGCACGAGCCGCACCTCATCGGCCGGGGCGCCCACAACCGCTGCCTCGACAACAGAGCGCACAGGCTGATCGATTTCGGCGTCGTACCCCGCCTCGACGGCACGATCGAGGCGCGCACCGGCGCGGGCGAGCGCGGCCTCGTCAACCAAGCCTCCGGGGTTAGCGGCGTCGAATCCGATCGACGACTCAACGTCGGTGGTGATCGTTGACAGCCCGCCGCTTTCGACGAGGTCTGAGACCGGGTTGCCATAGACTCCGTGAATCCACGAAGCGCCGAGGTCGAGCGCGAATCCGTCGCGCACGATCGTGGCGGTGCGGCCGCCGAGCCGATCGCGCGCTTCGAGAACGATGACCTGCGCCCCCGCGCGAACCAGATCTTGCGCGGCCGCGAGCCCAGCCACGCCCGCCCCCACGACGAGCACCGTGAGTCCTTCGCCGCGCGCGCCCGACCCCTGGCCGAGCGGGGCGCACGCAACAAGGCCAGCGGCACCCAGTGACCCGAGAGTGATCGCGCCAAACTGACGCCGCGTGACGGGCGTCATGCGGAGGCGGACACGTCGAGAACGGTGCGGATGCGCACCTCGTCGAGGCCCATCTGCTCGGCGAGGGCATCCGGCGAAGCGAACTTGCGCATCGGCCTAATGTAGGCGACGAACTCGAGTTCGACGGTCGAGCCGTAGAGGTCGAGGTGCACATCGAGCGCGTGTGCTTCGACTGTCTTTTCGGGCACGTCGCCGAAAGTCGGGTTGTTTCCGATCGAGACTGCAGCGCCGTACTGTTCACCGTTCACGTGCAACCAGCAGGCGTATACGCCGTCGGCAGGAATGCAGCCCTCAGCGTCGCGCGCGAGGTTCGCCGTCGGATACCCGAGTTCGCGACCGCGCTGGTGCCCGGGCACGACGACCGAACGGATGCGGTGCGGTCGGCCGAGCGCCTCGGTCGCCTCATCCAGGCGACCGGTCTCAAGGAGGTGCCGGATGCCCGTCGACGACACGCGCGTGCCATCGAGCTCGCAGACGTCGTCGACGAGCGCCACAGCGAACCCCGCGTTTTCCCCTGCAGTGCGCAGGGTGTCGATCGTGCCCGCGCCGCGCGCGCCGTACCGAAAGTCGCTGCCGACGAGCACGCGCTGAGCGCCGAGGCCCTGCACGAGCACTCGCTCGACGAACTCGTCGGCGGTGAGGGCGGCGAACTCGGTCGTGAACGGCAGAACGACCACGAGGTCAATACCGGCCGCGATGAGCGCCTCGGTCTTCTGGGCGACGCTCAACAGGGTTTCAGGCGCACTCTCGGGGTGCAGCACGGCAGCGGGATGCCGATCGAACGTGACGACCACGGTGCGCAGGCCCTCGGCCTCGGCGATGAGGCGGTCAAGCACCGCGCGGTGCCCTCGGTGCACACCGTCGAACTTGCCGATCGTCACGGCGCTCGGTGCGGAATCCCTCGGCAGGTTCTCAATGCCGTGCACGACGCTGCCTGTCATGCCGTGCCTCCCGGAGTGCCGTTCGGGGTCACCGTCGCTCGAACCCGAGCAACCTGCCGCAACCACAGCAATCCCAGCACGGGAAGCACGAGCGGAATGAACGCGTAGCCCCGACCAAATGCGGTCCACACGGTGTCGTCAGGAAAAAGGGCGGGGTCGATGATGCTTAGAGTACCCACGACGAGCACGCCGACCAGCTCGAATCCAATCGCGATCACGGCCACCCGAAACCAGACCGGCCCGCGTGCGACAAGCGCGATCGTTGCGACGACATAGACCGCCGCGGCAAGCGCCGAGAGTGCATACGCCACGGGAGCCTCGTCGAACTTGGTGGCCACCTGATAAACCGAACGGCCCATGGCTGCCAGGGCAAGAATGCCGTAGACGGCAATCAGCACGCGGCCGATACCGGCGCTCGTTGGGCGGAGTTCTTCGCTCATCGTTGTCAGCCTAGGTCAGGCTCGCTGAGGGGAAATCGGGCCCATGAGCGCGCGCAGAAAGCGCCGAGCAATGAGGATGCGCGCTAGCAGTAGCCCGGGCAGCAGCGGCCACCCCCACCATGCACTGGGCCGCGCAAAGCTTCGTACCGTGAGCCACACGGAGCCGTCGGCGGTGCGCTCGAGCGCGAACGACTCCTCGCCCGAGAACGGGTGCCCGGGCAGAGTTCCGACCGCGTACATCACGCGCTGCTCGGCCTGCTCGAGCAACACGACCCTCGTCGGCAGCGGTAGCCACAGCGCCCGCCCCACCTTGAGGCCGACGACGATGATGTCACCCGGGCGCAGATGACGCGAGCCGCTGGAGGTGTAGATCTCGTCAGAAGCACCGAGGTGCGCCGCCTCGACCGGCTCACCAGCGCCGTCAAACTCGACGTGCTGGTAGGTGAGCTCCGCATCCCCCGCCGTCACGGGAGTGATGCGCACACCCATGCCTGCGCCCCGATACACCCCGCCGGTGAGTAGTTCGTCGAGCGCGTAAGCCCAACGCTCGTCGCCGTGGCCGATACGCCCGCGTTGCTCTAGCGGACGGTACCCCGCCGGCGGGTAGCGCATCAGGTCACGCGCCTGGCTCGCGCCGACGGCGGCGTAGGTCACCGCCTGCTGCTGACGTGCGCGGTCGCGGTCGGTGGTCACGGGGTTCCTCGGAGTTCGGGTCGGGCAGTCGCTATCGACGTGCATCGTGCTGTGGATTCCAGCGTACGGTGCGTGACCCTCATCGCAAGCCCCGGACCGGCCGTAGGTTGCTGTGCTCGCCGTGGTGCAATCGTCAGCCGGGTGACGTCAGGCTTCAGGCCTCAGGCCTCAGGCCTCAGACGCCCAGCTGCGCCGTCAGTGCTTTGACAATGAGGGCATGGTCAACCTGGTGAGGCAGGCCCGACACCGCAATGGTGCCGACCACGCCGACGCCGCGAATCGTCAGAGGAAACCCGCCGCCGAACCCGGCGAACTGGCGCGGGTCCATCCAGGGCGCGTCTTCAAGCGCGTGCGCGTCGAGAACCGGAAAACGCAGGCCGACCAAATAGCTCGAGGCGCCAAACTCACGAACCGTGCGCTTCTTGCGCTCGATCCATACATCGTTGTGGGCCGAGGTTCCTGGTAGGGCGCAGTGGAACAACCTCTGCTCGCCGAGCGCGATGTCGATCGTGATTGCGTGGTGTCGCTCGACGCCGAGCGCGCGAAGGCGCGAGCCGAGCATCCACGCGTCATCGTGGCTGAACGTCGTGAACTGCAGACGCTCTTCTTGCGCGACCACCTCGGCGAGAAGGGCGTCAAGTTCTGTGGGGTCAGATTTCATGTGTTGAGTCTGCCGCACAGCCATGGCTCAATGCTGCTTGAGGGCTCGGAGATAGCGGCCCGTGTACATGGCCTGCACGAGTCTCAGCGCGGGGGCGACGAGCACCCACAATCCGCGTGCCGGGCGCGAGAAACCCTGCACAATCACGCGCACGGTTTCCGTGCCGTCGATCGACACGAGAAACGCCTCTTCACCGCATTCTGGATGCCCCGGGAGTGTGCCATAGGCGAACCCACGCCGGTCGGGCTCGTCAACGATGGTGAGCACCCGGGTAAAGGCCCGGACTGGCAGGAATCCCAGTAGTGGAATGGTGATCGTGACGTCATCCCCGACGATCACGCGTGCCGTGCTGACCGTGATGCCCGCGCCGCGCTGCAATGCCCACTCAAGAACGGCATCCGACGCTGCCGCCCACTGCTCACGACCAACGCCAATCACCGCCTCGTGCCGAAAGACTCGAAATCCTGCGGGCACCCGCGTGTCATCGAGGTCGACGCTGCCGCCGTGCGGCGAATACGTCAGGGCAGGCTGTCGGCCAGCATCCATCACCCGAACCGCCCTACTTCTTCTCTTTCGCCTTCTCGACGTCACCCGACAGCGCAGCGATGAATGCCTCTTGCGGAACCTCAACGCGGCCCACCATTTTCATGCGCTTCTTGCCCTCTTTTTGCTTCTCGAGCAGCTTGCGCTTGCGGGTGATGTCACCGCCGTAGCACTTCGCGAGCACGTCTTTTCGCATCGGACTAATCGACTCGCGCGCAATGATTCGTGCGCCGATTGCGGCCTGAATCGGCACTTCGAACTGCTGGCGCGGGATGAGCTTCTTCAGACGCTCCGTCATCAGCACGCCGTAGGCGTACGCCTTCTCGCGGTGCACAATCGCGCTGAACGCGTCGACCGGTTCGCCCTGCAACAGAATGTCGACCTTCACCAGATCGGCCTCTTGGTCACCCGACGGCTCATAATCCAAGCTGGCGTAGCCCGCCGTCTTGCTCTTGAGGTGGTCGAAGAAGTCGAACACGATTTCGCCGAGCGGCATCATGTACTTGATCTCGACACGGTCTTCACCGAGGTAGTCCATGCCGATCAGAGCACCCCGTCTGCTCTGGCACAGCTCCATGATCGTGCCGACATAGTCTTTCGGGGCGAGAATCGCCGCGCGAACCATCGGCTCAGTGACCGTGGCGATCTTGCCGCCGGTCGGGAACTCGCTCGGGTTCGTGACGACGAAGTGCTTCTTATCGTCGGTCGTGACCTCATAAGTCACGCTTGGCGCTGTGGAAATCAGGTCCAGTCCGAATTCGCGCTCGAGCCGCTCGGTGATGATCTCGAGGTGTAGCAACCCCAAGAATCCGCACCGGAACCCGAATCCGAGCGCTACCGACGTCTCCGGCTCATAGTTGAGGCTCGCGTCAGACAACTTGAGCTTGTCGAGGGCTTCACGCAGCGCCGGGTAGTCACTGCCATCGATCGGGTACAGGCCCGAAAACACCATCGGCTTTGGGTCGGTGTACCCCGCCAAGGCCTTCGTCGCCGGCTTCTGCGCGGTCGTCACCGTGTCGCCGACCTTCGACAAGCGCACGTCTTTCACGCCCGTGATCAAATACCCCACCTCGCCCACACCCAAGCCCTTGCTCGGCGTCGGCTCAGGCGAGCTCACACCAATCTCGAGCAACTCGTGAACGGCCCTAGTCGACATCATCTGGATGCGCTCGCGCGGGCCCAGCCGGCCATCCACCATGCGCACGTAGGTGACGACGCCCCGATACGAGTCGTACACCGAATCGAAAATCATGGCGCGGGCAGGAGCATCGGGGTCGCCGCCCGGCGCCGGTATCTGCCGTACGACCTCGTCGAGTAACCCCTCCACACCCATGCCTGTCTTGCCGCTGACGCGCAGAACGTCGTCGGGGTCGCCGCCGATGAGACTGGCAAGTTCTTTCGCGTACTTCTCGGGGTCGGCCGCCGGCAAGTCGATCTTGTTGAGCACCGGGATGATCGTCAGATCGTTATCGAGCGCCAGGTACAGGTTCGCCAGAGTTTGGGCCTCAATGCCTTGCGCCGCATCGACGAGCAAGATGGCGCCCTCACAGGCTGCGAGACTGCGGCTCACCTCGTACGTGAAGTCGACATGCCCGGGGGTGTCGATCATGTTGAGCGCGTACGTGACGGGCTTGCCGCCCTCAGCGGGCTCCAACGCCCACGGCATGCGCACTGCCTGGCTCTTGATCGTGATGCCGCGCTCGCGTTCGATGTCCATGCGGTCGAGGTACTGAGCCCGCATATCGCGGTCATTGACGACGCCGGTAATGCCGAGCATGCGGTCGGCCAGAGTCGACTTGCCGTGGTCGATGTGCGCGATGATGCAAAAATTGCGGATCAGCGTCGGGTCGGTCGCTGCAGGGGCGAGCGGCGTAAGGGCGCGAGGAGACATTTGAGGCCATTCTCCCATGGCGCGCCGGGCGGCGCGTGCGCACACCGGCATGCGGCATAGCATCCTGACGCACGTCGATTGTCGGTAAAGCGAGCCTGCTGGTAATGTTGCCTGTTGGCTTGCGTGTCAGAAAGCCCTCTCTCTTTCGACACGGAATGCGGCTGGGAACTTCGCCACTGAACGCACCGTGCTTAACAGCACATCGCGCGCAGGGCACCCCACCCTGGCCGCCTCACTCACACTGTTCCTTCAGAAGAAAGCACACACGTGGCAAACATCAAGTCGCAGATCAAGCGCATCAAGACCAACCTCAAGGCGCAAGAACGCAACAAGGCCGTCAAGAGCGAGCTCAAGACCGCCGTTCGTCGCACCCGCGAAGCAATCGCCGCTGGTGACAAGGCCGTCGCGCAGGAGGCCCTCATGACGGCCACCAAGAAGCTCGACAAGGCCGTCAGCAAGGGCGTCATTCACGAGAACCAGGCCGCGAACCGCAAGTCATCGATGGCCAAGCAGGTCGCCGCGCTCTAGGCAACACCCAACAGGCAATCTGTACGTCGGGCCCTGCCCGAAGCACGTCACGACGCCCCGTCGGTACGCCCCAATGGCACTCCCCGGCGGGGCGTCGTCGTGTGCGCGGCAGCCAGCTGTCGGCTTTCGCTCGTACCCAGCGCCCTTCTCCACAATTCAGGAGTTCGGGATGCCCGCACGCTCTGAGAGACTTCGAATCGGCGTGTGGCGACCTTCACCGAGGCGCGACTCCTGAGTTGTGGAGATCGACTCGACGAGGCAACGGGTCATCGAAGTGTGGAGCGCGAGAACGGGCACGAGAACGAGCACAGCCACGGGCACTGGCACTGGCGCTGGAACGGGCACGGGAACGAGCACGGGAACGGGAACTAGCGCGGGAACGGGCACGGGCAAGTCGGCACTGCGAGTGAGCCGCCATCGTGCTCATCTATCGGTCCCGTGTTCGCGCGGATGCTGAGCGGCGCCCAACACAGGACCGATGGACGCACGCTCTGACACGCGATGAGGTCTCGCCAAGCGCAGGCCTCAGCGGGTAGCGGAACCGGAGCCACACGCAAGACTGTGCGCGGTGCTACTGCTCGAGATTGCTCAAGGCTGCGCGCGGCGCTACTGCTCAACACTGCGCACGGTGCTACTGCTCGAGATCGCTCAAGACTGCGCACGGCGCTACTGCTCAAGACTGCGCACGGCCCTACTGCTCAAGACTGTGCGCGGCGCTACTGCTCAACACTGCGCGCGGTGCTACTGCTCGAGATCGCTCAAGACTGCGCACGGCGCTACTGCTCGAGCCCGCGGTCCGCGCTACTGCTCGAGACCGCGTGCGGCGACGACGCGCACGAGCGTCTCAACCGCGTAGACCGGGTCGCGGCCCGCGCCCTTGACTGCGGCGTCAGTTTCGGCAGCCGAGAGAATTGCCCGACCGAGCCCCTCTTCGCTCCAGCCCTGGAGGTCGCGACGAGCCCGATCGACCTGCCACGGTGCGAGCCCCAGTTGCGAGGCAACCTGCCCACCCGAGCCGCGCGCACCGCCGACTTTGGCCATCGTGCGCAGCTTCATGGCGAACGCGGCGACCATCGGTACCGGGTCGGCTCCGGTCGCTAGCGCGTGTCGCAGTAGCCCGAGCGCCTCGCCGTGCCGACCAGCGATCGCGGCATCGGCTACCGCGAACGCATTCACTTCGACCCGACCGCCGTAGTACTTCTCGACGGTCTTCTCGGTGATCTCACCCTCGGTGTCAGCGAGCAGTTGTTGGCATGCTCCGGCCAACTCGGCGAGATCGTCGACGAAGGCGCTCACGAGCGCGCGCAACGCGGCCGGGGCAATCGCGCGGCCGGCGTGCCGAAACTCAGCAGCGGCAAAGTCGGCCCGGTCGCTGTCGCGCTTGAGCTCTGCGCAGACGACCTCGATGCCACCGCCGGTGCCCTGCCGAATCGCGTCGAGCAGCTTCTTGCCGCGCACTCCCCCGCCGTGCCGGATCAGCACGACCGTGTCGTCGGCGGGTGCGGCAATGTACTCGAGCGCCTCCTCAAGAAAAGCATCGTTCATGGTCGCGGCCGCATCGACGCGGATGAGCCGTGGCTCGCCGAACAGCGACGGGCTCGCCAGGGTAATGAGTTCACCGGGCGCGTAAGAGTCGGCGCGCAGGTCGTGAACCTCGAGACTCTCGTCGTGCTCGCGCAGTGCATCTCGCAGCTGACGGCTGGCGCGCTCGGCCAAGAAGTCTTCAGGCCCCGAGACCAGAATGACCGGCGCCGAGCGAATCTGGTGCCAGGCAACCTGCGGGATGCTCGCCGCCACTCGCGCAGAGCCCGCGGGCTTCTTCGGCGCGGCCATGGGGCTCCTCGGCTGGGTCGACGACGTGGTGTGCGGTGGGCTCTGCCAGCCTAGTCAGCCGCGCCGACGCGCTCGATCCAGAGCCGCATCCCCGCAACGCCCGCACCGCCGCCCGAACTGACGGGGGCTGACCAGGCGAGCAGCGCCATCCCGTGCTGATCGCTGCGCACCACGGTCGACCCGGCGGCGTCGAGCGCAGCAAGGATTCCAGGCGCCGGATGC
>JBBRWT010000052.1:0-12687 GCA_038249035.1 Actinomycetales bacterium
ACGAGACCCCCTGCGCCGGGCTCGGCCGCGAGTGCGAGGTCGCTGAGCTGGTCGTGGTCGACGCTGAGCAGCGCGGCGACGGCATCGAGCACGCGGGCGGCGTTGAGCGTGGCGACGAGCGGCAGGTAGGCACCGGCCGCGTCGGCGAATCCGGCCACGGCGCCCGACTCGTCGACGATGGGTTCGGGGCTGACCGCGAAGACGGTGCCGCTCGTGCCGATCGACACGACGACGTCGCCTGGGCCGGCGCCCAGGCCCAGTGCGGCGGCGGCGTTGTCGCCCGCGCCGGCGCCGACCAGCACCCCCGCGCGCGATCCCCGCAATTCAGGAGTCGCGGCGTCCATCGTCGTCGACACGCCGGGCCCGAGTACGCGCGGCAGCACCACAGCGGCGCCGACTCCTGAATTGTGGAGATCGGTGGATGCTGTGGCGGGCGCGGTGGCAGGTGCGGCGGGATCTGCCTCGCGCGCAGGGCGGCCGAGCGCGAGTTGGAACAGCTCGAGGTCATAGGCGCCAGAGACAGGCGACCAGTACCCCGTGCCGCTCGCGTCCGAGCGGTCGGTGACGAGCTGCTCGAGGTCGGGGCCGAGCGGGCTCTCGCCGGCGGGCCCGTAGCCGCGCAGTCGCCAGGTCAGCCAGTCGTGGGGCAGGGCGACGGCCGCAATGCGCGCCGCAAGCGCGGGCTCGTGGTCGCGCATCCAGCGCAGTTTTGTCGCCGTGAACGAGGCGACCGGCACGGATCCGGCGCGCGCCGCGTACTCTGCCGCACCCACCTCGGCGATCAGGTCGTCGGCGGCGCCCGCCGAACGAGTGTCGTTCCACAGCAGGGCATCGCGCACGACCCGACCTTCGGCGTCGAGCGCCACGAGCCCGTGCTGCTGCCCGCCGACCGAAATGGCTGCAACGTCGTCGAGGCCGCCGGCGGCGTCAACGGCTGCAACGAGTGCGCCCCACCACGCGGCGGGTTCGACTTCGGTGGCATCCGGATGCGGCGCGCGCCCCTCGCGCACGGTCGCACCCGTCGAGGCGTCGACGATCAGCACCTTGCAGCTCTGCGTCGAAGAGTCGACGCCCGCGACGAGGGTCACGGCTGGGCAACGGGGGTTCGCGTGAACAGACTCGCGAGCACGGGCTACCGCGCACCCATGAGGTGCTCGGTCGCGAGTTGCTGCAGCGCGACGAAGCCGAAACCCTTGGCGTTGAAGTACGCGCCGCTGTCGAACGACTCAAAGGCACTGTCGTCGGCGAGTAGGTCGGCGACGGTCTCGCCTGCACCTAGCGTCGTCTGGGCGAGCTCATCGACCCGCGCGGCGGCGAGAGCGGCCTGCACTTCGGGGTCGGCGCGGAACGCCGCTGCGCGCTCCTTGAGCAGAAGGTACGTGCGCATGTTGGCCGCGGCGGAGGCCCAGACCCCGGTCTCGTCTTCGGTGCGCGAGGGCTTGTAGTCGAAGTGGCGGGGTCCGTCGTAGGAGCGCTTGCCGCCGGGGCCGCCGTTCTCGAGCAGGTCGACGAGCGAGAACGCGTTGTGTAAGTCGCCGTGACCAAAGACGAGGTCTTGGTCGTACTTGATTCCACGTTGGCCATTGAGGTCGATGTGAAAGAGCTTGCCCGCCTCGAGCGCTTGCGCGATGCCGGCCGTGAAGTTGAGGCCGGCCATTTGCTCGTGCCCCACCTCGGGGTTGACCCCCACCAGCTCGGGGTGCTCGAGCGTCTCGTTATACGCCATGGCGTGTCCGACGGTTGGCAACAAGATGTCACCGCGCGGCTCGTTGGGCTTGGGCTCGATAGCGAAGCGAATGCCGTAACCCTTATCGGTCACGTACTGCGTCAGCAGGTTGACAGCCTCGCGGTAGCGAGCGAGGGCCGAGCGCACATCTTTCGCGGCGTCGTATTCGGCGCCCTCGCGGCCGCCCCACATGACGAAGGTGTGCGCACCGAGTTCAGCGGCGAGGTCGAGGTTGCGCAGCACCTTGCGCAGGGCGAAGCGGCGCACCGAGCGGTCGTTGGACGTGAATCCGCCGTCTTTGAACACGGGTGCGCTGAAAAGGTTCGTGGTGATCATCGGCACCTGCAGCCCAGTGGCGGCTTTCGCCGCGATCAGCCGGTCGATCTGCGTGCGCCGTTCGGCTTCGGTCGAGCCGAAAGCGAAAAGGTCATCGTCGTGCAGGGTCAGGCCGTAGGCACCGAGTTCTGTGAGTTTTTCGACCACGTGCACCACGTCGAGGGGCGCGCGCGTCGGCCCGCCGAAGGGGTCGGCGCCGTTGTAGCCGACGGTCCAGAGCCCGAAAGTGAAGTGGTCGGCGGGTGTGGGCGTCGTTGCCATGATTGTCTCCCTGATGCGGCTCAATGCACTATTTGTTGGTTTGCACAACCTATCACGATGGCGCGATTACGGCCAGACTGGAGACATGCCGAATACGAGGTCGACCCCCCTTGATGCCAATATCGTGCGCCGCCGCAATCTCTCGGCGGTGCTCGACCTCGTGCATCGTCAGCGCCGCCTGACACGCGCCGACCTCACCCGCGCCCTCGGCCTGAACCGATCGACCATCGGCGACCTCGTCGCCGTTCTGGTGGCACACGGCTGGGTCGACGAACGCGACGACGCGCCCCGGTCGGGCGTGGGTCGACCGAGCCCGCTCGTGATGACGCGCAACCAGTGGCTCGTGGCCGCAATCAATCCCGAGCTCGACGTCATCGACATCGCGCTGGTCTCGCTCGGCGGAGAGATCATTGATCGGCGGCGAATCCCCGCCGATCAACCGAGCGTCGTCGATGTCGTATCAATCGCGGCCCGCGTCATCGCTGAACTCGCGGCTCTGCACCCCGAGGCTCGCGTGCTCGCGGCCGGCGTCGCGGTCCCGGGACTCGTTCGACGCAGTGACGGGTGCGTTCGGCTTGCCCCGCGCCTCGGCTGGCGCGACGAGCCACTCGCGACGCGGCTCACCGCAGCCCTTGGCATCCCTGTCTCAGCGGCCAACGATGCCCATCTCGGCAGCCGAGCCGAATTAGGCTTCGGCGCCGGGCAGGGCGCCGCCTCGGTGCTCTACCTCAACGGCGGGGCCAGTGGCATCGGCGGCGGGCTCGTCATCGACGGGCGGCCCGTCGACGGCGCCGGCGGATACGCGGGCGAGATCGGGCACGTCTCAGTAGATCCACACGGAGAGCTGTGCGCGTGCGGCGCTCACGGCTGCCTCGAGGCACTCGTGCGGCGCGGCGCTTTAACCGCCGCGGTTGGCCTTTCGCACCCCGATGACGATGAGTTGGAGGCGGCGCTACTCGCGGCGGCCGCTTCTGAGGGCGAGGACGGCCCGGTGCGCACGACGTTGCGTGAGCAGCTCGGGTGGCTTTCGATTGCACTGCGCAGCGCAGTCAACTTGCTCAATCCCGAACGCATTGTGCTTGGCGGTCACCTTGCCGCGCTGTGGCGGGCGTCGAGCAACGACGATCGGGCCGCTGCGCTCGCCGAGGCACTGCCGGTGACGGCGACCGACGTGCGCATTGAGGTGGCCGCGCTCGGTTCGCAGCGATTGCTCATCGGCGCCGCCGAGCTCGCCTGGGACCGCATCATCGCTGATCCGACCGGGGTACCACTGGAGTCTATGGTCTCGGATTCTGCGTCGTAAGTTTCGGAGATAACATTCGAAACATGGTGACGACAGAAACGACCGAGCCGAAAGAACGTGTCACGCTCGCGGAGGTGGCGCACGAAGCCGGTGTTTCGCTGGCGACGATCTCGAAAGTGCTCAACGGCAAGCCCGACGTGTCCGCCACAACTCGCGAACGAGTCGAGGCGCTACTCACGCAGCGCGGCTACCAGCGGCGGGCCGGCACGTCGTCGGCACGGCCCGAGCTCATCGAGTTGGTGTTTCACGAGCTCGACCGAATCTGGTCGATGGAACTCATCGATGGGGTCGAGAGCATCGCAAAAGAGAACGGCCTCAGCGTCGTGCTCACCGTCACGGGAGATCGCCACTCGCCCGGCGCGGAGTGGCTCGAGGGCGCGCTTCGGCGCCGACCAGCGGGCGTCATCCTGGTGTTCTCCGAGCTCGCGCCGGCGCTGCGCGAACGCTTGCGATCGCGCGCCATCCCTTTCGTCATTGTCGACCCGGCCGGCGACCCGTCGCCCGACGTGCCCTCAGTCGGCTCGGCGAATTGGTCGGGTGGGCTCGCTGCCACGCGTCACCTCATTGAACTTGGCCACCGGCGCATTGCCGCCATCACGGGGCCGGAGGACATGATGTGCTCTCTCGCCCGGCTCGACGGATTTCGCTCCGCGATGAACTCTGCGGGTTTGCCGATCGATCCGAGCTTCGAACGCTTTGGCGACTTTCATGTCGAAGGCGGGCGGCGCATCGCGCATGAGCTGCTCTCGCACCCCGAGCGGCCAACTGCGATCTTCGCGGGCAGTGACCTGCAAGCGCTGGGCACCCTCGAAGCTGCGCGCGCACTGGGGCTCAGGGTTCCCGACGACCTCTCGATCGTCGGCTACGACGATATTCCGCTGTGCCGCTGGGTGAGCCCGCGCTTCACCACCGTGCACCAACCGCTGCGGCAGATGGGAGCCGAGGCCGCGCGCCTCGTTCTCTCCATCGGTCTCGACGGCGCCGGCCCGGCGGCGCGCATGGATCTCGCGACGAGCCTCGTCGTTCGCGACAGTTCGGGCCCGCCGCCGGTTGACAGCTAACGCCGTCCCGATACTGAGGCTCGCCGCACGGGCCGCTGGTGACGAGCGAGCGGGTCGCCGGTCATCGAGCGGGCGCCACCTCGAACCGCGGGTGTAGCGCGCGGTCTGCGCCGACCCGCCGGGTTTCGCCCGTGACGACGATTGTTGTCGAGAGCGGAATGTCGGCGCTCGAACGACCAAACCCAAGCACGAGGTCGCCCGGCTCGACAATGCGGTTGCCGTCACGCCCGGTGAAGCTCGTGACGTCGAGCGGTACCGAGACAGCAACCCGCACGCTCGATGCGGCCGGTACGCTCACACGCGTAAAGCCGATGAGCCGCTGCACCGGGCGCACGACTGTGGCAACCGGGTCGTGCAGATACACCTGCACAACGTCGTTCACGGCGCTGTCACTCAGGTTGACGAGCCGCATCGACAGCACCACTTCGCCGTCAACCAGCACCTCCCGATCAGGGCACTCGAGGTCGGTCCACACAAGCTCGCCGTAGCCGAGTCCATGGCCGAAGGCGTAGGCCGCCGTCGGGTCGATGTTCGAGACATCGTTGGCCCGTGCTAGCGGCGCGGCAAGATATGTCGACGGCTGAACCCCGGGGTGCGCCGGGATGCTCACGGGCAGTCGCCCGGATGGCCCGACGCGGCCGCTCAACACGCCCGCGATGGCAGTCGCACCTTCTTCGCCAGGGAAGAACGTCTGCACGATGGCCGCCGCGCGATGCGGCGCGCCGCCGAGCGCATAGGGGCGACCGGAGAGCAATACAACCACCACGGGGGTGCCCGAGTCGAGCACGGCGTCGAGCAACTGTTGTTGGGCGCCCGGCAGCGAGAGGTCGGGGGCGTCGCAGCCCTCGCCACTCGTGCCGCGCCCGAAGAGCCCTGCGCGGTCACCGAGCACCACGATCGCCACGTCGGCGTCGCGGGCAACCTCGACAGCGGCGGCGATGCCCTCGACCGACCCGTCGTCGATACCGGTCCCGCGCGCAGGCGTGATGTGCGCGTCGGCAAACTCGGCGCGCAGTGCCTCGCTCAATGTGGCTATCTCGATGCCCATCGCAACGCCCTCGTGCTGCGACACCACGTGGGTCGGAAACGAGTAGCAGCCGAGCATGGCATAGGGGTCGTCGGCGTTTGGCCCAATGAGCGCGATACGTGCCGGTGCCGCGAGGGGCAGCACCCCGGTGTTCCGCACGAGCACGACCGACTGCTCGGCGAGCTCGCGTGCGAGCGCACGGTTGCGTGGCGGGTCGAGGTCGACAGTGGCCCGAACGGTCTCCGCTTGCAATTGCTCTAGCCCCGAAATCGCTGGCGGGCTCGATTGCCAGTCCGCATCGAGCAGCCCGAGCTGAAGCTTCTGCAACAGCACACGTCCAAGCGCCCGATCGACGAGTTCTTCGGAAATAACTCCTTGCTCGACAGCCGTCCTCAGCGGCTCACCAAACGTCTTGACAGTGGGCAGCTCGACATCGATGCCAGCTTCGAGCGCGGCTTCGGCTGCCTCGGCCCAGGTCGCGGCGGTGCCGTGCAGCAGCCGAAGGAAGGCGATGGCGAAGTAGTCGGCGACGACGGTGCCGGTGAAGCCCCACTCGTCACGCAGAAGCTCGGTCAGCAGGTGGCGATCGGCCGCGCTCGGCACGCCGTCGAGGTCAGAGTACGAGTTCATCACGCTGCGGGCGCCGCCCTCGCGCACCGCCATCTCGAAGGGTGGCAGAAGTACATCGGCGAGTTCGCGCGGACCCACCGACACGGGCGCGAGGTTGCGCCCGGCGCGCGACGCCGAGTAGCCGACGAAGTGCTTGAGGGTGGCGACAATGCCAGCCGACTCAAGCCCCCGCACATAGGCGGTACCGACAGTAGCGACGAGGTAGGGGTCTTCGCCAATGGTCTCTTCGACCCGCCCCCATCGGGCATCCCGAACCACATCGAGCACCGGAGCGAGGCCCTGATGGATGCCCACCGAACGCATGTCGTCACCAATGCGGCGGGCCATGCGCTCAACGAGCTCGGCGTTGAAGGTGGCCCCCCAGCTGAGCGGAATAGGGTAAGCGGTCGCGCCCCAGGCCGCGAAGCCCGCGAGACACTCTTCGTGCGCGATCGCGGGGATGCCGAATCGGCCGCGCTCAACGATGTGGCGTTGCGTGCTCGCTAGCGAGAGCGCGGCGATTCCCGCATCGACCGGAGCGGTTCCGAACGGGCGGGTGAGTTGGCCGAGACCGTGCTCAAGCAGAGCGTGCAGATCGACGACGTCGCCCATCGCGTGCTGGTGCGGGGCGACGTCGCCGCCGCCGGTATCGGCCCCGACCCACACGCCGTAAAGCTGCGCGATCTTCTCGTCCACTGTCATCGCTGCGACGAGTGCCTCGACGCGCTCGGCTGGCGCGAGCGTGCGATCGTGCCATGGAGCGGTCCCGTCTACCGCGGTCGGCGGAGTGGTGTGCATGGTCATCCCTTAACCGCTCCCGTTAGGCCGCCGACGATGCGCTTCTCCGCGGCAAGAAAGAAGGCGAGCGCCGGCAGCATCGACAACGAGGTGTAGGCGAGTACCGCCCCGGTGTCGGCTGAGTACTGGGTCGAGAACTGCTGTGCGCCGAGCGGTAGAGTCCACAGGTCTTGTGGCATACCGCCCGCGGCGAGCACCAGCAGCGGCAGTAGGTAAGCGTTCCAGCTGCCGATGAAGGCAAGCACCCCGACCGTCACGAGTCCAGGCGCCGAGAGAGGCAGCAGGATGCGCCAGAAGAATCCGATGCGGCTCGCCCCGTCGATCGCGGCGGCCTCTTCAAGCTCGGCCGGGATGGCACGAAGGAAGGGCACCAGGATGATGATCGTCGTCGGCAGAGAAAACGCGACCTGCGGAATGATCAGCCCGAGGAACGATCCCTGCATTCCCATGTCGCGCAGCAGCACCGAGAGCGGTAGCGCGGCCACGGTGAGCGGGAACATGAGGCCGGCCGCGAAGAGCGCGTACAGCGCTCCTCGACCCCAGAACGTGTACCGCGCGATCACGAAGGCGGCCATCACGCCGAGCACAACAACCCCCAAGGTGGTGCCGAGGCCGACGAGCGATGACGAGAACAACGAGCCCCAGAATCGGGTCGAGGTGAGAACGACCACGTAACTCTCGAGCGACCACGGGTTCGGCCATCCGGCGGGGTCGGCGTTGATGTCAGGGGTCGTGCGAAACCCGCCGATCCAGACGTAGGCAACCGGTGCCACCGAGACGAGCACGACGACGATCGCGACGAGGTAAACCCACGGCCGGCCCCAGTCAAAGGCCGCGGGGCGACGGATGGGCCGCGAGCTCACGGCGCGGCCGGCACTGATCGTGCGTGTCATTGTGTCTTTCAGTGTGGTCGTCATATCAGCGCACCCCGCTCGTCACAGAACCGGCCAGATCTCGGCGCATCGCGAAGCGTTGATAGACCAGCGCTACCGCGAGCGAGATGGCGAAGAGAATCACGGCGATCGCGCTGCCGTACCCGTACTGGCCTTGCCCATACTGGATCAGGTAGACCGCCATCGTGTTGGTCGCGCCAACCGGCCCGCCCTTAGTTGTCACCCACACCATGTCGAACACCTGTAGTGAGCCGATCATCGACAAGAAGATCCAGATACGAATAGTCGGAGCGAGCAGCGGCAGGGTGATGCGAACTTGAATCTGCCACCAGTTCGCGCCGTCGATCGCCGCTGCTTCGTGGAGCTCTTCGGGCACGCCCTGCAGCCCCGCGAGCATGAGCAGAATGGCGAACCCCAAATACTTCCAGGTCAGGATGCTGAACATGACCCACAGCGCGATGTCGGGGTTGGCGAGCCAGGGCTGGGCGAGCTCGCCCAAACCGACGGTCTCGAGCAACGCGTTGACACCGCCGCGGGGCGAGAGCAGCAGCTTCCACGAGAGGCCCGCGATCACCTCGGCGAGCACAAAGGGAACGAAGATCAGAGCCCGGATGAGTGCGCGGCCGGGCAGTTTGCGGTTGAGCAGCAGCGCGATACTGATGGCAAGCGGCCCTTGAATAAGCACCGAAGCCACGAGGATCGTGGCGTTGTTGCCGATTGCCCGCAGGAAGAGCGGGTCGGTGAGCGCGCGATCGTAGTTGTCGAGACCGATGAAGCGCTCGAGCGGACCAAGACCGTTCCAGTTGTACAGGCTGTAGACCCCGGCGAGGACGACGGGGAGGATAACGAAAGTCACGAAGACAATGAGGGCTGGGCCGGCGAAGAGCGCAATCTCGAGCCACTGGCGACCATTGACGGCGCGCCGCCGCCGCGGGGCGGGGCGGGGGGCGGCCTGTACGGGGGCAGGGGCAGGGCCCGCGGAGACCGCGGGCCCTGCCGTGAGGTGATGAGTCATCTGCGTTACAGCGCGGCGGCCGTGTCCTTCAGCGCCGTGACGACGTCCTCCGGGGTGCCGACACCGCCGAAGATGTTCACGATGGCCTGGTTGAGCGGGTTGCCGAATTCCGGGCCGAGCGCGCTGTCGAGCCACAGTTGCACGAACGACGAACCGGCGAGGCCGGAGGCGATCTGTTGCAGGTTCGGGTCAGCCAAACTGTCGGCAGCCGCGGGGTGAGCCGCGATGCCAGCCCCGGTCTCGGCGAAGCGCTGCTGCACCTCTGCACTATGGATGTACTTCAGCAATTCGACGGCGATGTCCGGTGCCTCGGCGCTCACACCAAAGCCGTCGCCGCCACCCATCGTGACCGTTGGGTCACCGTCACCGCCCGGAACAGTGGGGAAGGGGAACCAGCCGAGAAACGCCGGAACTTCGGCCTCGGGGGTGAGTGAACCGATCACTCCTGAGTTCCAGGGGCCCATGAATTCCATGGCCACGTTGCCGTTGGCCACTAGGCCGGCCGAGCTGTCGGCGCCGGTCTGCGCGGGGGTGGCAAGAAACCCATCGTTGAAGGGCTCGGTCTCGAGGAACGCTTCGAGGTTCTCGCCCGCCTCGACCCAACACGGGTCGTCAAAGTCGCGAGCGGGGATAGCCGTTTGCAGCGTCTCGACCGAGCACGCGTTGAGAGCAAACTGGTACCACCAGTGCCCGGCGGGCCACAGGTCGCCGGCACCCACGGCCAGGGGCGTGATGCCCGCCGCCTTGAGAGCGTCGTCGGCCTCGATGAGCTCATCAAGCGTCTCGGGCGGCGAATCGATACCGGCCTGCGCGAACATGTCCTTGTTGTACCAGATGCCCGTGATGCCAAACGAGAAAGGCAGCGCATATTGAACGCCGTCGACCTCCCATGGCTTGACAGCTCCGCCCATCTCGGCGATCAGGTCGGCCGCGTCGTCTGAGATGTCGCGCAAGTAGCCCGCCTCGGCCTGTGCGCGTACCTCGCCACCGGGCCAGACCTGAAACACGTCGGGCGCGTCGCCTGACTGGAGGGCGTTTGGGATGAGCGTTCTCTGCAGGTCTTCGTTCTGGTAACCGGTCACCTCGACCGTCACTCCTGGGTTGGCCGCCTCGAACTCGGCGGCGACATCGGCCCACAGGCCCTGCAATGGGTCGGACGTGGCGTTGTGCCACCAGCGAATGGTGACGGCGTCACCCTCCCCGGGGTTGTTGTCGGCGGGCGCGCAGGCGGCCAGAGCTCCGACGCAGATGCCGACGGTTGCGATTGTTACCCAGCGGGTTGCTGCTCTCTTGTTCATCATTGAACCTTTCGAAAGTTTCGACGTATTTACCGAAAGTGATCCGGACGTCTCGAATATACGACGACCGCTAAATGCTGTCAAGGACAACATATTTCGATCCAGTCGCGCGGCTGATCAGCCGACGGGCACGACACCCAGTGCGAATCGCACGAGCGCCACACGCCAGACCGCGGCACCCGCGCCATCTGACGGGCTGAGCACCCCGTGGTCGGCGAACGGAACGTCGACCTGTTCGACCTCGAACCCCAGCAACCGGGCGGCGGCCACGAGCTCGCCCCCACCCTCGGCCTGCACGGGTATCGCACCTTCGCACGCAGAGACCGCGGTACCAGCGGCCGCCCGGTAGCTGGTGGTGATGGCAAGGCCACCGCCTGCTGAGGTTCCGGCGAGCACGATGCGCCGAGCATCCACCCCGATGCGGTCGGCGTTCGTGGCCGTCCACACCAGCGCGCGCGTCGGCGAGCGCTCGAAGTGAATCGGCCTGCCGGGTGCGGTCGTGCAGAATCGAGCCGTCGCCGTGCACGACGAACACGGTCGAAGCCGCGAGGGCCACATCGGCAACCAGGGCGGTCACCCGGCGAGCACGAAGGCCCAGAGAGCACTGGGCGCTTCGATGCGGGGCCTGCGCCGCGGCGCGCAAGTGCGCCCAACCCGGTCGCCAGCCTCACGCCCACCAGCGCCCCTAGCCGCCGAATGTGCGTACGTGCCAGCAACCCGCGAGCCCGAGCAGCGGCACCGCCAGAACGAGCACACCGAGCGCCAGGACCGCGAGGCCGACCGACGCAAGCCCGCTCACCACGACGAGCGCAGGGCGCACGAAGGCGGTCGCACGATCACGCAGGGTCATGCACTGAGTGTGGGGGATGCGGAGTCGGTTGACTAACGCGGCGCCCCACGCGGGCGGCTCGGACCGTTGCGGCGGGTACACCTGCGTCACGAGCGCCCGCACCCGCTGCGGGCGAGCTCGAGCACCTCAGCGTCGACCCGCGCAGGCCTGCCTGCGTGTGTGGCGCCCGCGGGTGTCTTGAGGCTGTCGTATCGCGGGCCCAGCTCGTCGAGCATCGTGCGCTCGAGCATCCCGATGACGACGAGCTCGCGGCGGCTCTCGCCACAGCCCTAGCCGCAGGAATCAACCCCGCGATCACGGCGATTGTTGACGAGCAGTTCGCAGGCCTGCGCGCCGGCCTGCGCGGCATCGCGACGATGCTCAACCCCGAGCGCATCGTGCTCGGCGGCTACCTGGCGACCCTCTGGGCGATGGTCTCGGCTGCCGACCGCGCGGGCGCTCTCAGTGATGCTCTGCCACCGATCGGGGCTGGAGTTCGCATTGAACCCGCCGCCCTCGGTGCGAACAGGCTGCTGGTCGGTGCCGCCGAGATGGCCTGGGAGCCCCTGCTTGCCGACCCGCTCGCCTCACGCTGACTCCAGGCCAGCCGACCCGACGTCAGCCGACTCCGCGATCGCCCAATCCGCCGCGGTACGCGCGTGCAACCTCGTCGTCGCAAAGACTGGCACTGCACTGTCATGACGGGTCACCAACAGCTCGATCTCTGTGCATCCCAGCACGATGCCCTCCGCGCCGCGCTGCACAAGATCGTCGATGACTGCTCGATACGCGGCACGTGACTCCGCGGTGACGACTCCCCGAACGAGTTCGGAGTAGATAATGTCGTGCACGGTCGTGCGGTCGTCACCTTCCGGCACGAGTACCTCGAGGCCGGCGGCAGCGAGCCGCTCGATATAGAACGGCTGCTCCATCGTGAATCGGGTGCCCACTAGCCCAATCGTTCGAACCCCCGCCGAGGTCACGGCCTGCGCGGCGACGTCAGCGATGTGCAACAGCGGCACGCTCACCGCTGCCTCGATTGCGTCAGCAACGCGGTGCATGGTATTCGTGCACAGCACGATGAGGTCGGCGCCCGTAGCCTCGAGTCGACGCGCATCCGTGGCGAGCGCCTCGCCCGCGGTCGCCCAGTCGCCCGCGACTTGCATCCGCTCAATCTCGGCGAAGTCGACCGAGATCATTACGATGCGTGCCGAACTGAAGCCGCCGAGTCGCTCGCGCACCCGCTCGTTGATGACGCGGTAATAGAGCTCGGTGCTCTCCCAACTCATTCCACCCAGCAGGCCGATAGTGCGCATGCCCGACCGTACCAAACCCCGAATTCTTCCCGACGTGGGCAGGCTCAGGAACGAACCGGCTCCTTAGTCAGCCGAGCGGCTGCAAGCGATGCGGCGATGCCCTCCGCAATAGGCGTCGGCGTCACGCCGAACCGCGCCTCGAACGCCGACGAGTCAAAGACGTAGGGCTCAGTGTTCTGGTAGCTCAGTTCGAGCGATTCGCGGGCATCCTTGAT
>JBBRWT010000053.1:0-12680 GCA_038249035.1 Actinomycetales bacterium
ACCCACTCGAACGTGGCGCTTGACGTGGAGCGTTGCGAACGGGCGCCGGCCTCGCGCACGAATCGGGCATCGGGGTACCCGATCGCCTGACAGTCGACGAGCACGCGCGCGTGCGGGCCCGCTTGTGGTTCGTCTTGGCGCACCATGAGCTCGCCCTGCCGGGCTGTCACGCGCCAGTGCACTCGGCGCAAGGCATCGCCATTGCGATATTCACGGGTCACCACATCGTCGTCGGCACGCTCACGCGAGCGGGCCGTTCGCGGCCCTGCCTCCGTCGACGGATCGGGAACCGGCCCGGCCGACAGCGGCGTGACCAACGGCAGCACGAGCTGCGCGACCACGGCGCGCGTGTCGGTGACCCGCAGCGCGAGGGCGAAGGGGTCGCGGTCTTCGATGATGAGGGGTCCGACGGTAACGAGACCGCGGCGCGCGGGCCAGTAGCGGTAACCGATCGTGCCCGGGCGCGTCGCGGTGATCTCGCGCAATCGACCCGGTCCGGCGTAGCCGGGCGCCATCGGCACGCGCTCGACCCATTCGGCGGCCCGCGCGCGACCACTCACGGTCACGTTCACTTGCACCTGCTCACCCTCGGTGGCGACGACTGGCTCTAGCTGTCGGCCCACTCGAACACGCGGGCGCGAACTCGCCACCGTGGCGAGCGCGATGAGCGGCGCGGCCGCGGCGATCACCGCGATGGGCAGCAGCTCGGGCCGCTCGAAGACGTAGGCGAGCACCACAACGCCCACCGCGACGACGAGAAACGCGATGCCACGCGCCGTGAGCCGGGGCATTCCTGGCGCCTACGCGCGCGCCGTGGGCACCGGCACCGGCGTGGCAGCCACGATGCGGTCGATGACCTCATCGACGCTGCGCACGCTGCTGCCATCAGGATGCTGTGCACGAGGCACCAGCACCATCCGGTGCGCGAGCACCGTGGTCGCGAGCGCGTCGATGTCGTCGGGCAAAACGAAGTCGCGGCCGTCAAGAGCCGCCCGGGCACGGCTCGCCCGCACGAGTTGCAGCGTTGAACGGGGGCTTGCACCGAGGCGCAGAGCCGATTCGTCGCGCGTGGCTTGCACGATGGCAACGGCATAGCGCTCGACCGCGGGGCTCACGTACACCTCGCGCACCGTGGCGATCATGCGGCGAAGGCCCGCAACATCTACCACCGGTTCAAGGCGTTCGAGGGGGCTACCGTGCTCGCGATCGCGCACCATGAGCGCTTCGCTCTCGGCGTCGGGGTACCCGATCGAGATGCGCGCCATGAACCGGTCGCGCTGCGCCTCGGGCAGGGCGTAGGTGCCCTCCATCTCGATGGGGTTCTGCGTCGCGACGACCAAGAACGGGCTCTCGAGGTGGTGCGTGCGGCCGTCGACCGTGACCTGCTGTTCTTCCATGCACTCGAGCAGTGCCGACTGGGTCTTCGGGCTCGCGCGGTTGATCTCGTCGCCAATGACGATGTGAGCGAAGACCGGGCCGGGAGTGAATTCGAACGTGCCGAGCTGTTGGCGAAACACGCTGACGACCGTGATGTCGGCGGGCAGCAGGTCGGGCGTGAACTGGATGCGGTTGACCCTGCCATCGATGCATCGGGCGAGTGCCCGCGCGAGCATGGTCTTACCGACGCCGGGCACATCTTCGATGAGCAAGTGCCCTTCGGCGAGAAGCACCGTGAGCGCCGCGTCGACCGCGTCGGGCTTGCCGTCGATCACGCTGTTCATAGCCCGACGGATTCCTGCTCCGAGTTCGGCAAACTGCTCGGCGCTCAGCGCCCCGACCTCAGACGTCACTGTCATGCTCACCCCTCGACTCTGCCACGGTCTTCCGGCGAGTGTGCCGAGAATCCCGCCTGATACCCCTCGTCGAACGCCTCTTTGCTGCCGAGGCCGAACAGGTCGTCCTCGGGCGGGCGCACGAGAGAGCGGGCTCCGGTAGCATCGTCGGCCAGTAACCGGGCGAGCCCGCGCACGACAGCGACGGGAATACCGCTCGTCTTGCCCTTGACCAGGTCGGCCGCGGCCGCGATCTCGTCACCGACGGCAGGTGCCGTGACCTCGAGCAGCTTGCCGGTGGCGTCGCGTGACCCGCGCAGGTCATCCAGCAGCCGAACGCCGTTCGAACCGATCACGATGTCGGTCTGCCCTTCGCGCCACGCGCGACCAGCGGTGTCGGTGATGACGACGCCAATCGGGGTGCCGACGCAGGCCTCAACAGCAGCGCGAATCGCGGCGGCACTCGCGTCGGGGTCGACCGGCAGCAGCAACACGGTGCCGTCGGCGGTGTTGCTCGCGTCGACGCCGGCCGCTGCCATGATCAGCCCGAGGTGATTCTCGACGATGCGGGTCGTGCCCCCCTCAGCTCGCGCCCGCGTGGCGACAACGCGGACGGTCTCGTCGGTGATCGCTTGCTCACGATCGGCCGCCTGCACGATGCGCCCCTCTGCTTTGCTGACGATCTTGCTCGTGACGGCGAGAATGTCGCCGGGCTCGACGCCTGCCCGGCGCGCGGCGTCGGCAATGAGGCGCGGCAAGTGGTCGCCGGGGGCAATCTCAGGCAGGCCCGGGATGCCCCACACGCGCAATTCGTTCACGCGCCCATTCTGCCCCTGTGCCCACTCGTCCATCTGCGGATCAGCGGGTGAGACGGGGCAGCACGTCGCGCCCGAAGACCTCGAGGAACGCATCCTGGTTGCGACCGACGTTGTGCAGGTGAATGCGCGTGATGCCCAGATCGAGGTACCGCTGGATGTTCGCACGGTGCGCGTCGGGGTCGCTCGAGATGAGCATCCGCTCGTCAAAGTCGTCAGCGCGCACGAGCGTCGCGATCTGCTCAAGGTCGTACGGCGAGCGAATGTCGCTCTTCGCGAATCGCATGCCGGCTTGCGGCCACTCGGCGAGCGCGTTTGCCATGGCCTCGGCGTCGGTCGGCGCCCACGAGAGGTGCAGTTTCAGGGCATGCTGGGCTACCCCCCGCGGCCGGCCCGACTCACGGGCGCCCTCCGAGAAGCGCTGCAGCAGCATCCCGAGCTTGTCGTATGGCACCGCATCGATCAGCAGACCGTCAGCGACCTGCCCGGCGCGGCTGGCCGTCACGGGCCCGGCCGTCGCGATGAGCAGAGGCGGCGGTGTCTCGGGGCTCGTCCACAGGCGGGTCGACTCAAGCTGGTACCAGCGGCCCTCGTGCTTGACGTCGCGCCCGCTGAGGCCCGAGGTGAAGAGTTTCTTGATGATCGTGACGGCCTCGAATAGGCGGTTGATGCGTTCGGCCGGCTCGGGCCAGTACTGGCCCACGATGTGCTCACTGATCGCCTCACCGCTGCCGAGCGCCAACCAGTGCCGCCCGGGGTACAGGCTCGCGAATGTCGCGGATGCTTGGGCCACCAGCGCGGGATGCCACCGGAAGGTGGGTGCGAGCGCTCCGACTCCCAACTCACCGGTCGTCGAGGCTCCGAGCGCCGACATGACGTTCCAGACGAACGAAGCCTCGCCTTGCCGCGGCGTGAACGGTTGAGCGGAATCTCCCGCGGCGGTGCCGCTGAAGCCGTGCTGCTCGGCGAGTGTCGCCAACCGCACGGCTTCGCGCGGCTCGAACTGCTCGAGCGCTGCGGCGTACCCGATCGTGGCGGTGGTCATCACCCCATTCTGAGGGAGTGATGGGGGTTCACTGCACAATCACCCCGGGTACGACCTTTTTCAGCCACTTGTTCAGGTCGCCGACCTAGCTTCTTCTCGCGTCCACTGTTGTGCGGTCACCACACCCCACTCGCATCACACCCCGCACGACAGAGGAGCTCGAACATGATTCGCACGGCACTTAACACCTTCGACCGCTTGGTCGTGTGGGCCATGGACAGCTTCGGCATCAAGTTTGCCCGCCTCGCGATCGGCATCGTCTTCATCTGGTTCGGCGCACTAAAGATGATTGGAACCCTCAGCCCCGCGTACGACCTGGTTGCCGCGACGATTTACTGGCTGACGCCCGAGATCATCATTCCGCTGATCGGGCTGTGGGAAGTGGCGATCGGGGTGGCTTTCCTGTTCCCCCCGCTCACGCGCTTGGCTCTTGTGCTACTCGCTGGGCAGATGCCCGCGACCTTCCTGCCGCTTGTACTGCTGCCCGCCGTGTGTTTCACGGTGTTTCCTTTCGGGCTCACTCTCGAGGGGCAGTACATCATCAAGAACCTCGTGATTATCGCCTGCGCCCTGATCATCGGCGGCACCGCACTGCGCAAAGAGACGATCGTGGCGGCGCAGCCGGAGCTCGCTACTGAGCCACGCTCTTCGTTGCTTTCGACGCTTTCGACGCAAGATGCGGGCCAGCGATAACCGACTCATACCGAGGCGCCTCGCCGACTGCGACGCAGGAGGGCAAGCACTCCACTACCGCGGAGTAGTTCGCGTTGTGGAAGAAGGGCATGCTCTGACGGCGTTGACTGCCCGCCGCGTCTGGCCCTGAATCAGCATCCGGATTCACGACGCGGTGCAGCGTCGACATCCATCGATCGTTCGTCCACCGGGCCATGAGGTCGCCAATGTTGATGACGAGCGCGCCCTCGGTCGGAGGAATGGGCGCCCACGCTTGAGCGACCTCGTCGTGCACTTCAAGGCCAGCGCGACCAGCCTCTTGGCGCAGAATCGTCAGCGTTCCGTAGTCGGTATGGGCTCCTGCTCGCAGCTGGCCAAACTCGGGTTTCTCGGTCTGCTGCGGGTAGTTGATCGCCCGCAGCGCGCTCGGCGCACGGTCGATGTACCGCGCAAAGTAGTCGGCGGGCAAATCAAGCCCCAGCGCGAACATGCCCATCAGCCGATTCGCGAGCGCACTCATGTCGGCGTAGTGCGCCTGCCAAGCCTCCTGAAGCGCCGGGAAAGCGTCGGGCCAGACGTTGGCTGTAAAGATCGCGGCCTCGGTCTCGTCGACGGGCGTGTTATCGAGGGGGATGCCCGGCCCCATGTTGAACGATTCTTTGAGGTCACCCGGAAACCGACCGCCGAGTGACGAGCTCAACGATTCACTGAGCATCGGAAAGTAGCCGTACAGCCCTCCCTCGGGGCGCTCAACGGCGATCTTGTCGGCGAGCGGAAGGTCGAAAAACTCGCGTGCGGCGTTCCACGCGGCGTCAGCTCGTAGCTGGTCAACCCCGTAGTCGACAACCTGGAAGAACCCCACGGAACGCAGCGTCTCGTCGATCTCACGGCCCACCAGCGCAGGATCACGGTCAAGACTGATGGTGGGCACGGCAACGGGCTGAGTCATAGAGTCACGCTACTGCCGTCAGGCAGGGCGAGCACGGCAGGCACGGCAAGCTCGGTGCCGCCCGCGAGCGCCGACTCATGAGCGACGATTCCGGGCGCCGTCCAGGCGGCCGCTGTGCGCGCGTCGATGCGCGGGGGCCGACCCTCAACGATGCTCGAGATGAACTCGTGCACGAGAAACGGGTGGGAGCCGCCGTGGCTCGCACCGACTCGAACAGGCGCGGGCATCCCCTCGACATAAAAGTCGGCGTGCTCGGTGAACCGAGCCAGCGACGCTGGAAGGAGATCACCTATGTCGGCAGCAGGCACGTGTTCGGTTGAGACGCGGTTGCCGCGGTCGCCCGGGGGTGGGGGCGTCATGCGAAATAGAACCCCGTCAATGTTGTCGTCACCTGACCACTGGAAGCCGAGGTTCTCGCCGTACAGCGAGAAGCCCTCTGCGTAGGGATGCGCGGTCTGGAAGAACGCCATCGTCACCTCGGCGATGGTGTCAGTGCCGTTGAGGCGAAAGAGTGCCACTTCGCTCGGAAACGGATTGTCGAACCCGCCTGCGCGCCGGCCGTCGGTAAGCCGCCCGGCACCAAGGCACCGCACGTCGACGACCGTGGTGTCGAGCATCGCGAGAATGGGCGAGAGCGCGTGCGTCGCGTAATGCATCGGCGGGTAGCCCTGCCAATACCGGGCGTACCCGTCGAGGTTCTGAATGTGGAACCCGCGGTACAGGGTGAGAGGCCCAAAATCGCCGGACGCCACGAGCTCAGTGACGGCCCGGCACTCACGACCGTAGACGGCGGTTTCCATCATCATGTATCCACGTCCGCTGCGCTGCTGCGCGTGGATGATCCGTGCCAGATCTTCGAGTGTCGTCGCCATAGGAACAGCACAGGCGACGTGCTTGCCCGCATCCAGTGCAGCGATAGTGAAGTCTGTGTGGGTCGCCACTGGGGTCAGGATGTGCACCGCGTCAATCGACTGGTCGGTGAGCGCGGTGGCGAGATCATCGAACCCTGGCTCCAGAGCAAACTCGGCAGCGACCTCGGCCCTGCGAGACCGATCGGAGTCGACGACCACGACGCGATCAACGTCGGGGTGACTCAGATACAGCGGGATGAAATCTCGCCCGAAGCCCAGGCCGATGACGGCGATAGTCACTCCCATGCCGCGAGCCTAACGACCGGAGGCGTTGCGCGCTCAAGGCGTGACCAGCACCTTTCCACGGGCGTGCCCGCCCTCACTGAGCGCAACCGCCTCGGCAATGCGGCCGAACGGGAACACCTCGTCGACCACGACGCGCACTGCTCCTGTGCCGAGCCATTCGGCAAGGCGCTGCAGGTCGTCGGTGTTGCGCTTCGCGAGAAACGAAGCGTAGCTGCGGCGCGAGAACGCCGACACGATCGCCAGTTTCGCTACGGCCGTCAGTGGACCGATCCACTGCCCCTGCGGAGCGCTGCAGGCGACGTAGGACCCTGTCGGGGTGAGCAAACGCGCGAGTTCGCCTAACGGTCGATTGCCGGCGAGCTCGAACACCAGGTCGTAGCGGGGCAACTCGAGCGCGACGTCGGTGGTCGTGTAGTCGATGACGTCGTCAGCGCCGATGCGGACGACGAGTTCGAGATTGCGGGTGCTCGTCACTGCCGTGACGTGCGCGCCGAGAAGTTTCGCGAACTGCACCGCGAAGGTGCCAACCCCGCCCGAGGCGCCGATGATGAGCACGCGCGGCCGCATGGGCTCGACCTCACCAGGGCCCCACGTCAGTGGCGCGGTGAGGCCGCCCTTCCTCAGCCCTTGCAGTGCGGTGATGGCCGCGATGCCGACACCCCCCGCGTCGAGCATCGACAGGCCGGCCGGCTTGCGCACGAGGCCCGCCTCGCGGACCACCATGAGTTCACTCCATGCCCCCATTCCGAAGCCGAATACCTCGTCACCAACGGCAAAGTTCGTGACCTCCGGCCCGATGGCCTCGACGGTGCCGGCGACATCAGACCCCATGGCGTGGTCGCTCGGCTTGGGGGCGCGCAGGCCCCGGCTGATCCGCACCAGATAGGGCGTGCCGCGTAGCTCGTGCCAGTCGACCGGGTTGACCGAGCTTGCGGCGACGCGCACGAGCACCTGGCCGGCGCCGGCGACGGGAGCGGGGGCATCCACCACTCGCAGTATCTCCGGGCCGCCGTATGTGGTGGCGATGATCGACTTCATGCGAATCCCTTGCCGTTCTAGTGGAATGGTGCTTACAGTGTAAGCTTACGCCGTAAACTAACGCGAACGACCACCGCTTGTCAAGGAGAAACAATGACGACACCACGGGATGCCCTCAGTCGCGACCGCGTGCTGCAGGCCGCGCTCGCCCTCGCCGACGCACACGGCCTCGAGGCCCTGAGCATGCGACGTCTCGGCACTGAGCTGGGGGTGGAGGCGATGTCGCTGTACCGCCACGTGCGTGGCAAAGAAGCCCTGCTCGACGCCATGGTCGATGCCATCGTGCTGCAGTGGGTCACCGAAACACCGACGCAGACCAAGTCGCCGTCGGCTGTCGATTGGCGCGCACGACTTGCCGAGATCATGCATCGCGCCCACGACACACTTCTCGACCACCCGTGGGCCGTCGAACTGGTCGCCGCTCGGCCGCAGGTCGGCGACGGCCGACTTCGCTACGCCGAAGCCATCACGGCGGCGCTGTTCGAGGCGGGGTTCACGCCGCAACTCGCCCACCATGGGCTGCACATTGTCGACGGCACCATCACGGGGTTCAGCGCGCAAGAAGCTCGCCGCCCGACGGCGCAAGCGCTGGGCGATCGGGTTCAAGAGCTGTGCGACGGGCGTCTCGCCGACGAGTTTCCGAGCATCAGCGTGACCATTCGCGAGCACCACGACCATGGCGAAGAGTATGCGCTCATGGTCGACCTGGTGATCGATGGCTTGGCACGCCTGCGAGACGGGCGCATGCCGCCCCGCAGTGCGGCGCGAGCGAACTACATGATCGCGTTCGCCTAAGCCCGTCAGCGCGTGAGGCTTCCCGGTGTGAAGTAGGCGTTCGCCCGCGGCGTCCACAACCAACCCAGCACGATGGCCGAGATCAGCAAGCTGACGACGCCAGCGAAGAGAGCGATGCCTCCGGCGCTCAGAGCGATCGCTTGCATGATGATCGAGATTCCTCGCACGACCGTGAAGACGATGCGCGCGAAATTACTGCCCCGAATCAAGCCACTCGCCACCGCCACCACGACGACGCCCGTGATGATGACCGTGATCGCCGTGACCAGTCCCCCGGGTACCGGGCTCGACACGAGGGCAGCGCTCGTCACGAGCACGAGCAACATCGAGCCCCCAACGATGTCGATGATGCCGCCGACGTAGGCGAGGGCGCCGATAAAGGTCACCCCGCCTGGGCGGCGAGTGTCAACGGTCGGAGACGATGCCTCAGTCATCAGCACACTGTAACGAAACGATGACAGATGCGACACGCCCGAGATTCTCGCTTGCACGAGGAGTACACGTCGCACTATGTTCGACCCGCTGCACTACGACGAAAGGAGACCGACCGTGTTTTTTCACTTCACCCAGGGAATGATTCCCACCACTGCCGGCTTCGTCGGCGACCTCACCGCCTGATCAGGCTGCAGTTTCACTGACGCCGCCTGTTCACTCGGTGGCGACGCTCTCGAAGCTTGATCGGCTTGTGCGCATCGAGCGCGCTCTCGGCTGATCCGCCACGGCGACCGGCTGCACGACTGTGCTCCGTACTCGCATCCCTATAAGCCGCCATGAGCGGCGAACTCTGACCGACCGGCAGGTCGACGCGACTCCGCATCGACCCATCACGGCCAACCAGCAGTGAGGAAGACCTCCCCATGAACACCGTCTCGACCCCACCAGGTCGCACCGAACAGCAACACCCTCCAAGTCCGTCGATCGTGCTCGCACCTCGAGACGCAAACCGAGTCGGCCTCATCGATCGCGTCGCCCTGCGTGTCGGCGTGGCGCTCGTCGTGTGGAGTCGACGCCCCCGGATGCTCGACCACCGAGAACACCAGGCGCGACGATCGATCACGGCACGAAAGACCGAGCAGCGAGAACGCGCAATGCATCGCACTGCGCTCCTGATGTTCTCCCCCCGCTGATCACTCCGGTGTGAGGCGGAGTCGGGAGAAGTCGGGAGAAGTTGGGCGCCTGGGAGCTAGCGACCTGAGCTAGCGATCAGAGCTAGCGACCTGAGCTAGCGACCCCAGGCGCTCGGCGGCGCCGTCACCACGGGCACATCAACGTAGGACCAGTGTTGGCCGTTGTTGTACATGCCCGTCGCCCAGCCCGAGAACCAAATCGCTCGCTCAACCTGATCGGTGGGGGCCGACGCCTGCAGCGTGGCGACAATCTCGCTGTAGCGACCGAGGGTGTTGAGTGCTTCTGCGGCGTTTGCCGCGGCATCCACCAGATTGACGTACGTTCCGGTGCCACCGCCTCCGCCCGAGCCCCAACCGTTGTTGAGGGGGTTGTTGCGGTTGTACCAGCTGTCGACATAGTTCTCTTGCCGCATCCAGCGTGTGACGACGATGACGTTGCCGTCGGTGATCGGAAAAGCGCCCATGAGAAGCACGAGCTTGGCCCAGTCGTAATTCGTGCCGCCCGCGATGAAGGTCTCGTAGCCCGGGGTCGCATCGAAACCGGGGCGCTCGACGGCCGGCACGATCTCCGGCGATGCCAGGGCGGTCAGAGACTGCGCGTTTTGGTCGACGTACGCGGCGACGATATCAGCCTGAGTAGGCGTTGAAAAACCCAGCATCGCCATCACCGTGAGACCCGCCACGAGGGAGATGAACACCGTGCGTGACGTCGACCATATGTGCCGGTGGAAGACCGGACGAGTAGTGCGGTGGCGGTGCTTCGACATGAGCTTTTGATCCCCTGGTCAGGTTTCGGCAACCGTCGTGTGGGCCGAGACCGTCTTCTAGCGTACCAGTCGGCCTATGCCCACGTTATGACTGAGTTACGCCAGCGCCCGCAATCGGGGGGCAAGGTCACGCTCAAACAGCTCAAGGAATCGGCGCTGATCGTGACCGGGCGCGTGGAAGACAAGGTGGTTCATGCCGTAGCCGACGTACTTTGCGATCTCGGCAACCACGGCATCCGGGTCGTTGCCGACGATCCAGCGCTTGGCGATCTGCTCGATGGGCAGGGCATCCGCCGCCTTCTCCATCTCCATCGGGTCAGTGATGTCGTGCTTCTGTTCTTTGCTGAGCGACAGCGGAGACCAGAACCGGGTGTTGTCGAGCGCGGTGTCGAGGTCAGTGTCGTACGAGAGCTTGATCTCGATCATGCGATCGATCTGTTCGAACTCGCGGCCAACCTTCTCGGCGCCCTCTTTCACTGCAGGGATCAGCTCGTCGGTGTAGAGCTCGACCCCTTTGCCCGAGGTGCAGATGAAGCCATCGCCGGCGCGGCCCGCGTAGCGCGCCACGAACGGCCCGCCGGCAGCGATGTAAATGGGGATGGGCGTCTCAGGCCGGTCGTAGATCGAGGCATCGTGGGTCGAGTAGTACTCGCCGCGAAAGTTGACGCGGTCTTCCGTCCACAACTGTCGCATGAGGTCGACGCTCTCGCGCAGTCGAGCGAACCGCTCTTTGAACTCGGGCCAGTCTTGCTCGCCCGCGCCGCGGAAGCCCGTGGCTACCTCGTTCAGCGCCTCTCCTGTACCAACGCCAAGAAACACGCGGTTGGGGTACATCACGCCCATGCTGGCGAACGCCTGAGCAAGCACTGCCGGGTTGTAGCGGAACGTCGGCGTCATGACCGACGTACCAATGCGAATGTTCGACGTACGCTCTCCGACCGCGGCCATCCACGTTAGCGAGAACGGCGCGTGCCCGCCGGTATGCCGCCACGGTTGAAAATGGTCGCTCACAGCCACGCTTTGCATGCCGTGCGCCTCGGCCGCCACAGCGATCTCGACGAGCTCGCGGGGGTCAAACTGCTCGGCAGAGGCCTTGTAGCCCAGAGTAAGAGGAAGCGTCATAGGGGCATCCTGCCATTCACGATTCAACGCTCGCTGTGCGCATCGGTGCGCAATTGACAAGCTGGTGGGCAGGCAGTCACTCGGCGATCGCCGAGCGCAGTGCATCCAACGAGGCCAGGGCCGCTGTGCGCCACTCCGTCAGCTCGTCACCTCCGGCCTCGCTCCACACCTCGTAGAGCTCGGAACCATCGGGGCGCACGGCGTGCTCGGCGGCACGCACGATCAACTCATAAGCGTGGTCGTCGAACTGACTGGCGAGTAGGTGGATATCGACTTCGTCGAGCTCGGCGGGCGGGTCGATGCGGCCGAGCGTAGAGAGCGCCACCTCAACGAGCGCCACGGCGACCGAGCCCTCGGGCACCTCGAGGTAGGCAGCGGCGAGCGCATCACGCAGGTCGTCGAGCGCGAAGCTGCCATCGACCAGCGCGTCGACCGCCTCCAGCGCGTCGTCGTTCTCAAACGGCCCTGAACCCCATGCACCCATGCCGGTCAGCCTAGCGAGTGGTCTGGTGCACGGCGGAGGCCGGGCATCCGCCGCTAATCAGCGAGTTGGCTGTGCAGATAGTCGGCGACCGCGCGCGGCACATAGGGGGCCACATCGCCCCCGAGCGACGAGACCTGGCGCACAAGCGAGCTCGAAACATGCGCGTGGGCGGGGTCAGGCAGCATGAAGATCGTCTCGACCCCAGCAAGATTGCGATTGACGATTGCCATCGGCGTCTCATAGGCCACGTCAAGCTGACTGCGCACGCCCTTGACGAGCACACTCGCGCCTACGTCGGTGCAATAGTCGACAAGCAGGCCCACGCTCCAGCTGGTGACCAAGATGCTCGACGGCAGTGCGCGGTCGGCCACAGCCTGCTCGATCAGCGTCACCCGCTGCGCGATCGGCAGCATCGCCAGCTTGGCCGGGTTGTGCACGACGACGACATGCACCTCGTCGAAAATGCCCGACGCGCGCTCGATAACGTCGAGGTGGCCAAGGGTGACGGGGTCGAACGACCCAGGAACAACAGCGATCCTGCTCATGGGCTCAGCCTACCGAGCCCGCATTACCGCCGTGTTTCGCCGGCTGCGGGCTAGTCGATGCTGTTCGCTGTCGCATAGTCGGCCGTGACGAAAATCGGTAAGTGGTCAGACTGCCCTTGCGGCAGAGTCGTCACCCGGGTGATCGACAAACCGATTGACGTCGCGAAGTCGAAGTGGCCGCGAAAGAACTTGTAGCGCGTGTAGGTGCGCGCATCGCTCAGCGTCACTTCGTGACCCGTCTCGTGCACGCTCGTCGACAGGTGATCTTTGAACAGCGGGTAGTTGAAGTCGCCCACCATCAGTGTGGGCAAGTGCGCACCGAAGCTGTCGAGCGCCTCATGCGCCGCGCGAATCTGGGTGCGGCGCAGCGAGTTCAACGCCGTCAGCGGCGC
>JBBRWT010000054.1:0-12536 GCA_038249035.1 Actinomycetales bacterium
CACGCCCCGAAACGGCGGCAGCAGCATCGCGAAGTCGAACGGTAGCTCGGCCAGTTCGCCGTCGAGCTGGCGGTACCGAATGACGCCCGGTTCGATCGAGTCGACGGCCGCCTCAGTGATGGCTTTGACGCCGCGCTCACGGAAAAGCGAGAGCATCCACTGTTCGCTGGTAACTCGTTCTCCACCACGATCAAAGACCATGCCGCCGACGCCGAAGTCGCCGAGCTCGACCTCATTGGTGAGGTAAACCACTTCGGCAAGGTCGCGCACTCCGGCGCGACGAAGCTCGTGTTCGACGTTAAAGGCGTATTCGAAGGCGGCGCCTTCGCACGTGCAGGTGCCGTGCCCGACACCGACGACGAGCGTCTGCCGCTGGCCCTTCTTGAGTCGCTCGATCACGTGGGCGAGCTCGTGAGCCGCGTGCTCGGCGTGCGCCGGCGTGCACACCGAGACGGTGTGGCCGTCGTCAGGGCCGAGCCCCGGGGTCGCTGCGAAGTTCAGTTGCGGCCCCGTCGCGTTGATGAGGTAGTCGTAGCGCACGCGCTCCTGCTCGCCCTCGCGGCCCTTCTCGGTGTAGACAATGTCGACAGCACCTCGCCCGTCAAGCACGTCTCCTTCCGGGCGGAGCGCGACGGCCTTCGCCTGTCGAAAGTCGACACCCTTGCGCTTGTAGACGGGCGCGAGCGGAAAGACGACTCGACGGCTGGGCATGCGGTTCACGCCAACCCAGATGTTCGACGGAATCCAGTTCCACTTCGAGTTGGGCGAGACGACTATCACTCGGTGATCACGACCAAGTTTGCGGCGCAGGGTGAGCGCTGCGGTGTGGCCGGAAACTCCGGCCCCCAGTACGACGACGGTGGCCATGGTGATGCCTCGATTCCCCGACCTCTCGGCCGGCGCGCCCAGGCTACGCCTGATACCCCTTGGGGTATCAGGGCCAAAAGTCCCGAGCTAGGTTCCCTGAGTAGTCAGCTCGCAGCGCGGCGACGCTGCAGTACTTCGTCGAGGTCGGGGCTGCGCGTCGGCAGGCCCTCGACCAGGCCCATTGCGGCAAACCGGCTCGCCGAGGCCGCGGCCGGCCGGGCGCGACCGCCCGACTCGCCTTCCGAAGTTGTGGAAGGCGCGCCAACCACGCCGCCGACCGGGGCGAGCGCGAAGGATGCAGCGGCCGCAGCCCGCTGTGCCCGCTCAGCTTCAGCAGCAGCCGAAGCCAGCGCTGCAGCATGATCGAGAGCCGGAGCCGCCGCGCCAGCCGGCACCAGAGGGGCGCTGAGGTAGCTCGGCTTGGGTAGGGGCACGGGGGTCCACTCGCGGCGCGCGACCGGTGCCGCGCGGCGCACCGGCGGCGCCACGTCGACGAACTCGCGCGCGGCCACCCCGGCGACGGGGGCCGTGCGACGGCGCTGAGCGCGGGCGAGTCCGGTCAGTAGCATCGCGCCACTGATCGCCACGAAGGCGGCGAAGCCGACCCACGCCCACGCCGAGAGCGCCACGGCCACACCGATGCCGATGAGCGCGAGCAGGGTGGTGAGCGAGGTGACGGCACGCGAGCGTCGCAGCCGACGCTGACCGAGGCGTGCAGCATCCATTTCGGCCATGAGGCCCGGGGCCGACTCGGTGAGTCGCGCGCGCAGGGACCGCTGCGCGGCAGCGTCTCGAGCACGTTCTATAGCAGCCAGCTCACGCTGACGCGCGGCGAGCGAGCGTTGTTGCGCGGCCACGTCGCGAGCCGTCAGCTCGGCGCGCACCGACTCGGGAACCTCGGCCGCATGAGCCATGATGCGCAGCGTCTGCTGCAGGCGAATCGCGTTACGCTCGGTGGCCAAGTATTCGCGGCGACGACGCCACATCGGCACGAGATAGAGCATCCACAGGCTCGCGGCAATCACAATGAGGATCGCCGTACCCCCGCCCGTGGTCTCCATGTGCGCAACCGTATGATTCATGAGCCAGTGCGTGCCGGAGGTCGGCGGAGTGTCTTCATTCCCGTCGAGTTCCCGCCCGTCCGCACCCCTCCCCCCCTCCCCCAGTCATATAAGGACACCCATGTCATCGACTCCTGCCTCCGCCGAACCTCGCCGTCTGTCGTCGTACTTTGGCAATACCGAGTTACTCATTGTCATCTTGCTGGGCGTCGTCTCTGTGGTGACGGCCTACGCGTCGTTCCAAGCGGCGCTCTACGGCTCGAAGATGGATTCGTTCTACGCGCAGTCGACACGACTCACCTCTGAAGCGGAGTCTGCCTACCTCGAGGGCAACCAGCAGTATGTGCAGGACTCGTCGACGATCGCCCGTCTTCTCGAACTCGAGGTCGAGATGCAGTCGTCTGACCCGACGCTCGCACAGCTCGCGACTGACAAACACGAGCTGTTGAGCTTCGTCGCGGTCTCTAACGAACTGGCGTCAGCCATCGCGTGGGCTGACGAAGAGAACTCAGCAGACCCGGAGTTCTACACACCGCCGCAAAACGACGACGACTATCTCGCGGCCCTCTTCGGGGGGTGGAGCGAACTCAACGACGACGCGGCCACCGCAACGTCGGCGGGCGATGATGCGAATACCTTCGGCGACCGACTCACGCTCAATACTGTGCTCTTCGCCGTCTCGCTGTTCTTACTCGGTGTCGGCGCCGTGCTCAAGAACCGCCGGTCGCAGTACGCGCTCATCGGCATCAGTAGCGCCATCTTTATCGGCGGGCTCGCCCTCACCGTCACGATTCCGTTCGTGGCGCTCTAACGAGCAGGCGGCAGGCTGATCCCCCGGCGTGCGGCGATCGCATCCGTTTCAGGGATGCTCGCCGCGCCCGGGGGCACGCGCCCCGCCTTCCAGCGTTGCAGCACGCCCTGCGGCACCTCTTCGACCGTCAGCGCGAAACAGAAGTGGTCGCGCCAGTCACCGTTGATGTGGATGTACCGTCGCCGAAGCCCCTCGTAGCGAAACCCGAGCTTCTCGACCACGCGCAAGCTCGGCCCGTTTTCGGGACGAATGCAGATCTCCATCCGGTGCAGTCCGACAGTGAAGAACACATGGTCGGTCGCGAGTGCCACGGCGGTGGGCGTCAGCCCACGCCCGGCGAAGCCCGCCCCCACCCAGTAGCCGATCGTGGCCGAGGCGAGCGAGCCGTAGGTGATGCCACTCACGTTGAGTTGCCCGGCGAGTCGACCTTCGGTCTCGATGATGAACGGCAGTCCGGTTCCGGCGCGCGCCGCGACCAATAGATTGCGGATGCTCCCCCGCGTATCCCAATTCATGGGCGCCGAGGGGCTCGTCGCCTCCCACGGCCGCAGCCACGTGCGGCTGTCAATCAACTCGCCTTCGAGCGCGCGAGCGTCGCGCACGCGAATGGGGCGCAACACCGTGAGCCCATCGCGCAGGGTCGGAATCATCGACGCCACGGCTCAGTCCATGCGGGCGGCGAAGTCGCGCAGCCACGGGCGCAACTCGGGGCCGAGGTCGTCACGCTCAACGGCCAGTTGCACGATCGCCTTAATGTAGTCGAGTCGGTCGCCCGTGTCATAGCGGCGGCCGCGGAACACCACCCCGTAGACCCCGCCATTCTCGGGCTGGTGAGCGAGCTCGAGCAGGGCATCCGTCAGTTGAATCTCGCCGCCTTTACCGGGGGCCGTGTGCTCGAGAATGTCGAAGATCTCGGGGCGCAACACGTAACGACCGATGACGGCAAGGTTCGACGGCGCCGTGCCCGGAGCGGGCTTCTCAACCAGGTCGGTCACGCGCACCACATCGGGCTCGTCTGTCGGCTCGACCGTCGCAATGCCGTAGAGGTGAGCGTGCGCGGCGTCGACTTCGAGCAGCGCGATGACGCTGGTGTTGCGGCCCTCGTGCACGTCAATCATGCGGCCCAACAGAGGATCACGAGGGTCGATAATGTCATCGCCAAGCAGCACCGCGAACGGCTGACGGCCAACGTGCATGTGTGCGCGAAGCACCGCGTGGCCGAGCCCGAGCGGGTCGCCTTGCCGCACGTAGTGCACGTCGGCTAAGTCGGTGGAGTACTCGACCTTGGCCAGCTTCTCTGTGTCGCCCTTAGCCTCGAGCGTCGCCTCGAGCTCGCCCACCCGGTCGAAGTGGTTCTCGAGCGCCGACTTGTTGCGCCCCGTGATCATGAGCACATCGGTGAGGCCCGAGGCGACTGCCTCTTCGACCACGTATTGGATGGCGGGCTTGTCGACCACCGGCAGCATCTCTTTCGGCATGGCTTTGGTCGCCGGAAGAAACCGGGTACCGAGTCCCGCGGCGGGGATCACGGCCTTGCTGATTCGCGAGGTCATGGCCACAGCGTATCGGGGCGGCCGTACCATGGGCGCTATGCCCCCTGAGCACGTCGCCGACGCGATCTCCGCCAAACGAGCCCTGCGCGCCGAGCTGCGAGAGCGTCGCCGCATCCGCACTCAGAACGAGCGCGAGCTCGCAACCGTTGCGCTGACGGCGCAGCTCATCGCGCTCACCTCGGCACTGGGGCCGCGCGCCCTGTCGTGCTATCTCGCCACGCGCGACGAGCCCGAGACTCGACCGTTTCTGGCCTGGGCGAGCGAGCAAGGAATCCAGGTGCTGCTGCCCGTGTCGCGCGATGACGGCCTACTCGATTGGGCGCCATTCGACCCTGAGGGCGATGAGGCGCTCGAAGGTCTCGACACGATCGGCATGCCGGTGCCCGCCACCGAGCTGCTCGGGCCGATCGCCATCAACGACGTCGGGCTCATCCTCGTGCCCGCCGCGGCCGTCGATCGCAGCGGTATGCGGATGGGGTGGGGGCGCGGCTACTTTGACAAGACCCTCGGCTCGATGGACCGTCGCCCGCCTGTCTTCGCGGTCGTCTTCGAGCACGAAGTGGTCGATGAGCTGCCACGCGAAGCCCACGATCAACCGGTCGACGGCGCCGTGACCCCCGCCGGCATCACTCGCTTCTCTGCCTGACCGAGCGGTGCGGGGGGATGCTCGGGCCGCCGTATCCTGGAGGGTGGAGGTCTTTTCATGCCCATGTACTCGTACCGCTGCACGGAATGCTCGACTGCGTTCGATATTCAGCAGGCCTTCACCGACGACTCACTCACCGAGTGCCCGACATGCCAGGGCCGGCTGCGCAAGGTGTTCTCGGCCGTCGGCGTGACCTTCAACGGCTCGGGCTTCTACCGCACCGACAGCCGGGCCGCGCCAGCGAAGGGCGAGTCGGGCGGGTCCAAGAGCGACTCGGGCGGGTCCAAGAGCGACTCGGGCGGGTCCAAGAGCGACTCGGGCGGGACCAAGACACCGGCGAGCACGCCCGCGGCGGCTCCAGCCGCCGCTCCCGCCGCCAGCTAGCCGCAGCCAGCCAGTAGCATCGACGCATGCTCATGGGCTTTCGCGAATTTATCCTGCGGGGCAACGTGCTTGACCTCGCCGTCGCCGTCGTCATCGGGGCCGCGTTCACTGCGGTCGTGAACTCAATCGTCACGGCGCTGATCAACCCCGCGATTGGGGCGCTGTTCAACGCTGCGACGCTCTCTGAAGCGCTGCCGGTGGTGATCCCCACCGTGTCGGGTGGCGAAGCGGTGCTGTACTTCGGCGCGATAATCGGCGCGCTGCTGAACTTCGTCATCGTCGCATCGGTCGTCTACTTTGCGCTCGTCGCGCCGGTTAACCACCTCAAGCGCAGGGCTGAGGAGCGCCGGCTCGCCGGCGAGCCGCCTGTCGACGAGACGGCACCGCCGACCGAACTCGAGTTGCTCGCCGAGATTCGCGACTTGCTGGCGAAGCGCGAAGCCGCTTCTTAGACCTCAGCGACCCCGCCCGTTTCGCTGAGGTGCGTCAAGGTCGACAGTGCGTCATCGAGCCGGGCCGCGGGCACCAGCACGTGATCGTGAAAGGCCCCGGCGATCACGTTGCAGCTGATGCCCTGGGATGTCAGCGCTGCACTCACCACTGCGGTCAACCCGACTGCTTCAAGAGACGAATGAACCCTCAGGGTGATCCACCGATACGGGTGTGATTGATTGAGACCGAGTCGCTCAGCCTCAGCACTGCTCACCACAACCGAGAGCCCTTCTGACTCACGCACGGTGGCCGCAGCATCAACTGGAGTGCCGGGTTCGACGGTCGCGAAAAACCAGTGGCCGTCGACCGGCTCGGGCCGCATCGTGCGTATGAGCACCCGCAGATCAGTCTCGCCCGGCATCAGTAGTGCGGTGGCTTGTCGGCCGTGAGACGGTCGTCGTTTTCGTCGAGACGGTGGCGAGTCGGCTCGGAACTCGGGGCCGGATCCGACCCGGGCGGAGGCGGCGTCGTGGCTCGGCGCGCGCCGCGGCCGCGGCCCCTCGGGGCTGGCCCCGCATCCGTGTCTGTCATGAGACCAGGGTACGCGGGGCGTGACTGCGCTTTAGCGTGTGATCGCGAGTTCGTCGGTGGGGTGGTCGGCTGCACCCGGTGTTCCGCCTGCGAGGGCGTGGATGCGATCGGCCACCGCCTCGGGGTCACTGAACAACTCGAACACGTGCACGCGAGCGTAGTGCCAGCCGAGGCGGCGCAGCAGGTCGGGGCGCAGGCGCAGCGACTCGCGCAGGCTGAGGTGGCCGAGCGCAGCATCCGTTTCTACGGCGACGCAGTAGCCGCCGCGGCTCGCCACGAGCGGCAGCTTGCCGCGGTGCCCGAGCGCTACGGTCATGCCGCGCGCCTCGAGGCGACGCGCCAAGTCGATCAGCATGGGGTCGCTGTCGTCGGGCAACTCAACGGCCGTGCGACGCGCCTCAATATCGGCGAAAAGGTCGGCGAGCGCACGCGCCCCGTGCGAGAGCCGGTCGTCGTCGAGGTCACTGGGGCGGATGCAGCTGACGATTCGCACGTAGCGCCGCGCACGGGTCATCGCGACAGCAAGAAGACGATCGCCACCGGCCCGACCGAGCGAACCAAACTCGCTCAGCACGCGGCCGTGCGGCGTGCGGCCGAAGCCGATTGAGAAGATCACGCGGTCACGTGACTGCGCCACCGACTGCTCGATCGTGAGTACCGCGAAAGGCTCGGGCCGGTCGCCGAGCAACACGTCGTGCAGGTCAGGCCGGTGCGTAAGTGCCTCGAGAACGGCCGTATGCACGCGCGCGGCATGCTTCGCGCTAGCCGTCACGACCATGAGTGACTCGTGCGGTCGAGCCGTGGCGTGTTCGATCACGAGATCAACGGTGCGGAGCACCTCAACGTCGACGCTCTCGATCGCGCCCGTGTCGTCATCGGGCATTCCGTGGCCGTCATCGAGATAGTCGACGGTGATAGAGGGATGCCCGAGAAACGATCCGGCCCACGGCAGCGACTCGATGCGGCCGGCGTAGAACCTCCGGTTCACGAGCTCAGCGAGGTCTTCGCCACCCGCGCGGTACGAGCGCGTGAGCGACAGCGCCGGCAGTAGCTCGCTGAGCTGGAAGAGGGCGGAGGCCGCGTGCCGGGCATCCACATCGCCATCGTCGACCGGGTCACCGACCGCGATCGTGAAAGGCGCGGGAGCCTGAGTGACCGGGTCGCCCACGGCGACCACCTGGCGGGCGCGGCGCACCGCGCCAGCCACCTCGGCCACCGTCACGGCTCCCGCATCGAGCAACAACACTGTGTCGAAGGGAATATCGTCGCTGATCCTGTGCACGTCGTAGGCCGAGGCGAGCCAGATCGGCGCGATCGGCCGGCTCAGGTGCGGAGCTTCGCGCTGCAGCTGGGCCGGCGTGAGCGGACCGCTCTTCAGCAGCGTCTTGAGAGCAGCAGCCTCATCGGGCCAGTCGGTGATGCCGATCGACCAGTTCTCGGCCAGTTGCCACCCGAGTAACTGTGCGCTGCCAGCCGCGTGGGCCTCATCGACAAGGCGGAAGTCGGCCTCGAGTCGCTCTAGCACAGCGGGCTCAACGCCCAGCAGGGTGCGCTCGTGCTGCAACAGGCTGTCGAGCGCCGAACGCCACCACGCGAGCTCGAGCTCAGCGGCCACCTGGCCCTGCGCAACGTGGCGCGCTGCGAGGTCGCTCAGCAGCGGCCCGACATCCCAGCGCTCGAGCCGCTGCAGCAGCGTCGTACGCTCCTGCAGGTTGGCGAGCACGTCACTCTCGGCGGCAAGGCCCGCGAGCAAGGCGTGCAACTCGGTCAACGGGCGGTGGGCGAGGTGCTGGTCACGGCTCTGGTGGCCGAGCGGAGCATCCAGTGCCTCAAGATCTTGGTCGACCTGCTGGTAGGCGACGGCCACATCGGCGATGCCCACCGGTACGGCCGGCGTAACGCCGCTCGGCACGAAGCGCTGCCACAGCACGCGCTGTTGCTGGATGCGCACGAGAGCCTCGTGCATGTCGCCGACGGCGACCCCGGGCCGCAAATACTCCTTGGCGAGTGCTTTGAGCCGACGGCGCGCGGCCGCGGGCATCGTGCTCGCCTCACGCCGCGGAGCCGTGGCCGCGATGAGTTCACTCAGTGAGCGGTCGAACACTGCGGGCTGAAACTTATCGAGCGTCTCGCGCAGGTCGGCCAGCAGCCGCAGGTAGACGCCGAGCTCGGCGACCGACTCGAACGACTTCATGGGCGTCGCGGCAATCAGCAGGCGCCCGCGCTCGATCAGACGCGGCATCAGGTCATGGTGCAGTCGGCGCGCCACTTCTTGCGCACGCGCGGCCTCATCGCCCGTGCTAAACCGCGCGCCATACCAGGGCGAGTCGCCCGGGCCGTAGCTGAACTGACCCAACTCGGCCGCGTGCATCATGGCCTCGGCCGCTTCGCGGCGGTCAGCGGCGAGTAGTTCGACGGCGGCACGACTGAGGCGGGCGCGCGTCGTAGGCGGTGTGGGCAGCAACTGCAACCGGCTGAGCTCGGCGATGCAGTCGAGCACGCTGATGCCCAAGTCGGCATCGGGGCGTGAGAGTGCCTCGCGGTAGTCGAGCAGCACCGCCCGCAGCCGGATGAGGGCGTCATTCACGTCGGCCACGCGCGGGCGCTGAGCTTTCTCGTTGCGGCTGATCGCGCGGATGAGGTCGCGGCGCAAAGTTGAGGCCGAGGCGGCGGCTCCGGGCAGCCCGATGTCGCTGAGCCGGCGAGCGACCGTACGCAGGCTCGCGCGACGCGGGCTGACCACGAGCACGCGCTTGTTCTGCGCTACGAGGGCGCCCAGCGCGTTGACGACGGTCTGTGTGCCCCCCGTGCCGGGCAACGTCTTGACCACGATCGAGTTGCCCGCGGCGATGCTCGCGATCACCTGCTCTTGTTCGGCATCGGCGTCGAGCAACAACAGGTCGGTCTCCGGTGGGCGCTGGTCGGCGGGCATCGCCTCAACCGGCGACTGGCTCTCTTGCACGGCCCACCGGGCGCTCGTGTTGCCGGCGAGTGCATCGAGCACCGGATGCGCGAGATCGTGGGCATCCGCCACCATGGCCGGGCCCACCTCGGCGAAAGTGCTCACCACGAGGCGCGGGTTGATCGTGAAGCCATCGAGGTGCGCGGTCAAACCCCGCAGCCGGTCGAGCGGCGGGTTCGGCTTGAACGCTTCACCATCGTGCGCGAGGGCAACGAACGCGGCCTCGTCGAGGTGCAGCGAGAACTGCTCGGCGAGCACGCGCACCAGCGCGGGGTTCACGGTGACGCGTCCGGTGAGGGTGAGCTCAACATCCCGGCCCCGACGGCGCAGCCGCAACGGGCGCAGCAACAACGGAGCGCAGTGATCGATGCCGTCGTGATGCCACGACACCAGGCCGATTCCGAGAGCGACTGCGTCAATACCGCGCACGCTCGCCAGTTCGACGCCCGCATCGGCGATGCGCTCGGCCGCGACCCGCGCCTGCCTGAGTGCCACGTCGTCACGCACCAGGTTACTGAGCAACGTAGGGCTACCGGCGATGAAGCGGGCGAGACCGCCGGGGTGGCTCGTACCGAGCTCGATGCGGCCGCGAGGGTCGTCGACGAAGTGCAACAGCGTGCTGGCGCCGCCGACGCCGGCCAGCTCGGTGCGCCAGCGCTCCCAGACGGGCGCGGCGACGTTCATCGGAACGACCCGAGGGTCATCAAAACGCACCGAAGAGGCCGCGAGCGGGCTTTGGCCGCTCGCCTCCCCGGCGTCGATCTCATGATCGTCGTATCGGTCGGCACGCCACACGCGGCCACCCTACGGCCGCTCCCCCGTAATCTCGGGGATTCTCGCCGGTCTGCCGCTGAACTCGGCTGTTCTGTTCGCAACTCAGGCTGAGCGAACCGATGTGCGCGAGTAAGGGGTCACTTCTGTACATCCAGCCTGAGTTACGAACACGACGGCGCGCCTAGAATCGGGGCGTGGAGCTTGTGGGCAGCGTCGTGTCGGGGGTGATCGCCGGCGGCGTCACGTTGCTCGTCGTCGTGGCAGCCGTACTTGTCGGGGGCATTGTCGTCGTCGCGCGCCGACGCGGCCGCCCGGGCAGAGTCTTGCGGGCACCCGACGATGTGCGGCGCCGCGCGGGCTCGGCACTCGTGCGCGCAGACGACCGCATCGGCGAGGGCGAGTCTGATGTCGAGTTCGCCATCGCCCAGTTCGGCGAGCAAGCCGCGCAACTGTACCGTCAGGCCGTGGGCGCTGCGCGTAGCGACCGCGACGAGATCTTTCGCCTGCACCGACTCATCGACGATGATCCCCGCGCCGGGCTCGCCAACCGCGAGCGCGCCGACCGCATCGTCATGCTTGCCGACCGGGTCGAGCGCGTGCTGGGCGAGCAAGCCGCGGCCTTTCGCGACCGCCGCTCACTCGAGTCGACCGCGCCCGACCGACTTGAGCGACTGAGCACACGTATCGGCGAGGCCCGAGATCGCCTGGCCGACTCCGCGCAGCAACGGGATGCCCTGCTCAAGCGCCACGTTCGCTCCGCGCTCGGCGCGGCCGCCGACGCCCCCGAGCGCGCCGCGCAATCACTTGATCGTGCCGAGGGTCTCGCAACGGAGGCCGCTCCGGGCAGCACCGCCCCCGCGAGTAGCGTCATGACGACCATCGCCGAGGCCGAGCGCCTGCTCTTTTCGGCGGACGAGGCGCTCAACTCAGTCACGGCCGCAGTGCAGCAGCTCGATGACGCGGGCGATGCCCTGCGCCGCCTACGCGTTGACGCGCGCGCCGCCCGCACCGAGGCGCTGGAGGCCGCGGAATCTGCACCCGATGGCGACACGGGGGTTGCCATCACCAATGCCGTCGCGCAGCTCGACCGGGCGGCCGCCACCCAAACCGGCGCCGACACCGCCGCCCGGTCGGCCGCCAACACGGCCGCCAATACCGACGCCAACACCGACGCCAACTCGGCCCCCAACACCGACGCGAAGCCGACCGACCCGCTCGAGCAACTCACAGACCTGCGCGAGGCAATGGACGCCGTAGAGGTGTCACTCGCCTCGTCACGCACGCAGGCGCAGCGCCTCGCGCACGCGCGCGAGGCGTACCAGGCAGCGCGGGTTCAGGCTGAGGCGCAGCTCGCGGTGGCGCGCGACGCGATGGGTTCGGGCGGCTCTGCCGGAGCACGGGCGCGGCTCGCAGAGGCAGTCGACGAGCTTCAGCAGGCTGGCGCCATGCTCGCGACCGACCCGGTGGGCGCGCTCGACGCCGCGCGCCGTGCCCTCACGAACGCCCGCGACGCCGAGGTTCTCGCGCGCTACTAGAGCACTGCTACTAGCGCAGGCGACTAGCCGACGCGCTGCAGCCAGGCGAGCACGGCAAGCACGCGGCGGTGATCGCCTTCGGCGGCGTCGAGGCCGAGCTTGGCGAAGATGGCCGAGATGTGCTTCTCGACGGCGCCAACTCCGATGAACAGGGCTGCCGCGATAGCCGCGTTCGTGCGGCCCTGGGCCATGAGTGCGAGCACCTCGCGCTCGCGAGCCGTCAACGACTGCAGGGGGTCGACGCGCCGGGCCATGAGTTGCGTGATGACCTCGGGGTCGAGCACGGTGCCACCGGCAGCGACGCGATTTAGGGCATCCCGAACCTCGTCAAGTGAGATTACGCGGTCTTTCAGCAGGTAGCCGATGCCACCGGTGCCGGCGGCGAGCAGTTCTTGCGCGTACGCCACTTCGACGTACTGCGACAGCAGCAGAATCGCAATCGACGGGTGTCGCCGCCGCAACTCGATCGCCGCGCGCACCCCCTCATCGCGAAAGGTCGGCGGCATGCGCACGTCGAGCACCACGGCGTCGGGCTGCAGTTCGGGCACGGCGGCAAGCAGGGAATCCGCATCGCCGAAGGAACCGACAACATCAACGCCAGCATCCTCCAGAACGCGAACCAGCCCTTCGCGCAGCAGCACCGAGTCATCGGCGACCGCTACGCGAAGGGCTGTCATAGGTTCCAGACTAGGCACCCGGCGCGCTCTCGGCACCGGCTGGCGCGGTCGTGGCACCGGATGCTGCGCCCACGCCCACCATCGGCAACGTGACCCGCACCTCGGTCGGGCCGCCATCGGGGCTCGAGAGCGTGAAGGTGCCGCCCATGCCCGCCGCACGGTCGCGCAGCCCGACGAGCCCGTGCCCGGTCTTCTCGATGGCTCCACCGATACCGTCGTCGGTCACGGTCACCACGAGCGCAC
>JBBRWT010000055.1:0-12289 GCA_038249035.1 Actinomycetales bacterium
CCGTGGGGGTCGATCGTCTGCACAGCCTCGGGCGGCAGTCCCGCGCTCGCAATGGCGCCCTGCAGTGTGGCGACCAGTACGCGGTTCGAGCTCTCGGCGGCGCTACCACCGCGCAACAGCACGGCATTGCCGCTCTTGAGAGCGAGCGCGGCGATGTCGACGGTCACGTTGGGCCGCGCCTCGTAGATCGCGCCCACGACCCCGAACGGCACGCGCACCTGGCTGAGCTGGATTCCGTTGGGCAGGCGGGAACCGCGCACCACGGTGCCGACCGGGTCGGGCAGTGCGATCACGTCGCGCACCGAGGTGGCGAGTGCCTGCACGCGCACCTCATCGAGACGTAGCCGGTCGATGAGTCCGTCAGAGAGACCGGCCGCGCGCCCGCGCTCGAGGTCATCAGCGTTAGCGGCGATGATCTGCGCGACCGCCGCCTCGAGGCCATCGGCGATCGCCGCGAGCGCTGCGTTCTTGCGTTCAGTCGTCATGGTCGCCAGCGCCCGTGACGCCGTATTGGCGGCGCTCAGCTCGGCATGGATCATGCTCGGCGTGAGGGAATCAAAGCCGGCACCGGCATCGAGCGTGTCGGGTGCGGAGATGGTCGACGACATCGGCTCAGTCTACGGGCGCGGCCTCGAACCAGGTTCCGACGACCTCGCCGGCGAGGGCCTCGGCGACACGATCGGTCGACGTGAGAACGACGGGAATCCCCTGGCTCACGGCCAGTTTGGCTGCCGCGATCTTGGTGCCCGCTCCCCCGGTGCCGACGCCCGCCGCGCCGATCGTTCCGAGCTCAACTCGCGAAAGATCGTCGTCGTGAGCAACGACCGCGATGCGCTCGGCGCCCGGCTCGTGCGGTGGCCGTGTGTACAAGGCATCGACGTCGCTCAGCAGTACGAGCAAGTCGGCGTGGATCAACTCGCTCACGAGGGCGGCGAGACGATCGTTGTCACCGAATCGAATCTCTTGTGTCGCGACGGTGTCGTTCTCATTGACGATGATGAGAATGCGCAGGCCCAGCAGCCGCTCCATGGCGCGCTGTGCGTTGCTCCGCGGCGTGGCGTGCTCAAGGTCGCCTGCGGTCAAGAGCACCTGCCCCGCGACAATGCCGTAGCGGTCAAGGCTGTCTTGGTAGCGATAGATGAGCACGTTCTGACCGACTGCGGCCGCGGCCTGCTGCGTCGCCAGATCGTTCGGGCGCCCGTCGAGCTTCAGGTACGGAATACCCGTTGCGATAGCACCCGATGACACCAGCACCACCTCAGCACCCCGGCCGTGCGCGGCCGCAAGCGCATCGACGAGCGGGCCGATCTGACCCACGTTGGGGCCGCTGATCGACGACGAGCCGACCTTCACCACGATTCGTCGCGCAGCCACGACGGTCTCGCGGCTCGGCGCTGTGCTGTGCTGTGCCGTGCCCTCGACCTCAGTCATCACCATCCTCGTCGTTCCACTTGCTCGCATCGCGCTCGGCCACACGCTCGGCCTCAAGCTCGGCGCGCGCGGCCGCCTTGGCGTCCATGCGCTCGTAATAGCTCTGGCGGCGCTGGCTCGTCGACGGCCGGTTGAGGGCGTCGAGCCGCGGGTCGGTGCCGCGCGGCGCCGTCATCAACTCGGCCGCGCTCGTGAGCGTGGGCTCCCAGTCAAACACGACACCGTGGCCGGGGCCAATGACGACCGTCGCGCCGGCGACGGCGCCCGCCGTAAAGAGCTTGTCTTCGATGCCGATTTTGGCCAGTCGATCGGCGAGGTACCCCACTGCCTCGTCGTTACGAAAGTCGGTCTGCTGCACCCAGCGCTCGGGCTTTGCCCCCAAGATGCGGTACAGCGGGCCGTCGCTGCCACCCTCGACGACGATGCGAAACTCTTCTGTGTCGATGGCGCGCGGGCGCACCACGATGCGCTCGCGCACGACGGCCTCGGCAGCCTTCGCCGCGCGGTCGGCCTCGACCAACTCGGCGAGCGCGAAGGTGAGCGGTCGCAGGCCCTCACGGCTCACGGCACTGATCTCGAACACGCGGTAGCCGCGGGCCTCGAGCTCGGGGCGCACGAGCGCGGCGAGATCGCGGCCTTCGGGAACATCAACTTTGTTCAGCGCCACCAGCTGTGGGCGCTCGAGCAGAGGAAGCTGGCCTTCGGGCACCGGATACGCGGCGAGCTCACCCAAGATGATGTCGAGGTCGCTGATCGGGTCGCGGCCCGACTCGAGCGTGGCGCAGTCGAGCACGTGCAGCAAAGCGCTGCAGCGTTCGACGTGGCGCAAGAACTCGAGTCCGAGTCCTTTGCCCTCACTGGCGCCCTCGATGAGTCCGGGCACGTCGGCGACAGTAAAGCGCGTATCGCCCGACTCAACGACCCCAAGGTTGGGGTGCAAGGTCGTGAACGGGTAGTCAGCGATCTTGGGCTTGGCGGCCGAGATGGCGGCGATCAAGCTCGACTTGCCCGCGCTCGGATAGCCGACAAGCGCCACATCGGCAACCGTCTTGAGCTCGAGAAGGATGTCGCCCTCCCAGCCCAGCGTGCCGAGCAGGGCGAAGCCGGGCGCCTTGCGCTTGGTCGTGGCAAGCGATGCGTTGCCCAGCCCACCCTGCCCAGCGGGGGCCACAACGATGCGCATGCCCGGCTCGGCGAGGTCGGCAAGCTCGGTGCCACCAGCGTCGCGCACGACCGTGCCGATGGGCACCGTCAGTTCGAGGTCGCCCCCGCTGAATCCCGATCGGTTGTCGCCCATGCCAGGACCACCGTTATCACTCGAGCGGTGCGGGCGTCGGTGGTAGGGCAACAGGGTCGTTTCTTGTGCCGCAGCAACGAGCACGATGTCACCACCGTCACCGCCGTTCCCGCCGTCGGGGCCGGCGAGCGGCTTGAACTTCTCCCGACGCACCGAGACGCAGCCGTGGCCGCCGTTCCCCGCGCGCAAGTGAAGGGTCACACGGTCGACGAATGTCGCCATGATGGTGCCTCCTCAACTGCTTTGCCGCGGCGCCGATGTGCCCTGCGACGGCTGTGGTGCTGTGCTGCTCTCGTGCTTTGCTGCTCTGCTGCTGAACGACGAAGGGGCGGGCCGAAGCCCGCCCCTTCGCGAAAGACTGTGCCGCGCGCTAGGCGCCGACGACGTTGACGACCTTGCGGCCGCCCTTCTGGCCGAACTCGACCGAGCCCGCGGCGAGCGCGAACAAGGTGTCGTCATTGCCACGGCCGACATTGGCGCCGGGGTGAAAGTGCGTGCCGCGTTGGCGAACGATGATTTCGCCGGCCTTGACGACCTGGCCGCCGAAACGCTTCACGCCCAGGTACTGGGGGTTTGAGTCGCGGCCATTACGGGTGGACGATGCGCCCTTTTTGTGTGCCATTGTTCGCGCCCCTTCTTACTTGATGCCGGTGATCTTGACGCGAGTCAGGTCAGCGCGAAAACCCTGGCGCTTCTTGTACCCGGTCTTGTTCTTGAACTTCTGGATGACGATCTTGGGGCCGCGGAGGTCGGCAATCACCTCGGCGGTCACCGTGATCTTCGCGAGCTTCTTTGCGTCGGTAGTGACTGTGTCACCATCGACGTGCAGAACGGGAACCAACTGAATCGTGCCGTCCTCGCCCGCCTTGACGCGATCGAGAACGACGATCGTGCCGACCTCAACCTTCTCTTGCCGCCCACCGGCGCGCACCACTGCGTAGACCACGTTTCACCTTTGCTTCGTTCGGAAGAAGATCTTCTCGGCTGCACTTCTCACCTGAACACACAGGCGGGAAATCTTGGGGTATCGGCGCGGGCTCAGCCCAACGCACACCAACGGTCAAGAATAGCCGACAGCACGATGCCCGGTCAAACGCGCCCGCTCCGCGCGGGCTCGTTGGCTCCGCCTACAATCGCGACCATGGCCGTGCTGATCGACGAACCCGTGTGGCCCGCCCACGGCCGGCTGTGGGGGCACCTGGTGAGCGACACCTCGCTCGATGAGCTGCATGCTTTCGCGGCGGCCGCAGGAATTCCCCAGCGGGGCTTCGACCATGATCACTATGACTACCCCGAAGAGCGCCGCGAAGCACTGATCGCTCAAGGTGCTGTGCCCGTCACGGGCAAAGAACTGGTTGCTCGGTTGACGGCCTCGGGGTTGCGCGTCAGCCAGCGCGTCAAGCGCGGCCTGTAGGGCGCGGGGTTCGCGCACCTACCAGCACCACACGGCGGCGGTCACCAGATCGGCGTGAACCCCTGGAGCGTGCGCACGACGGCGCCCGACTCGATGTCAATGACGATCGTCGTGACCGAGCTCGGGCGACCGTTTACGGGTCGAGCGTCAGGCACCGCATCCGCGACCGACGGAGTCACCTCGACGGCGACGTACTGATCGTTGGGCGAGATCATGAAGTCGCCGATGCTGCCGCGGTCGTCGGCGGTACGCAGCAGTACGCGCGCAACCCCCGAACCGTCGTCTGCCACAAGGAGCACGCGCACGGCCGCCGTGGCCGCGTCGACCACCGCGACCTTCTGAACGCGCAGCTCGGTGCGGGTCAGAATCACCTCGCCACCGAACGCCAACTCGCCCTCAACGAGCGAGGGGTCGAGCCGTGATTCGACTGCCGTTGCTAGGTCGAGAACGACACCGCCGAATGCATCAGACCCGGTCAGGCGCGTGCCATCGGTCGAGAGCCCGAACATCTTGGGCACCTGGCCAATCGGCAGGGCTACAGGCGCACCCACAAGTTCAACCCGCAGCAGGGTCTGGTCAAGGGCGTGCACGATCAGGGTGGCACCGTCGGGCAAAAACTCGGCATCGAGAGTGTGGATCGGCGCACCGTCGAGGCCGGGAACCACCGCAACGATGCCCTCTGAGGTGAGGTCGACGACAGCGAAGGCCTCGTCGAGGGCTCCACCATGCTGCACCTCGTCGAGACTTTCACCCTCATTCTCAGTCGGCGAAACGGTCGTGAGCACCATGCCAAGCAGGGTTCCGAAGGGAGGAACGACCAGGCGGTCGACCCTCACGCCCTCGGGCAGACGCAACTGCTGCACACCGCCGTCGCTCGAGACGGACTCGAGCACGCTGGTGCCGCCGGGCGCGTCACGCGCGACGACGATCACGTTTTCGATGGGGGCGATGTGCTGGATTCCCTCGGCGGCATACACGACCTCGCCGCGGCCCGTGCCGTCGAGGGGCGCGCGCAACACCTCGTCGACCACGTCACCGCGGTCGAGGTAGAGCAGGCTCGCGCCAGCGGTCGTGAAACGGTGGGTGAAGGTTGCCGTGGCGTCACGGCTCGTCGCCGCGACGTCGTTGACCTCAACGGTGTACTCGGTGCCATAGCGCAGGCGCTGCTCGAACTGCACGATGAGCAGTTCGTTCTGCACGCTCACCGATACGTCAGCCTCGGGGGTGACGGTCACCTGATCGGCGGTCACCTCGCCCAAGGGCTGGTTCGCGAACAAGCGCAACTGTTGGCCGGGTTGCTCCGTCACCCGCGCCGGGTCAACGACAGCCGAGCTGAGCTTGGGCCCCTGCATGCTGCCCAACAGCAAGAACACAGCTGACAGCACCGCGAGCGAGGCGACGAGTACCCAGAAGGTGCGCTCAAAGCGACGGCGCGCGCGCTGCTCCCGAATACGCCGAGAGGTCGCGGCTACGCGGCGGGCCGCGGGTAGCTCGGGTGCCACAGCAACTGCCGGGTCACCGGACTCAGAAGAGGTACGGCTCACGCGGCTGGTCCACCACCTCGACCGTGTCAGGAATGAGCACGACCGGCGTTGAACTCGAGCGCGAAGGGTTGCTCGCGAAGTCACCCGAGACCAGCACCCAGGTGTCGGGTGGATACGGCTGGGCCCAGCCGGGCAAGTAGACGGGCACGCCGAGCGGCTGCGCATCAACCGCACAGCAGGTGACAGCGAAGCGCGAGATGTAGAACATCGAGTCGGGGTCGTCGGCGTTGGGGGTAACGAAGCCGAGCAGGGCCGTGGCGGGCTTGCCGTCGAAGAAGGCCAGGTCACTGGTCTGACGCAGCACCGTTGACCACTCGCGCACGGTAAAGGTGGCGACGGTCTCAGCGTCGGCGGCCGAAGCGGCGGCGAGTGTCTCGGCATCGTCGCTCGCCGTGGCGTTGATCTCTCGCTGTTGGGCCGTGGCAGTGCTGAGGGTGGCCGGTGGAATGAGCACCATGCCGACCGTAAAAGCCACCGCGAGTGCGGCAGCTGCGAGCCCGATGCCGCGCGAGCGACGGCTCGGCAGTGCAACTCCCTCGTCATCATGGTGGCGTGGGGAGGCGACGGCAATGACCGCCGCAACGACCGCGATAGTCGCCATCGTCACTGTGAACACGATGTATCGGGGGTGAATGTAGAGCACAAGCTGTCCGGAAACGGCCAGCCAGAGCGTGACCGCGGCCATGACGGCAATGATCACGATGCCGCGCCAGCGTTGAACGCCGCGCCATAGCCGTGCCCGTTGTTGAGACTCAAGCAAGGTAGTTCACCACCAGTCCGAGGACGAGACTCAACAACGCGACGATCGTGGTCAGTTGGATGAGAGTGCGGGTGGAGTACGTGGTGCGCATGAGCGCGAGCATCTTAATGTCGACGATGGGCCCGAAGACCAGGAAGGCAACGATCGAACCAGGAAGGAAGATCGAGGCGAAGGGCAAAATGAAGAACGCGTCAACGTTCGAACACACCGAGATGATGAAGGCCAACACCATCATCGCGAGCACGCTGTACAGCGGGTCGCTGCCCAGTGCCACGAGTACGTCGCGCGGCACGATGACTTGAATCGCGCCAGCGATCAGCGAGCCAATGACGAGGGCGGGCATCAGGATGCTCGACTCGCGTACGAAGAGGTCGAGGCTTTGCTCGCGTCGACTGCGGTCGTGACCGTGACCGTCGTCGAGCCGGCACTCTTCAGCGAAGCGGCCGCTGAGCAGGCTCATTGGCTCAGGGTGCTTGCTGAACAGCCAGCCGAGAATGTTGGCGATCGCGAAGCCGCCGAGCAGTCGCGCCACCAGAATGCCGTCATCGAAGCCGAACGCCTGGTGCGTTGTGATAATCGTGACCGGGTTGAGAATCGGTGCGGCAATGAGAAAGGTCATCGATTCGGGCACGGTGAAGCCGCGACGCACCAGCCCTCGAGCAAGCGGCACGTTGCCGCACTCACACACCGGCAAGAACATGCCGAACATTGAGATCACCGCACGGCGGCCCCACTCGTTGCGGGGCAATATTCGCAGTAGCCAATGCTCGGGAATCCACACTTGCACGAGCACCGAGAGCACGATGCCAAGCACGATGAATGGCAACGACTCGATGATGACGCTCGTCGAGAGGGTGAGCAGGTCTTGCACCGGGTTCGGGATGTCCCACGGCCCGGTATCGGCGGTGGCGGCTCGCAGCGCCACCAGCCCACCGAGAACCACGGTCGCACCGACCGCCCAGACAATGTGAACCGGGCGCATCGGGCGGAATCCCTCGTGCGGGGCATGGTCGTGGCCGTGGTCGCCGTCGGGCGACTCGGCCTCGTCGACCGTGCTGCGGCTCACATCGTCACGGGTCACACAGACCATCTTAGAGAGCGCTCCTCAGAGCGTGCTCACGACTCGTCGGTAGGCGCCTGTGTCGTGATTGTGCCGCTCGAGACCCGGCGTGAGGCGCGCTTGCGCGTGCCTGGCGCTGGCGGCTCGGGGAGGGCCTCAAGCACAGAGCCGAGCAACTGATCGGCGGTGGTCGAATCGATCGGCGCACGGCTACGGGCGGACTTCTTGGTCACCGGGATGTCAAGCAACTCCACGGATGCCGGTTCGGCCGTCGGCGTCTGACCAGTGGATGCTGCGGTCTCGACGGCGCGCACGATCACCGGCAACTCGATCGCACCCGTAGCCGGGGCGTCGTGATGCACGGTTTTCGCAGCGATCGCAGCGACGGCGCGGCTCACGTCGTCGGTGATCGAGTGGGCGGCAGTCGAGGAGCCCGAGCGGGCGGGGCCTCCGCGGCCAGAGCCGTTTTGGTTGCTGTTGGCCCCGCTGTTGCCATTGCCACCACTATTGCCAGCACTGCCCACACCACCGCGGCGGCGACCGCCGCCGTTGCCGTTGTTGGGGCCAGAATCGGCAGGCTGGCGATGACGTACGACAGGCTCGTGATGCACGATGAGGCCACGGCCGGCGCACACGTCGCACGCCTCGCTGAACGTCTCGAGCAGACCAAGACCCAGGCGCTTGCGGGTCATCTGTACGAGCCCCAGGCTCGTAACCTCGGCGACCTGGTGCTTGGTGCGGTCGCGGCTGAGGCATTCCATCAGACGACGCAACACGAGGTCGCGGTTCGACTCGAGCACCATGTCGATGAAATCGACCACGATGATGCCACCGATGTCACGAAGGCGCAGCTGACGTACGAGCTCTTCGGCCGCCTCGAGGTTGTTCTTCGTGACGGTCTCTTCGAGGTTGCCGCCCGAGCCGACGAACTTGCCGGTGTTGACGTCAACGACGGTCATCGCCTCGGTGCGGTCAATGATCAGCGAGCCGCCGGAAGGCAGCCAAACCTTGCGGTCGAGAGCTTTTTCGATCTGCTCGCTGATGCGGAACTCGTCGAAAGGATCGCGGTCGCCCTCGTGCTTCTGCACTCGATCAAGCAAGTCGGGCGCGACCGAACGCAAGTAACTTTCGATCGTCTGCTGGGCATCTGATCCGCTGATGACGAGCGAGAGAAAGTCTTCGTTGAAGACATCGCGAATGATCTTGATGAGCAGGTCGGGCTCGCTGTGCAGCAAGGCGGGCGCGGGGGTTTTTTCGAGCTGGGTGCTGATGTCTGCCCACTGGCTGATGAGACGCTGCACGTCGAGCGTCAGTTGCTCTTCTGTCGCGCCCTCGGCAGCGGTGCGTACGATGACGCCAACGTTCTCAGGAAGCACGTCTTTGAGGATCTTCTTAAGTCGGGCACGCTCGGTATCGGGTAGCTTTCGACTGATACCGCTCATCGAACCATTGGGCACGTAAACGAGATAACGGCCGGGCAGGCTGACCTGGCTAGTCAGTCGGGCGCCCTTGTGACCGATCGGGTCTTTCGTGACCTGCACGAGCACCTTGTCGCCGGGCTTGAGGGCCAGCTCGATGCGGCGCGGCTGGGTCTTGCCGTCGCTGTCAAGCGCTGCCGAATCCCAATCCACCTCACCCGAGTAGAGCACGGCATTGCGGCCGCGGCCGATGTCAACGAACGCCGCCTCCATGCTCGGCAGCACGTTCTGTACCTTGCCGAGGTAGACGTTGCCGATGAGGCTAGACTCTTGCGATCGCGCAACGTAGTGCTCGACGAGTACTCCGTCTTCGAGCACGCCAATCTGAATGCGGCCGTCTTTGGACCGCACGATCATTTGGCGGTCGACACTCTCGCGGCGCGCCAGAAACTCGGCTTCGGTGACGACGGGACGCCGACGACCGGCATCGCGGCCGTCGCGACGACGCTGCTTCTTGGCCTCGAGGCGAGTTGACCCTTTGATGCGCTGGGGCTCGGTGATGAGTTCGGCCGGGCGGCGCGTGCGCGTGCGGGCGGTGGGCTGATCGTCACGAGCGCTGTCGCGTGAGCCCGCGCCAACTCCGCGCGTCGAATCGCCGTCGATGCCACCGCGCGTGCGGCCCGCGCGCGAGCGGCGTCGGCTGGTGACGGAGCCGTCAGCATCATCGTCGAGCTCGAGCGGGGTGCGGGTGGGGCGACCCGTGCCAACGGTACCGGTGCGAGGGGCCAGCACCTCGACCGGGGGTGCGAAGAACAGTAGTGAAGTTGTCGAGGCGGGCTTGAGCTCGGGGAACACCGGCGGCGCCGGCGCTTCGGGCTCAGCGGGCACGGGCTCGGCCGCATCCGCCGCCGCTACGCGCCGGGTTCGCGTCGCCTTCACTGGCGCAGCTACTGGCTCAGCCGCTAACTCAGCTACTGGCTCAGCTGGCGGCTCAGCAGCATGCTCAGCGAGAGCGGTGCCGTCGATACCGGTTGCGCTGTTCGCGGCATGGTCGCTGGCCTTCTTGGGGGCGCGGGATGTAAACAACCGCGTGCGCTTCTTGGCCGTCTTCTCGTTCTCGTCACTCACCATCGCTGGTGCACTCCTCAACCGTGCGGGCCGCGCCCGAACGGGAAATTTTGGGAGGAGGATCGCGTCCCCCACCGAATTCTTCTGTTGTTGCCGGCCGCGCCCCCGGTATCGAGTGCTGCGCTGGCCGACGCTGGCAGTGGCGACTCTGTCACCGTCGTTGCACTGCCGCCCCACACGCCCTGTCACGGCGGTGCTGCTGAGGAAACTGGCTATTCCCCGCGGTCGCGGCAATCGGTGCCGCAATACTGGTCTGGTAGTGCCCAGAAAGCTTTTCTGTTTGTCGCCGCGAGCGCGGCTGGCGACGACTGGTGCTCATTATCGCACGTACTCAGCAACTCGGGACGTTCGACTCAGTCTCGAGTCGTCATGCACCGCGATAATTGACACGTGACTGACGTCGAGATACCCGCAACCCCCGCGCCCACCGAGCCCCGCCGCCCGATCGGACTGGCGATCTTTCTCATCATCACCGGCGCCGTCGGCTGGTTCGGTGCGATGGCTCTGATCACCGAGCGGGTGAAGTTGCTGCTCGACCCCGAGTACACCCTCAACTGCGACATCAACCCGCTTATCTCGTGCGGCAATGTGATGGCGTCGTGGCAGGCCGCCCTGCTCGGTTTTCCGAATCCACTGCTCGGTGTCGCCGGTCTCGTCGCCCCCATCGCGGTCGGTATGGCATTGCTTGCCGGCGCCCGATTCGACCGGTGGTTCTGGTGGTCGTTTCTCGCCGGGGTGGCCGGCGCCTTCGTCTTCGTGCACTGGCTGTTCGATCAGGCGGTCTACCAGATCGGCGCACTCTGCCCGTGGTGCATGCTCGTTTGGCTCATGGTCATACCGATGTTCTGGGTGCTGTTGTTCTGGTGCCTCAAGAGCGGGGTGCTCACCGACAACGCCCGGGCGCAAAAGTTCGCGGCCAGGGTGTGGCCGTTCACCTGGGTGATCGTCGTCGCCAACCTTGTGGCGATTGCGGTGGCGATCTTGGTGCAGTTTCCGACCCTGCTGAACCTACTGCTCGGCTAAGCCTCGCGTCGCTGGCGACAGAGCGGTTTAGGTGGCGAGCCTCACGCGAACCACAGTGCGAGCTCGCGCGCAGCGCTCTCGGGCGAGTCGGAGCCGTGCACAAGGTTCTGTTGCACACGCTGGCCCCAGTCGCGGCCGAGATCACCACGAATCGTGCCGGGAGCCGCGGCCGTCGGGTCGGTCGTGCCTGCAAGCGAGCGGAAGCCTTCGATGACACGGTTACCGGCAACGCGTGCCGCGACGACGGGGCCCGACTCCATAAATTCGAGCAGCGGCTCGTAAAAGGGCTTGCCCTGGTGCTCGGCGTAGTGGGCGGCGAGCAGGGTGCGGTCGGGCTGCACCATGCGCACGTCGACGAGCTGGTAGCCCTTCGCTTCGATGCGGCGAATGATCTCGCCCGTCAGATTGCGGGCAACGCCGTCGGGCTTGATCAGCACGAGGGTCTCTTCGACGGTGGTGGTCATAAGTGCTCCTTCTGGGGGCGGGTGGTGGATGCGGGGGCCGAGGTTAGGCCAGGGCGGCGCGTTTCGCGCCGTCAAGTTGCGTGCCCTTGACGAAGCAGTAGATCCAGAATCCTACGAAGATGGCCGCGGTGACGGCGGCGAGCACCTCGATGAACCCGGTGGCGAGCAACACAACTTGCAGTGCGTGCCCGAACCACACGCCCCAGCGGTAGCGCACCACGCGTGTGGCAATCAGCAACAGCAACACGAGCAGGCCACCGCCGCCGAAGACGAGGGCGGGCGGAGCCACATCGAGTCCGTTGATGGCAAGGGTGCCGAAGATTACCGCCAGCACCTCCATACCGAGGGTGACGGTGAGGAGCGACTCGAGGGCGCCCCGCTCACGCTTGGCACGACGCGCGGGCGCGGCCGAGGGCTCAAGCGGGTCGACGGGTTCTGCAGAGTTGCTCACAGCGCCCAATTCTGCTCGCGCGCGATGAGCATCGCCTGACCGACCACAGTGATGGATCCGGTGACCAGGATCGCGTCGTTGGGGCCCGCCTCGGCGCGCGCCACCGCAAGGGCGACCGTGAGCTCGGGCTCGATTCGCACCCGGTCGGGCCCGGCGACAGACGTGACCGTCTCGGCGAGGTCGTCGGCCTCGACGGCACGCACCGAGTCAGAACGCGTGACGATGAAGCGATCAACGATGGGGTCGAGGGCTTCGATGATGCCGCGGTCATCTTTGTCTGCGAGCACGCCGACTATGGC
>JBBRWT010000056.1:0-12282 GCA_038249035.1 Actinomycetales bacterium
ACCTCATAGCAGACCTGCAGGCTCGCTCCCCCGAGCTTGCCGATCCAGAGTTCTACGTCGAGCGGCTCCCGATGAAACGGAATCTGAGCGCGATACTCAATTTGCTGGCCCGCAATGAGGGTGATGGATGCTGCGCCCGGGCCCGTCGTGAGCACCGCAGTCGGCGCACCGTCGGTACCGCCGCCCCAGAACGCCGCGATGCGCGCCTCTTCGAGCAGCGTGAACATGCGTGCGTTGTTCACGTGCGCGTAAGCGTCAAGGTCGCTCCACCGCAGGGGCACGGCGACGTGAAGGCGGGTCATCGAATGATCTCCTGCGTGTCAATCGCGCAGCGAGCGGCGCGCACGCGGTCCACATCGAAACCGGATGCTCCGCTAGCAACAAAGTCGTCAACAAAGCGATCAGCCGCGCTGAGAAGCTCCGCACGTACTTCGTTGTGGGGCGCCCGAGCCACTACACGCCGAACGAGGAGAAGGGCACGGCAGGTCACGAGGGTGTGGGCAACCGCATACGGGCGCAACACATCGAGCGCGTCCGTGACCAGCTCCACCACCCGGCGTCGCACCACTCGCACGCGAGGCTCACCCACGCCGTCGAGAAGCACTCGGCCAGGGTCAGGGCGCGAGATCCCATGGGCGAGCGCGGCGGAGAGGTCATCGATGGCATTGATGGCCGTAAACGGGTCGTTCGTACCCGGGCTGAGGGCTCGCACGGCGAGGTCGAGCAGTTGCCTCACTAGATGCTCAAGGTCTTGGTACGGCGTGCGTTCATCGTCGAGCGATATCGCCCCCACCACTTCATCGGCGAGCGTGTGCTGGCGTTCCTCGTCGCGCTCGCCGTGCGTAGCTCTCGTGACTGCGGCGATCGCATCACCCTCGACGATGAAGGTTCCGGGTTGCACGAGCACGTCGACACGCACGTCATACCGATGGGCCACTGCCACAAGCTCGTCGAGGGCAACTGTGCCCACGTAGCCGTCACGACGGGCGGGTATCGCCGTTGTAAACCCCGTCGGCCATTCCGCAACCGATGACGAATGAGCGTCGGCTCCAAGTGGAAACTGCTCATCGAGCCGACGTATCAAGGCACGACGCACCGACGCAGCCAAGGTGGAGACCTGAATGCCAGAAGCGATGTGGTGGATGAAGTAGATCAGGAGGCCGGTGCCCACCACCAGAAAAACGACCGCCAGGTTGACCGCGAGGTGGGGAACGAACGCCTCACCGTCGTCGCTTTCCACGCGGATGTGCCGGACAACGAGAAGCGCATACACGGCGATCGAGACGAGCCCGCCGAGAACCACCTGATTTCCGCGATCAGACATGAAGTTACGGACGAGCCGCGGTCCGTAGTTGGACGAGGTGAGCGCGAGCACGGCGATCGTGATCGAAAACATCGTGGCGGCGGCACCCAGCATTGATGTCGAGATCGCTGTCAGGAGCCCGCGGCTGCCGTCTGCGCCGACTTCGGCAATGATGCCTCCGGCCCAGATCGGCACGGGGGCGAGTCGGTCAAGCACAACAACGAGCTCGGCGAGAACAATCGCCGATACGACGAAGATGCCCGGCACGAACCAGAACGAGTCACGCGCCTGCGCGGCAAAGCGAGATATGCGGCTGCCCATTTTCGTCAGTCGCGCGTGAGTTTGCGGTAGGCCGAGCGGTGCGGCTTTGCCGCCTCGGGGCCGAGACGCTCGATCTTGTTCGCTTCGTAAGATTCGAAGTTGCCCTCGAACCAGTGCCAATAACTCGGGTTCTCGTCGGTGCCCTCCCACGAGAGGATGTGCGTCGCGATGCGGTCGAGGAACCACCGGTCGTGGGTAATCACCACGGCGCAGCCCGGAAACTCGAGCAACGCGTTTTCGAGGCTGCCGAGCGTCTCAACGTCAAGGTCGTTGGTGGGCTCGTCCAGCAACAACAGATTGCCGCCCTGCTTGAGCGTGAGCGCGAGGTTAAGGCGGTTGCGCTCGCCGCCCGACAGCACTCCCGCCTTTTTCTGCTGATCGGGGCCCTTGAAGCCGAACTGCGAGACATATGCCCGCGACGGTATCTCAGTCTTGCCCACCTGAATGTAGTCCAGGCCATCGCTCACGACCTCCCACAGGGTCTTGTTCGGGTCAAGCCCGCCCCGACCCTGGTCGACATACGACATGTCAACCGTCTCGCCAATCTTGAGGGTGCCTGCGTCGAGCGGCTCGAGGCCCACGATGGTCTTGAACAGTGTCGTCTTGCCGACGCCGTTGGGGCCAATGATGCCCACAATGCCATTGCGGGGAAGCGTGAACGAGAGCCCGTCGATAAGGACGCGATCGCCGAAACCCTTCTTAAGCTTGCCCGCCTCGATCACCTGTGCGCCCAGACGGGGGCCCACCGGTATGACGAGTTCTTCGAAGTCGAGCTTGCGCGTCTTCTCGGCCTCGGTCGCCATCTCTTCGTAGCGGGCGAGACGTGCCTTCGACTTGGCCTGCCGGCCCTTGGCGTTCGAGCGCACCCAGTCGAGCTCTGCGGTGAGCCGCTTGGCGAGCTTCGCGTCTTTTTTACCCTGGATATTCAGCCGCTCAGACTTCTTCTCGAGGTACGTCGAGTAGTTGCCCTCGTAGGGGTACAGCCGCCCGCGGTCGACCTCGGCGATCCACTGCGCAACATGGTCGAGAAAGTACCGGTCGTGGGTGATCGCGATCACGGCGCCGGGGTACTTCTGCAGGTGCTGCTCGAGCCACAACACGCTCTCGGCATCGAGGTGGTTGGTCGGTTCATCGAGCAGCAGAAGGTCGGGCTTCTCGAGCAGCAGCTTGCACAAGGCAACGCGCCGCTTCTCACCGCCCGAGAGGTGGGTCACCATCTCGTCGCCGGGCGGGCACCGCAGGGCATCCATCGCCTGGTCCAGTTGGCTGTCGAGATCCCAGCCGTTCTGGGCGTCGAGGTCTTCTTGCAACGACCCCATCTCAGCCAACAACGCGTCGAAATCGGCATCAGGGTCGGCCATCGCGACCGAAATTTCATTGAACCGTGCCAGTTTGTCGGCGAGCTCGCGTACGCCGTCTTGCACGTTCTCGAGCACAGTCTTGGTGTCGTCGAGCTCGGGCTCCTGCATCAGGATTCCGACCGAATAGCCCGGGCTCAGCTTCGCCTCGCCGTTTGAGGGGGTGTCAAGGCCCGCCATGATCTTGATGATCGTCGACTTTCCGGCGCCGTTGGGGCCGACCATACCGATCTTCGCCCCGGGAAAGAACGACATGGTGACGTCATCGAGGATGAGCTTGTCGCCGACCGCCTTGCGGGCGCGCACCATGGTGTAGATGAATTCGGCCATGTCTCTCAGTCTAGAGAGAGCGTGCGACCTACCAGGCACCGGCCCGTGCCCAGAACGTCGCCCAACTCGGTGGCGACCGAGCCCTGCGCAACCTGCCCGAGTAGGCACTGACCGCTGATGAGCACCGAGAACAGGATCGAATCGGCCGGGTCGCCGACGCGGGTTGTGTCTTCGGTGACCTCCATCGAGGGCTTGTCAAAGCCAGCGGCGACGAGGGTGTCGATAATCGCCAGGCTCGAGGGTTGCGACGTCGACTCGAGCAGTGCGCCGATCACGAACTCGACGAACGGCCGGTTCTGTCCTGCAGTGCCGCCCACGATCAACGTGGGGTCAGGGGTCGGCGTTGGGGTAGCGGTCGGGGTTGACGTCGAACTCACCGTTGGAGCGGGCTCGACCGCGCCAGGCGCGCATCCGGTGAGAACCAGCAGTGAGGCGGCGAGAGCGGCGGCTGCCACGAGCGCCGTACGCGATGCGGTGGATGCCCGGCTCGACCTGCTCACCCCGACACCCCATCTCGACCGCCCGTCACGACCACCCGTCACGACCACCCCACGATTCTAGAGCGCCCCCTGGGCCCCGAGCGCACCTTACTGGTTGGCAGAAGGGGTGAACCCCCGCGTCGCCTCGGTCACGCTGTGGCAGCGCGGGGGTATCCGCGTTCGGTCAGACTGCTCGAGGTGGATGTCGAGCTGAGTCTCGAGCTGAGTCTCAAGCTGCGTCTCAAGCTGAGTCTCGCGCTAAGTCTCGCGCTGAGTCTCGCGCTAAGTTTCGCGCGGCAGCCGATTAGAACGGCGTGGACGCCCCGCTCGTCGCGAGTACGGGCTCACCCTCACCCTCACCCGAATCCGAATCCGAATCCGAATCCGGCTCTGGTGTGTGCGCGTCATCGAGCGGGGAGACGATGGAGCCTTCGGAGTTGTCAGCGGCATCAACCGCCTTGACTGCGATGACGCTGCGGGTAAAGGTGGCGCGGCCCCACGTGAGGTCGTGTCCGATCGACTCGGCGTCGACTTCGATCGTCGTGCCCGACTTTTCGCCGCTCTCCCAGTCGCGGATTCGCACGCGGCCGGCGACGATCACCCGCTGGCCCTTCTCGACAGAACTGGCCACATGCGTGCCCAATTGCCGAAACGCGGTGATGGTGTACCAGTTGGTGTCGCCGTCGACCCACGCGTTCTGCGTGCGATCAAAGCGGCGCTGGTTCGATGCGAGACGGAAGGAGGTGATCGCGAGCCCCTCGCTCGTGACGATGTGGCGGGGGCTCGTGGCGACGAGGCCGGTGAGCGTAATGATGTCGGTCATGGCGTGCTCCTGAGTTCAGTGACGGGGCCGGCACCTGAACGGGCGCCGGGTGGGCGCCGGCGGTTCGTGCCGGAGAACGCCGGCGCCCGATCAGGAGTGTGCGGTCTTCCGGAGCCTTCTGAATTCAAGGGCGGCTGACAGGTGCACTAGTCCTCACGCATCGCATCTGGGAGGGAGCGTCGCCGTTCGTCGATACGTGCCCGACAGCGAATCCGCCGGCGGGCACGTCGCACTCACGCCGCCTGCGGTGCCCGCCAACGCGCGACGAGAACAATGATGACGGCGAGGAGCACAATCTCGAGACCGCTGCCGAGAACGTAGTAGCCCATCTCGCCGACTGCGCCCCCGATGATCGTGACCGCGAAGAGCGGCGCGAGCACGAAGGTCAGCGGCCGCAACACGCGGCGGGGCAGCAGCACACTGAGCGCGATCATGAGGGTCGGCAGCCCGACGTAAATGATGACGCCGAGCAAGAAGGTCTCGCCGATCTCGAAAATGAACATCTTCCCTGCTTCGATGTTCCCGCGGATATCGGCGCGATAGAGCGAGAACAGATCGACGAAGACGACGATGATCATGATTGTGGTCCAGAGCGCGGCAAGCCGAACGCGCACATCGATGGGTGTCTCGCGCGAGGTCGACTTCGGGCTGATCCCGGCTGAGCGCTGGGGTGCGCGGGGGGTGGTGGTGCCAGACATGGGATTCCTCTCATTACGGCCTTACGGGTGTAAGGCTGGTCCGCCTGATACCGTAGCCTTACAGTCGTAAGTTTGCAAGGAGGCATCATCACCCCACGACCAAGCCTTAGCCTCGAGCGCATCGTCGAGGCCGCCGCCGCCGTTGCCGACACTGGCGGCCTCAGCGCCGTGAGTATGCGCAGCGTTGCGCGGCAACTGAGCGTCGAGGCGATGTCGCTCTACCACCACGTCCCCAACAAAGAGGCGCTGCTCGACGCACTTGCCGATTGGGTATTCACGCTCATCGACCTGCCTGAGTCGGGTCAACCCTGGCGCGCGGCGACAGAGCGGCGAGCATCCTCGACTCGTCATGTGCTCACTGCCCACCCGTGGGCACCCGGCCTCATGAACTCACGACCGGTGCCCGGGCCGGCCCTCATGCGACACCATGATCGGGCTTTGGGCGCGTTTCTCGACGACGGATTCGCCGTGCCGCTCGCATCGAGCGCCGTCTCGATGATCGACGCTTACGTATACGGAGTCGCGGTCACTGAGCAGAGCCTTCCCTTCTCTGCCGAGGACGAAACCGATGACTACGCTGCAACCCTCGACGTGCCCATGGCCGAGTATCCGCACCTCGCGCGCATGATGCTGGAGTTCTTCGACGGCAAAGACCGTGACAGCACCTACGAGTTCGCCGACGAATTCACCATCGGGCTCACCCTGATTCTTGACGCGATTGAGCAACGCCATGCTCGGGATGCTCGGGATGCTCGGGAGACGCCCCGAGACTCAGCCCCGACCGAGGCCTAGGAGGCGCGGAGGTACGACGCGTACGAGGCCCTGATCTTGTTTACCTTGGGCAGCGCGACTGCGAGGCAATACCCCTGCCCAGGGTTCTTCGCAAAGAAATCTTGGTGGTACTCCTCGGCGACGAAGTACTTACCGAGCGGCGAGATCTCGGTCACGATGCCGCCATCCCAATACTCGGACGCGCGGTCACGAGCTGCTTCGAAGAGCGCCTTCTGCTCGTCATCGACGTAGTACATCGCCGACCGATACTGCGTGCCCACATCGTTGCCCTGCCGATTGAGCTGGCGTGGATCGTGCAGCGTGAAGAATACGTCGAGAATGACGTCGGCCGGGATGACGTCGGGGTCGAAGGTGACGGCGACCGCTTCGGCGTGCCCGGTGGAGCCGGTGCAAATCAACTCATACGAGGGGTTCTCGACGTGGCCGCCGGTGTAGCCCGAAACGACGTCGTGAACGCCATCGAGAACACGGTAGACCGCGTCAAGGCACCAGAAGCATCCGCCCGCCAGATGAAAGGTTTGCATGGCACGATCCTAGGCCTGTCGCCGGTGAGAAAGCCGGGCGATCACCCGGTCGTAGGCTGTACAGATGGCCGACACCAATGACGCGTTCCTCGCAGCTTCGAATCGATACGACCTGCTCGAGTATGCGCGAGTGGGGCGGAGTGGCCTGCGGCTTCCCCGCATCTCGCTCGGCCTCTGGAACAACTTCGGCGACGATCGCCCGATCGAGACTCAGCGCGCGATTCTGCGCCGCGCGTTCGACCGTGGCGTGACCCACTTCGACCTGGCCAACAACTACGGGCCGCCCGCCGGAAGTGCCGAGCAGAACTTCGGCACTATCTTTCATCAAGACTTCATGCCCTATCGCGACGAGCTCATCATCTCGTCGAAGGCGGGCTACTACATGTGGCCCGGCCCCTACGGCGAGTGGGGCTCGCGAAAGAACCTGCTGAGCTCGCTCGATCAAAGCCTGGGGCGCCTGCGCCTCGACTACGTCGACATCTTCTACTCGCACCGCCCCGACCCCGAAACGCCGCTCGAAGAAACCATGGGCGCTCTGGCCACCGCTGTGACGAGCGGCAAAGCGCTTTACGCGGGCATCTCGAACTACGACGCGCAGCAGACGCGCGACGCTCACCGCATTCTCGGCGAGATGGGAATCCCCCTGCTGATCCACCAGCCTCGCTACAACATGTTCGATCGGCGCATGGAAGACGGGCTGCTGGATGCCCTCACTGACCTCGAGCTGGGCAGCATCGTGTTCTCTCCGCTTGCCCAGGGGCTGCTGACCGCCCGGTACCTCGATGGCATCCCCGCCGACTCACGCGCCGCTGAGGGTCGCTGGATCAGCGGTGACAACATCGACGAGACCTACCTGGGCCGGGCGCGGGCTCTCAACGCCATCGCTGAGGCTCGTGGTCAGTCGCTCGCTCAGCTCGCCCTGTTGTGGGTGCTGCGGCACCCGCAAGTGACGAGTGCGCTCATCGGCGCGAGCAGCGTGCGTCAACTCGAAAACAGCCTCGATGCGCTCGAGGCCACAGCGTTGAGCGTCGACGAAGTCGCCGCGATTGAACCGCACGCCGTGCACGGCACCGGCACCGGCACCGAGTAGTCGGCACGTTGTGGGATACCTCTATGCGCTGCTTGCGGCTGTTCTCTTTGGTGCCAATGGCAGCGTGACCAAGATCACCATGGAGGCGGGCCTTACTCCCGCCCAGGTCACGGAGTTTCGACTGGTCGGCACGGCGATTATCGCGGGCATCGTGCTGCTCGTGGTCGACCGTGGCGCCTTCCGGCTGCCGCGCTCGCAGTGGCCCGTCATGCTGCTGCTCGGTATCGTCGGCGTGGCGCTCTTGCAGGCGACCTACGCCGCCGCGGTTCAGATCCTCCCCGTTGGCATCGCGCTCCTGCTCGAGTACACCGCCGTGCTCATGGTGGCGTTGGTCGCCTACTTCTTCTTGAAGGAGCCCGTCAAAGCCCGGCTCTGGGCCGCCATCGCGCTCGTGCTTGTGGGCCTTGCCGTGGTGGCGCAGGTGTGGGCGAGCACGCTCGACACGCTCGGCGTCGTGCTCGCTCTGGCGGCCGCAGTCTGTCTCGCGGTGTACTTTCTGGTCGGCGAGCGACAGGTGGCACGCACATCGCCGCTCGCGGTCTCTTTCTGGACGATGAGCATCGCCGCCGTGTTCTGGAGTTTCGTGAGCGGGTGGTGGGAACTTTCGCCGAGCATCCTGTCGACGCCGGTCGACATTGGCGGTGCGGGCGGCGTGCTCGAGGTACCCATGGCGATCCCTCTCGCCTGGAACGTCGTCATGGGCTCGTTCGCGCCCTTCTTGCTCAGCCTTGCGGCGTTGCGACATCTGCCGGCCACCGCGGCCGGCATCGTGGCGTCGAGCGAGGTGATCTTCGCCTTCGCGGTGGCCTGGCTGTGGCTGGGTGAGACTCTCAACGCCGTGCAGATTATCGGCGCCGCGATAGTGCTCGTGGGCATCATCCTGGCGCAAACGGCCAGGGTCGGAAAGGTCGTCGATGCCGACCTTGCCCTCGTGACCGGCCCCATCGCGACGGTGCGCACCGTCGACGATTCCTCGCGGGAGTAGGCACTACCCCTCTTGGGGGGGTACTCTGCACGGCATGGACTGGTGGAACAGTTTTCTGCAATGGCTGGCATCTGACGAGGGGTGGCGGGTGCTCTCGGGCGCCATCATCCCCGCCGCGGCGATCGTGGTCGCGGGGGTGATCGCGGCTCTGATCGGTCGAGGGTCGACGAAACGGCTGATCGCGCTGCATCAGCGGGATGCCCTGACCGCGGCTGTGGGAGGGTTCGTGCTCGCTGGCCAGCGTGCAGCAGAGTGGAACGCACTCACCGACGTTGAGCGGGTTCAGCTCGACCACCTATCCGCAGAAACCGAAACACGCATTCGCCTGTTGCCGATCGCCGGTGCTGGCCTCGCGGCCACGTGGGCAGCGCATGAGCTCAGCGCCATGAAGCGCGACTCGGCCGGTTTTCAATTTCAGGCACAGCAGACGCTCGCCGACTACCGCGACCGGCTCGTGGCCTGGAGTGAGAAGCCGCGCGCCGCGAAGAAGCTGTTCGGTGCCGATCTTGAACGCTGGCAGTTCGAGACTGACCAACCGCCCTCCTCTCCCGAAACCGACTCCACGGCACCGAGCACCGCGCCCGTGCAGACCTGGGTTGCGTCGGGCGACCCTCTCGAGCGCTCGCCACTCACACCCGAGCCACCCACAGCGGTCGCGACCGCCACCGGCAGCATGCCCCTCATCATTACAACGCCCATGCCGACAAGCGCGGTGCGAACGGGGGTGCTGCCTGCCTCAGCCGGCTAGTGCGTGGCTGCGTACGCCCGGCGCGACCACATCGACACGTGGTGGTGCAGCTCGGGAATCAGCGGTTCGTGCTCGGGCTTCATCAGCACACTGCGCATGATGCGTGCACGATCGGCGTCCTGCTCAAGGTCAATGCCGCGCGCCTGCAGCTGCGTCGGCGTCACGACATACGTAGCAAGATGAGTCTGCTGCGGGCGGGTCGTGTCGGCCGCCATCTCGAAGATTGCCTGGCTCACGCGGTCAAGCTCTGACATGCGCTTCACGCGCGGCAAATACGTGATGATGTCAAGCTCGGGGCGCTGGTACGGCTGCAAAATGTCGCTCTCGGCGATGAGCCCGTGCCACGTCTGCGCGGCCCGATAACCGGGCAGCACGATCGCACCTAGGCCCTGCATGGTGAGCGGAAACACCTTGAGCGTCGCCCACAACGCCGCCGCACTGGCACCGGCTCGTGAGCACTCCAGCTGTATCTCGCCGAAGTGCCGCTCGGTGCTCGCGAAATACGTGTACGGCGACTCATGGTGGTAGTACTGCAGCATTGACTGGTCTTTGAACAAAACCGCTCCACACCCGTAGGGCTGTAGCCCGTGCTTGTGCGGGTCGACGACGACCGAGTCGGCGTCGGCGATCGCCCGAAAGTGTCGGGCCGTCTCGGGGTCGAGCTCGGCGGCGATGATGGCGAAGAACCCGCCGTACGCCGTGTCGACGTGCACGCGAGCTCCGTGGGCGCGGGCGAGCGGGATGATGTCGGCGAGCGGGTCGACGGCCCCGAGGCCGGTCGTGCCGAGGGTTGCCACCACCACGCCGATGCGGCCCGTGGCGAGCTCGCGCTCGAGGGCGTCGAGGCTCATGCGCCCGTCTGATTCGGTCGGGATGCCCACCGTGTCGATGCCGAGCACCTCGCCCATGCGCGCGTGCGTGTAGTGAGCATCCGCCGAATGCGCAATTGCCTTGCCCGGCGCGATCTCGCGGCTCACCCAAAGCGCCTCGAGGTTGGCGGTGGTGCCGCTCCAGGTGAGGTGACCCATGTAGTCGATGTTGTTCTCAGGCGTGTACCCGAACATGGCGGCGAGCTGGTCGAGCACCTCGTGCTCCATGGCGGTAGTCGCTCGGCTCGCGTCGATCGAGTGGTTGTTGGGGTTCAACTGCATCGTCGCGAGGTACGCGGCAACGGCGACGGGATGCGGAGGCTTGAGCATTTGCGCCGCGTATTGCGGATGAAAGTACGGAAAGTCGACGTCGAGGCGCTCGACAAGCTCGCCGAGTACGGCCTGCACCTGGTCGGGGTCGACGTGCTGGCTGGCATGGACATCCCAATCACCAAAGGTGTCCTTGAGATTCTGGATGCCCTGAATCGGCTGCGAGAGCAGCTCACTCAGCGACACGGCTCGCTTCTGGCTCACGCCGCACTCCTTCATGGGGGATGTGCAAGTGAGTCTATCGCCCGATCGTTCGGGGGCGTACGACCTTAGCGCTGGGGGCTCAGCGCGGCGAGCGCGAACGGCGGCGCGCACCGAGCATGAGCGCTGCACCCGCGCCGAGCAACAGCGTCGTCAGGCCAGCGAGCCAACCCATCGCGACCGTGTCGGCACCCGTCGCCGCGAGCTCAGGATCAGGCTCGCCGTACTCGTAGGCGCCAGCATCGGCCAGACCCGCGCGGGTCTCGTTGCGCTGGTCAACGTCGGGAGAGTCTGCCGCAGCGACAAGTCCGCCTGCCGCAGGCGCCAGCTCTGCAGCGGCCGCGAGGTCGCCCTCGAGCGCCGAGGCGAGCACCGTGAACACGTCCGCGGGCACCGCGTTGATGGCCGGGCTCGTGCCCACGAGCGCCACGGTCTGCGTTGGACCACCGTTGTCGGCCAGAGCCGCACTCGCACCGAACAAGGTTTCGACAGAGCGTGAGAACAAGTCGCTGCTGGCCGGGGAACCGAGGGCAACCTCGGTGCTTGCCGGGGTGCTGAACACGTTTCCCCCGAGATCGCCGAAGGCGCTGTCTGACGAGCCGCCGAGCTGGGCGTTCGCGCGCGATCCGGCGAAGATGTTCCCGCCAATCTCCATCGCCTCACCGGAGCCGATCACGTAGATCGCCTCGCTGTGCTCATCTAGGGAGTCGGTGCGGGCCTCGTTGTTGAGGAAGGTCGAGAGGCCGATCTGGCCATACTCGGCCAGTATCGCGCCGCCGACCTCGCCCGCCGTGTTGTCGACGAAGGTCGAGTTGAGACTGATGACAGCCCCATAGCCTTCGGAGCCGCCCTCCAGAAATCCGGTCGCGATCGCACCGCCGAAAAGCTCTGCGGAGTTCTCGACGAAGGTCGAGCCAAAAGTGGCCGCATAGAACAACGACCGGCTGGCGCCGCCCTCGTCAGCAGAGTTCTCAGCGAAGGTCGATTCTTCGTAGATACCAAGAGCGTTGTACAGCCCCCCGCCGACCGGTGCACTGTTGCCCGAGAACGTGGACTGCGACGTGAGGGCTGCATAGGAGAACACCGCGCCACCGGCTTCGGAGGCCGTGTTGCCGCTGAACGTGGAATCTTCGAAGTAACCGGTCGATGTGCTCGACATGAAGATCGCGCCACCCGAGTAACCGCCGACACCGTCAACCTCGGGCCCAGTCGCGTTGTCAGAGAAGACCGAGCCGATCACCTCGACGCCGCCTGAACCGCCGAAGAAGATCGCGCCGCCGTCTTCGTCGGCGGCGTTGTCGACGAATTGCGAATTCTCGATCGCCAGGCTGCCGTCGACGTTGACGGCGCCTCCGGCGGTGCCTGCGCCGTTGACGAACGATAGGTTTTTCAGCTCCAGCGACGCACCGCTGGTGCCGGTGAGGATCTGCG
>JBBRWT010000057.1:0-12222 GCA_038249035.1 Actinomycetales bacterium
AGGCCTAGCTACTGATCGTCGACACATCTAGTCGCTCTAACCGGCTGATTCCGCCGTGCACGACGATTGAGCCGCCGGGGGGTACTGGAGTTTCGTTCACTTCCGCACCCGTGAGCAAGTCGACACCGAAGCCGTGCACGACCAGTGCAGAAGTGCCGTGATTCACCACGAAGCCGAACTCGTCTTCGCCGCGTCGACGCACGACGACGTCGACATCCGCTCCGACCTCCAGAGTGGAGATGCCCGCTTCGGTGAGTAACCGTGTTAAGAGCCGATCAAGCGCACCATCGTCGAGAACCGTGCCGACGTACCACATTGCCCCGGATCCTCTAGGGCGACGCGTGATCGCAGGCGCCCCCACTGAGGGTCCGCTGTCAAATGTCACGATCGTGTGTGCGTCTATGACTCGCACGCGATCGGTCCAGATTCGGCCTGTTCCGCCATCCGAGAGCACCACTTCGTGGCCATCCAGCAGGGGCCGGAATTCTTCGATCACAATTCCTAACGCTTCGCGGAAGGCGCCAGGATAGCCGCCGAGACGCACTGCCCCGTCGGCATCGGCGATTCCACTGAACGGAGTGATGACTACCGTGGCTCCCGCCAGGGCAGCGGCCTCAATAGTCGCGATAGTGGCATCCGACACCGCAAACAGGGTCGGAACGATGACGAAGTCGTAGTCGACCAAATGGTCGCCCGGACGAACGATATCGACGGTAACTCCGCGACGCCGCAGCGCTCGGTGATAGCGGTGAGCCTCGTCGAGATATCGCAGAGACTGCGTCGGATGCGTCGCATCTTCCGCCGTCCACCACTCGTTCCAGCCGAACAGCAAAGCCGTTCGCGCCGTGACGCGGCTCCCCACTACCGGCGCGATCCGCTCGAGCGCCCCGGCGAACTCGACCGTGCGCTTCCATCCCTCACTCTCAACACCACCGTGGGGCAGGAGAGCGGAGTGAAAGCGCTCGGCGCCGCGTTGCGACTGACGCCACTGGAAGTAGCAGATCGAGTCGGCTCCTCGTGCGACGTGTGCAAGCGCCGTCCGCAGAAACTCGCCGTCGGTCTTTGCCACGTTCACCGGTTGCCAACTCACAGCGCTTGGCGACGTCTCCATGAGCATCCATGGACCGCCAGCGGCAAGGCCGCGGGTGAGGTCTGCGCTGAAAGCAAGCTCAGCAAGCGGATCGTCGAGTCGATGGTCGAGGTAGTGATCATTTGCAATCACCGCGAGGTCGTCGACCCATGACCAGTAGTCCTGGGTCGTGATGTGAGCGGTGACCATGAGATTGGTCGTAATCGGGACAGCCGAATGCTGCCGAAGCACGTCGGCCTCAGCGCGGTAGTAGTCCAAGAGGGCAAACGAAGAGAATCTGCGGTAGTCGACAATCTGAGCGGGATTGCGCGCCGAACGCGTCGCGCGCGGAGGCATGATCTCTGCCCACGACCCATAGCGCTGTGACCAAAACGCGGTGCCCCACGAGGCATTGAGAGACTCAAGAGACCCATATCGATCGCGCAACCAGAGGCGGAACGCCTTCGCCGAGGCGTCGCAGTAACACAGAGCGTTATGGCATCCGAGCTCATTAGAGACGTGCCAGAGTGCGAGGGCAGGGTGATCGCCATAGCGCTGCACGGTCTTCTCGACCAGCTCGAGAGCACGAGTGCGAAAGACGGGGGAGCTGGGGCACCACGCCTGTCGACCGCCCGGCCACGCCGTCACGCCCTCGGCGGAGATTGGCAAAATCTCGGGGGCCTCCAGGGATAGCCACGGGGGTGGAGACGACGTGCCCGTTCCGAGGTTGAGACGGATCCCCGCGTTGTGCAGGAGGTCGATCACGTGGTCTAAGGCCGCGAAGTCATACTCTCCGCGTCGGCGCTCAATGTGTGCCCACCCGAAGATGTTGATCGCGACGATGTCGACGCCGATTTCACTCATGAGGCGAACGTCGTCGGTCCAGACCTCCGGCGCCCATTGTTCTGGGTTGTAGTCACAACCCAGCAGCACGCGATTGCTGTGCAGGCCGGGAATGAGCGGCACCGTCGCCTCGGCGTCGAGGTTACTGACCGGACCCACGAGACCACCCTTTCACCGCACGAACACTCCGCACAAACACGCCGCAAACTTCACCGTCAGCTGCGGGCGATCGTCCGCCGCGGTGCGAGGCTAGCCCGGTGGCTGTGAGCGTTCACAGACTATTCGGGGAGCACGCGGGTGTCAATCGAGTGGCGCCACGGAATGCTGGTTTCGAGCGCCTCTGTACACTTCGACCGTGCCCCGAAAACCACAGAGCCTCAAGCGCGCCACGATCTTCGACGTGGCTGCGGAAGCAGGGGTCTCTCGCGGCACAGTCTCGCGTGTACTGAACGGCGAGCCCTACGTCTCGGCGGCGGCGCGCGAGGCCATCGATGCGGCAATCGCGAAGGTCGGCTACATTCGCAACACTGCCGCACGTAACCTCGCCCGCCAGTCTGCCGGCGCCATCGCGCTTATCGTGCACGAGCCCGACTCGGTCTTCATCGACGACCCCAACATTGGCGCAATTCTGCTGGGAGCTAACGCTGCTTTGTCGGCCGCTGACTATCAACTCGTGTCGCTCATCATCGACACCGAGCGCGACTCGCAGCGGGTCACTGGCTACCTCGGTGGGGGCTTTGTTGACGGTGCAATCATCGTTTCGGCCCGCGAAGACGATCCGATCTCTCAGGCAATCGCTGACCTCCGCTTGCCTGCCGTGATGATCGGTCGGCCTGACAACCAGCCGCAATTGCCGTGGGTGGGCATCGACAACCGCGGGGCCTCGCGCGCAATAACCGATCGTTTACGGGGCACCGGGCGACGCCGCATCGGGATGATCGCCGCGGGCCTCGACCGCGATTCAGGTCGTGACCGGCTCGCCGGGTTCCGCGAGGCGATGGGCGATCACTTCGACAACTCGCTGGTTTCGCGCCAGCGGTTCTATACCTACGCTGCAGGGGTGACAGGCATGGCTGAGCTGTTGCGCATCGACCCTGAGATCGACGGCGTGTTCGCAGCTTCTGACGCGATCGCTGCCGGTGCGCTCGAGGCCCTGCGCAACGCGGGCCGCTCGGTGCCGGGTGACGTCGGAATCGTCGGTTTCGACGACAGCTCGTGGGCTTTGCGGGCGCAACCGTCGCTCTCGACCGTGCGCCAACCTGCCGGGCAACTGGGAGCTAGAGCGGCCGAACTGGTACTCGAACAGGTGCGCACGGGGTCACTCGCCTCCAATGGTGCGTTGCTGGCGACCGAGATCATCTGGCGCGACTCGGCGTGAGCCAGCGCATCGCCGTGCGAAGAGGCACGGCTGCGGTCGTTGCCTCGTTCGTCGTCTTCTCTGCGATCGGGTATTCGACCTATGCGCTGTTGGCACCCCTCCCGGTGATCTCTCCGATCGTGGTGCCATTCGAGAGCATCACGACTTCGGCTGCAGTCGTGTCGATGCCCGAGGCCGGTGGCGCCGCGATTGCTGAGGCCGACGGTACTCATCTCTTTGCCGGTCGCGAACTTGATACCCCGCGACCCCTCGCATCGATCGCGAAAGTCGTCACGGCGCTTGTCGTTCTCGAAGAGCATCCGATCGAAGGCGACAGCGACGGCGCCGACATTACGCTCACCGCGGCCGACAGCCGACTGCCTGCGCGGTATCGCGCGATTGACGGCGCGGTGGCACCCGCTCCGCAGGGGCTCACTCTCACCCAGCGCCAGATCATTGAGCTTTTGTTGGTGCCGTCAGCAAACAACTACGCCGAGACCCTCGCCGTCTGGGCTTTCGGCTCGGAGGATGCCTATATTGCGGCCGCCCGCAGCTGGCTCGACGCGCGCGGTCTAGACTCCATCAGGATCGGCGATGCCACCGGATTCTCGCTCCTCAACACCGGTACGCCGCGCGAACTCGTTGCGCTGGCGCGTCTTGCCCTCGCTGACCCCGTTGTCGCTCGTTCTGCTGCGCTTTCGGTGGTCAGCGTTACTGGAGTCGGCACCTTCGACACCACCAACCTCGCTCTCGGCAGCGACGGCATCACCGGGCTCAAGACCGGAACTCTCGACGGGGTGGGGTCTAACTTGTTGTTCTCGGGCACGGTGCTGGTCAAGAACGAGCCGGTCGACGTGGTCGGAGTCGTTCTCGGCCTCGCAGACCAGCCCGAGGTCGCGCGCGCCGTGCGCGCGCTCGTATCCAGCGCGACTGACGATTTTCACCGCATCGAGCTCGCGCAGGTCGGCACCGTGGTCGCCCGATATTCAGCACCCTGGGGTGACACTGCTGAGCTGAGGGTGGCCGAGGGCGTCGGGGCACTCGTCTGGGGCCCCGTCTCCACTCGCGCGGTGCTCGATGCACCCCAGCTTCAGGTCGGCACTGACACCGCGCCGCCTTCGTTGATCGTGCGCTACGGATCGCAACACGCTCGCGTCGATCTCGAGTGGAGCGGTTCGATCGACCCGCCGCCGCCGGGCTGGCTGTTGGCGCAACCGATCGAGTTGCTGCTCGCGGGCTGACGATCTACTGCTAGATCGTCGGCCTCTTGGGCCGAACTGTGTCACCGGATGACTGATGACGAATTCGTCGAACGACCCACGGCACCAAGTACTCGCGGGCCCAGCCCATATCGTCAACGCGGGCTGCGCGCCACGAGCGATCCGGGAGCGGTTCGGGATGCTGTGGTTCGAGCTGATGGTCAATCCCGAGTGCTTCCAACACAGAGATCGCGATCGTGTGGTGCCCCAGCGGCGAAAAATGCAGCCGGTCGGGTGCCCACATCTGCGGATTCTGTAACTGCCGAAGTGACCACATGTCAGCCACGATTGCGTCGTGCTTTGCCGCGACCGTGCGCAAGTTCTCGTTGTAGATCGCAACCTTGCCTCGCACACGCCGCAAAACCGGCGTCATGCCAATGTCAGGGCCGTTGAACATCACGACGGTTGCTCCGTTGCTGCGCAGGCGGCCGATCGTCTCATCGAAAAGCTCTGCCACTTTGTCAGGGTCGGTGCCGGGGCGGATGATGTCGTTGCCTCCGCCGGAGATCGTGATGAGGTCAGGGCGCAACGCGAGCGCAGCATCCACTTGCTCGTCGGCGATCTGCTGCAGAAGCCGGCCGCGAATCGCGAGGTTCGCGTACGCGAAATCGTCGGTGCCGTCGGCGAGCACCTCGGCAGCGCGGTCTGCCCATCCACGGTGACCACCGGGGTTCTGCGGTTCGGGGTCGCCGATGCCCTCGGTGAACGAGTCACCGATTGCGACGTACCGCGACCACGGGTGCATTTGAGGCATTGTCCTAGCCTGGCAGACGCACACTCGACCCGTGCCCACGCTCCAGCCCCTGCCCGCGTGCCACAGTGACAAGATGAGCGCGTGGGGCGTTCGTCATGAGCAAGCAAGACGGTAGTGGCCGGCTGGTCACCGAGACGCGGACCGATGACCTCAGCGCACGCATCCTGCATCTCGACATGGACGCGTTTTTCGCCTCGGTGGAGTTGCTTGACCGACCCGAGCTGCGAGGCAAGCCCGTGATCGTCGGGCATGTCGGCGCGCGCTCGGTCGTCACAGCCGCCACCTACGAGGCCCGCCGCTATGGCGTGAATTCGGCCATGCCAATGGCCGTCGCGCTACGGCGTTGCCCGCAGGCGATCGTGCTTGAACCGCACTACGAGCGCTACCAGGCAGCGTCGACCGCGTTCATGGCGATTCTTGGCGACGTGACGCCGCTCGTCGAGCCGCTCAGCATCGACGAGGCGTTTCTCGATGTGTCAGGCGCGACCGCTCTGTTCGGGCCACCGTTCGCGATCGGCACCGCCTTGCGCGCGCGAATCCGTGCCGAGACGGGGCTCGTCGCCTCAGTGGGCGCTGCTGCGACCAAGTTTGTGGCCAAGCTCGCGTCTGGTCGCGCGAAGCCCGACGGACTTCTCGTCGTGCCCGCGGCCGACACTCTCGACTTCTTGCGCCCGCAGGCAATCACGGCGCTCTGGGGAGTGGGTGCGGCTTCAGCACAGCGCCTCGAGCGCCTCGGCTTGCGCACGATCGGTGATGTGGCGGATGCCCCCCTCGAGGCCCTCGTGCGCGCCCTGGGCCCGGCCAGCGCCAGGCACCTGCACGCCCTCGCGAATGGCCGAGATCCACGCTCGGTGTCACCCGAGCGCGCCGAGAAGTCGATCGGGCACGAGGTGACCTTCGAGCGTGACGTTTCCGAACCCGCCACCATCGAGCGTGAGTTCTTGCGGCTTGCCGATCGCGTCGCCGAGCGACTTCGACGCGGCGGGTGGGTGGCGCGCACGCTCTCGATCAAGCTACGGTTCGGCGACTTCGAGACGATCACTCGGTCGCAGACACTTCCCGAGCCGACCGATGTCGCGCAGCGCATCGCGACGGAAGCGCGGGCTCTGTACGCCGCCTCGCCCGTCGTCGGGCGCGGGCTACGACTCATCGGTGTGCGCGCGGAAAACCTGATTCCGACGGGCACCGTCGCTCGGGGGCTGTGGGACGACGACGAGCCATGGCGCGAGGCCGAAGAGACGATTGATGCGTTGGCCGAGAAGTTCGGGCACGGTGCGGTACAGCGAGCATCCCTTCTGCGCGGAGCACCGCCGCGCCGGGGAAGCGTACCGAACGGGGGTGTCGGCTCACTCAACTAGCATCGAGGTCTCGTGAGTCCGACCTACCGCCGCGCCCCGCACGTGGGCACTTTCGCTGCGGAACACCTCTCACCCTCGTACCCCGAGCGTGCAGCGCGCGGCACCGCCGATCGCCTTCGTGCGTGGCAAGCCGAAGCTCTCGATCTCTACTTTGAGACCGAGCCCCGCGACTTTCTTGCAGCCGCAACCCCCGGCTCGGGCAAGACAACCTTCGCGCTGAGGCTTGCCGCAGAGTTGCTCGCACGGCGCACGGTCGAGCGTGTCATCGTCGTCGCGCCGACAGAGCACTTGAAGCGGCAATGGGCGGATGCTGCGCACCGGGTGGGCATTCGACTTGACCCGGCCTTTCGCAATGCGGGTCGCGTGGTGGGCCGTGCATTCCATGGCGCGGCGGTCACCTACGCGCAGGTTGCCGCTCAGCCTTTCGTACACCGCGGGCTCATCGAACAGGCATCGACCCTGGTCATTCTCGATGAGGTGCACCACGGTGGTGACGCGCTCAGTTGGGGCGACGGCATCCGTGAGGCCTTCGAGGGAGCCACGCGTCGGCTCTCCCTCACGGGCACACCATTTCGCAGCGACACCGCACCCATTCCGTTCGTCAGTTACGTTCCCGACGCCGACGGCATCCGCGTCTCGCAGACCGACTACCAATACGGCTACGGCCGAGCGCTGACCGACGGAGTCGTGCGCCCCGTGCTCTTTCTCTCCTACGCTGGCCGAATGCGCTGGCGCACGACGACCGGTGACGAGATGGAGGCCGTGCTCGGCCAGGCAGACACGGCCGACATCACCGCGCAGGCCTGGCGCACCGCCCTCGACCCCGGGGGCGAGTGGATGAGCGGCGTGTTGCGCGCCGCCGACATCCGACTGACCGAAGTGCGCCACGCGATTCCGGATGCGGGCGGCCTCGTCATCGCCACCGACCAGGCCACCGCGCGCGCTTACGCGGGGTTGCTCGCCTCGATCACGGGGGAGGAGCCGACGGTAGTGGTGAGCGACGAGGCAGGAGCATCCGACCGCATCGCCGCGTTCACCGAGTCGGAGTCGCGCTGGCTCGTGGCAGTTCGTATGGTCTCCGAAGGAGTCGACGTGCCGCGCCTCGCGGTCGGGGTGTACGCGACCAGCGCATCCACACCACTGTATTTCGCGCAAGCGATCGGTCGGTTTGTGCGCGCCCGGCGGCGTGGTGAGACGGCGTCGATCTTCATTCCGAGCGTGCCGGCTATTCAACGCCTCGCCAGCGAGCTTGAGCGTGAGCGTGATCACGCTCTCGACCGACTGTCAGACGAGTTGCTTGACGACTCGCTTCTTGCCGGCGCCGAACGAGAAGAGCAGGCGAGCGAGAGTGAGCTTGCCGAATACACCTACCTTGCCCTCGAATCGAGTGCCACGTTTGAGAAGGTGCTGTTCGACGGCGATGAGTTCGGCGCGCTGGCGCCGGTGGGCAGCCTCGAAGAGCTCGACTTTCTGGGTCTGCCCGGCATTCTTGAGCCCGAGCAGGTGCGCGACGTGCTGAAGGCCCGGCACCAGCGCCAGCAACGCCGCGCGGCCGACCGGCCCGCGACAGCGCCCGCGCCGCAGCCAATGTACCGGTCGCTGAAAGAGCAGCGCACGCTACTCAACAGCCTCGTCGGGCTGCGGGCAAAGCTCAGCGGGCAACCACACGGCATCATCCACGCCGAGCTGCGTCGGGTGTGTGGTGGCCCTGCGGTCGGGCTGGCGACCGTGGCTCAGCTGCAAGCGCGTATCGAGTTACTACGGCACCAGATGGCCAACGGCGGCTGAACTCTCGTCACGAGCGCCCGAGGCCGACCGTGATCAGCGTGGGGCAGGATGAACGTATGCGTGACACGCCCTATCTCGTCGTCGACGACCAGTTGCTTGAGCAAAACCTCGCGGCGATGGCCAGCCACGCGGCCCGGCTCGGCGTCGCGCTACGCCCGCATGCCAAGACTCACAAGACGCCCGAGATTGCGCATCGCCAGCTCGCTCACAGTGCTGTCGGGCTGACCGTTGCGACTGTTGGCGAAGCTGAAGTGTTCGCCGACGCGGGTGTGGGCGATCTGTTCATCGGGTATCCGATTTGGGCCGCAGGGCCCCGCGCCGACCGCCTGCATGCCCTCGCCGCGCGCGTGCGGTTACGCGTTGGCGCCGACTCGATTGGCGGGGTTCGGATGCTTGCCGCGGCCGTGCGGGCAGGCCACGTCGACGCCGCCCCGCTCGCGATCGCGGTCGAGGTTGATAGCGGTCACCACCGCAGCGGCATTGCCCCCGGGGAGGCCGCCAAGGTTGCGGCAGCGGCCCTCGATTCAGGGTTGCTGGTCGACGGTGTGTTCACCTTTCCGGGCCATTCCTACGCTGTGGGCGGCGCGGCATCGGCGGCGGGTGACGAAGCCGCGGCCCTTCGAATCGCGCGTGATGCGCTCACGGCCGCGGGCATCCCGTGCCCCGTGGTCAGCGGTGGGTCCACGCCCAGCGCCCGCGCGGCCGACGGTGGTGTACTCACCGAACTGCGGCCGGGAGTTTACCTGTTCGGCGACGCCCAGCAGTGGGAGCTCGGCACCATTGAGCCCACTACGATTGCCCTGACCGCGCGAGCGACGGTCGTGAGCCGGCGCGATGGCGTCGCTGTGGTGGATGCGGGCAGCAAGATTCTGGGCGCCGACCGAGCCGTCTATGCGAGCGGCTACGGCCGGCTGCTTGACCACCCCGATGCGCGCATCACCGCGCTATCTGAGCACCACGCGACGGTGACCTTCCCTGCCGGAGACGTGGTGCCGCCGCTGGGCGCTGTGCTGCGAGTTGTTCCGAACCACGTGTGCAATGCCGTGAACCTGGTGGATCAGCTTGTCGTGCACCGCGCCGGCGCCGAGGTCGGTGTCTGGGCAATTGCCGCCCGCGGCCGCAACACATAACGGACGCTGCCCGGAGGCCGTTTACAGCGTCGAGCGGCGCGCCCGCACCCCGCTGTACAGCCCGTAGGCGATGAGCCCGAGGGCGACAACGACGAGCAGCACTGCGCCGAAGGGCAGCTGCACGACCGATCGCAGGGCGTCGTCGAGCCCGCCTGCATCTGAGGGGTCAACGGTGAATGCCGTTTCGATGAGCAACACTCCTACGGCGGCGAGGGCAATGCCTTTGGCGACGTAACCGACTGTACCGATGACGGTGACAGCCGTGCCCACCGAGCCGCTCGGCGTTCGAATGTCGTCGAGAAAGGAACGACGGATGCCTTTGACGGCGAAGTACGCCCCGATCCCGATAACGGCGACCCCGGCGACCCCGAGCAGCGCGATGCCAAAGGGTGTCTGCACAAGAAGTGCGCTGACCTCGCGCACGTCGTCGTCAGACTCGACGCGTCCGCCCAGCCCGATGGTCACTGCAGGAACGGTGAGCGCGCCGTACGCCGCGGCCTTTGCGACCACGAGCGCGCCGCTGCGCCACTCGCCCTCCAAGAAGTGCCCCAGCACGGCTTCGAGCAGCAACCAGAGCGCCAGAGCGGCAAGCCCTGCGGCAAGTATCCAGACCAGCACCAGCCCACCAGGCGTGTCGGCGACGACGTGAATCGCCCCGGCGGGGTCGGCCTCGTCAGACCTGGTGCTGGCACCGATGGCGACGGAGATTGCCAAGACTCCGATGAGGATGTGGAGCAGCCCGTTGACGGCGAACCCTGCTCGCGCGGCGCGCTCGAACCACTCGCTCTCGTGCACCGTTCGCGCTGTCGCGAGAACGCGCTGTAGGGCGGTCGTGCGCGCGGAGGCCATGCCTCAGGGTAGGTGCGTCAGTCGAGGGTCATGCCTGGGTTGACCTGTCGGGGTGAGTTTGCTATCGAAAGTCGCGGCTCGGCATCGTGACGCGCAGGGGCAACGACTCGACGCGGTCGGCGACGATGTTGATGACCCCCTCGGCCGAGCGCTCGAGCGTGCCGCGCACGATGAGGGCGCGGCTCTCGCGCACCGTGCGGCGGTACCGGCCCCACAGCCCGACCGAGCAGATGACATTGACGAGGCCCGACTCATCTTCGAGGTTGATGAACGTGATGCCGCTCGCCGTCGCGGGTCGCTGGCGGTGGGTGACGACACCGGCCACTTCGACGCGGCGCCCTGGTTCGGCGCTGCGCAACTCGCGCGCGCTCAGCACGCCACGCTCGCGCAGTAGCCCGCGCACGAAGCGCACGGGGTGGTCTCCCGGTGCAATGCCCGTCGACACGAGGTTGGCGACCATGAGCTCGTGCGCGTCGAGGTCGGTGAACAGCGGCGGTTGTACGGCCGTGACGACACCCGGCAAGTACTCGGGCCTGGCTTGCGCCGCCGCACCCGCCGCCCACAGGGCCTCGCGCCGTGACATGCCGAGCACGTCGAAGGTGCCAGCGGTGGCGAGAGCCTCGACTTGGGGGCCCGTGAGCCCGGTGCGGTAGACGAGTTCGGTGAGATCACGGAACGGGCCACCCCGGTCGCGCTCGGCGACGATGCGGTGGGCCGTCGGCCGACCGATCCCCTTCACCTCGGCGAGCCCCAACCGCACCGCGAGGTCGCCGTCGCGGCGGTGCAGCGCGCAGTCGGCGAGGTCGCCATTCGTCGAGGCAACATCGAACACCGGAACGGGGGGCTGATGGCGGTGGATGCACGACTCGAGCCCGGTCGGCTGCGCGCGGTGAGCATCCGGAGCCACGGGCTCGTGCGCTGACGCGACCACCAAATCGATGCGCTCCAGCCCCGCCTCGGCCCCCGACCGCAGGATGCACGGAGTGCGTACTTCAACCCCGTGCCGTTCGGCGTCGGCCGTGAGCGAGGCGGGCGAGTAGAAGCCCATCGGCTGGGCGCGCAGCAGTGAGGCGAGAAAAATGCCGGGGTAGTGCAGTTTGAGAAATGAGCTCGCGTAGACGAGTAGGGCGAAGCTGATCGAGTGGCTTTCGGCGAAGCCGAAGTTGGCGAAGGCTTGAATGCGGCCGTAGATCTCGTCGGCGAGCTTGCCCGTGATGCCGTTGATGGCCATGCCCTTGTAGAGGGTCTGTCGCAGTGACTCGATGCGTTCAACCCCGCGCTTGCTGCCCATGGCGCGGCGTAGCAGGTCGGCGTCGTCACCCGTGCAGCCGCCGACCGCCATGGCGACTTGCATGAGTTGCTCTTGAAACACCGGAATGCCGAGCGTGCGCTCGAGCGGTTCGACGAGTTTGGGGTGGTCGTAGGTGACGGGCTCTTGGCCGAGCTTGCGGCGCACGAAGGGGTGCACGGCGCCGCCTTGAATCGGCCCGGGGCGCACGAGTGCGATCTGCACGACGAGGTCGTAGAACCTGCGCGGTTGCAGTCGCGGCAGCAGCCCCATTTGAGCGCGACTCTCGACCTGAAACACGCCGATCGAGTCGGCGCGGCACAGCATGTCGTAGGTGGCCTGTTCTTCTTTGGGCAGGGTCGCGAGTTCCCATCGTTCGCCGAGGTGTTCGTCGGCGAGGTCGAACGAGTACTGCAGGGCGGCGAGCATGCCGAGGCCGAGCAGGTCGAACTTGACCAGACCCATCCAGGCGCAGTCGTCTTTGTCCCACTGCAGCACCGTGCGCTTCTCCATGCGGGCGTGCTCGA
>JBBRWT010000058.1:0-12196 GCA_038249035.1 Actinomycetales bacterium
GGTGACGACATTGGCCGCGAGATTGACCTGACGGTCGACAAGATCGCGCACGGCGGCATCTCGATCGGGCGCCTCGACGGTCGCGTGGTGTTCGTGAGCGACGCGATCCCGGGCGAAACGGTGCGGGCGCGCGTGAGTGATGACCGCAAGAAGAGCTTCTGGCGCGCGGACGCCGTCGAGGTTTTGCAGCCGAGCGAGCACCGTCGCGAGCATGTTTGGTCGGCGGCCGCGATCGATCGCGACCCCCGCGGCCGCGCCGGTGGTGCCGAGTTCGGCCACATCGCTCTCGCCCACCAACGCGAGCTCAAACGCCAGGTGCTTGCTGAGTCGCTGCAACGCATGGCTGGCATTGAGTCCGACGTCGTCGTCGAGCCCCTGCCGGGCGATCCGGCCGTCAATGGCCTCGGTTGGCGCACCCGTATCCGTTTGCACGTCGACGAACAGGGTCGCCTCGGACCGATGGCGTCGCGCTCGCACTCGGTGATTCCGGTGCAGGATGTTCCACTCGCGACGCCCGCCGTGCAGGCCGCCACCCCCTTCGCCGAGCGGTTTGTCGGCCTCGGCACTCTTGATGTCATCGCACCGACGACGAGCGAGCCGCGCCTCGTGATCGGCGAGCAGAAGCCGACGGTCATTCGCGAGCTCGTGGGGGAGCGCACCTTCCAGCTCGATGACACCGGATTTTGGCAAGTGCACCGCTCGGCTCCTGTAGAGCTCACGCGCGCTGTGCAGGAGGCGATCGATGTGTCGCTCTTCGACCCGCGCGCCGACAATCTGGACCTCTACGGTGGAGTCGGCCTGCTTGCCGCCGCGGTGGCGGACCGATTTGGTGCGACGACGCGCATCACGAGCGTTGAATCCGACGAGCGGGCCACCGACCACGCGGCGGAAAACCTCGCCGAGTGGCTGGGCGCTTCAGCCGAGACTGAGCGGGTCGAGCGCTGGCTTCGCGAGCTCGACGCGGGTGCTTCGGCGGCCGACCGCGAGCGACTGAGCGCCGGGACTGTCGTGCTGGACCCGCCGCGGTCGGGTGCCGGATCCGACGTCATGACGGTGCTCGGGCGCCTCGCACCGGCGCAGCTCATTTACGTGGCGTGTGATCCGGTGGCGCTTGCTCGGGATGTCGCTCTCGCCGCGGAGGCCGGATATCGCCTCGCGCGCATCCGGGCCTTCGATCTCTTCCCGCACACCCACCATGTCGAGGCCGTGGCTACGCTGGTTCGAGGGTGACTCAGCACCGAGAGTCCGCCTCCGACCGGGTAATTTCCGGTGTGCCGTGGCTGTCGGGAGAGGCACTAGCGCGGCTACCATGGGAGTCATTGCGACCGGCCCCGTCGGAGCGCAGATCACCCCACTAGTGAAGGGCACGGTTCTGCTCTCGTGGTTGCTCACTTGAACAAGCAGGTGCGTGTCGCCGTCGTCGACGATCACGAATCGGTGCGACTTGGCCTGCAGGCCGCGTTCTCGAATGCGGGCTTCGACGTGGTGTCGACCTCAGCGAGCGTTCCAGAGCTCGTCGAGGCCCTCGACGGGCGCGAGATCGATGTTGTCGTGCTCGACCTGTCGCTCGGAGATGGCTCGAGCGTTACCGAGAACGTGAAGGCCGTGCAAGCAACTGGCTCCGCGGTGCTCGTACACTCGATCGCCGATCGTGTGGCAAGCGTTCGCGAGGCGCTCGCCGCTGGGGCAGCCGGAGTCATTCCGAAGTCGTCGGCGACGAGCATCGTGATCGCCGCTGCCGAGACGGTGGCGCGGGGTGAAGTGCTCAACAACCTCGAGTGGGCGACTGCGATCGATGCCGACCGAGACTTTGCCAAGGCTCAGTTGGGGCGGCGAGAACGCGAAATCCTGCACTTGTACGCCAGTGGGCTCCCGCTCAAGCTCGCGGCCCAGCAGCTCGGAATCGGCTACTCGACCGCCCGCGAGTACCTTGACCGGATCCGTGCCAAGTACGTCGAGGTGGGTCGGCCGGCCCCGACGAAGGTCGATCTCCTGCGGCGTGCCGTCGAAGACGGCATCCTTCCCGGCCTCGACCATGACGGCGATGAATCCTCCTGACGCGCTCGCCGCCGCGCCTGCATCGGGCAAGCCGCAGCGCGCGCAGCCGTCTAGCCAGCAGCGCACCCAGCAGCGCACCCAGCAGCGCAGCCAGCAGCGAACCCCGCAGCGCAGCCCGCTCAGTCGCAAGCGCGTCGACACGGTCATTTCGCGCTCGGTGGCGTGGTTCGGCATCGTTTTCGGGTTGCAGGCGGTGCCCTCGCTCCTCGGCCAGTACGCGCTCGGTCAGCCGGTCTGGTCGGTTCTTGCCGTGGGAGCCGTGTTCGGCTCGCTGCTCGTCGCCCTGTTGTGCTCGATGATCAAGCGATGGGTCGTGGGCTCACACCTGTTGGTTTCGGGTGTCTACGTCGTGGCGCTATTGACCTGGCCGTTCTTTCTCGCTGACCCGACCGTTCCCCAGCAGGGTGATCACTGGCTGTACCAGCTGACGACGGTAGCCACAGCCACCGCGGCTATCGGGTTGAGGGTGCGCGGTGCGCTCGCGTATCTGATCATCGTTCCGCTCATTTACGGCATCATCCGCGCTACTCCTCAGGGTGGCGGGGGTCCGTGGGAGCTCGGCCTCTTCAATGCCATCTACGCGATCATTCTCGGCGGCGCCGTGCTGGTGATCGTGACGATGACCCGCGTGGCGGCGACCTCTGTTGACGAGGCCCAGGGGACCGCCCTCGACCGATACTCGCGTGCCGTACGCCAGCACGCCACCGAGGTCGAGCGAGTGCACGTCGACTCGATCGTGCATGACAGTGTGCTGACGACGCTGCTCAGTGCCGCGCGCGCCGAGACGCCCGAGCAGAAAGCGCTCGCCACGCAGATGTCGTCGAACGCCATGCGGCACCTCCGTGAGGCGGCCCTGGTCTCACCCGACGACGGCACGACGGTGCGATTCCGTCAACTTGCCGACCGAATCGTGACCTCGTCGCGCGAGATGCCGGTGTTGTTCGCCGTCCGGGTGCGGTCGCTCGATACGCGGGTCATACCCTCGGCGCAAGCCGAGGCGCTCTACTCGGCGGCTGTTCAGGCAATGGTGAACAGTGCGCAGCACGCTGGCCCACCCGATGTGCGGCGCTGGTTGAAAGTCTCGGGGGTGCACGGTGGTGCCGTCGAGATCGAGATCGGAGACGCCGGCGAAGGCTTTGACCCTGCCCTCGTGCCCGATGAGCGCCTGGGGGTGCGTCGCTCGATTGTCGAGCGCACCGCCAACGCGGGTGGCACCGCCGAAGTGCGGTCGGCACGGGGCCGCGGAACCGTGGTGGTGCTGTCGTGGCCCGTATTCGTTCCGGCTCCTAGTGATGACGATGTCAGCGCGAGAGAAGGGCCGCTGTCATGAGGATCGGTGTTCCCCGCGCACTCATCGTGACCATGGCCGCGATCTTCTCCGCGTACCACATCGTGCTCGGCCTCTACACGATCGATGTACCGGCAGACCCGCTGCCCGTGCTCGCCGCGATGGTGCTGTACGCCACGGCGACCACCGTGAGCCTGCTACCCGGGCAACCCGAGCGAATGCCGACCTGGATGGCCACCAGCAACGTGCTGGTCTGCATCGCAATGACGGTGCTCATCACACCGCAGCTCGACTTCACTCAAGAGGGCGGCCTCGGCTACGCCACCTGGTACGTCGCGGCGGTGGGAACCCTGCTCACGATCACTTCAACGAGGCGCCACCACCTCTTTGCATGGCTCGGCATCGCGGCCCTCGTGATCCAGACCGTCCTGTGGGGCGGGCCGGGACTCCTGCTGGGCATCGGCGTCATCGGCAGCGCCGCCTGGGTTGCCGTTTCGCACATTTTGTCTCGCGCGCTCTCGAAAGCCTCACGCGATGCGGCCCGGTTCGCGCGCGCCGAGCGAGAGGCGACCGACTGGCATGCTGCACAAGAGGCGCACTTGTACGAGCGGCAGTTCAGACTCGGCCAGACGGGCACCACCGCAGTGCCGATGCTCCTCGTCATTGAGAAGTCGGTGGGCGAGCTTTCGGACGAGCAGCGACAGGAGTGCTTGCACCTCGAGGGCGCCATCCGAGACGAGATTCGCGGTCGTCGTTTGCTTGACGACGCCGTCAGGCGCGAGGTCATGACGGCCCGGCGGCGCGGGGTGTCGGTGAACCTTCTCGACGAGGGCGGTCTCGACGACCTCGACGAAAGCTCGCTCGAGAGCGTGCTGAGCACGCTCGCCGAGGCGATCCGCACGACCACGGCGACGCGAGTCATTGCGCGCACCGCTCCTGCCGATTCGGATGTCGCAGTCACCGTCGTGGGGCTGACCCCCTCGGGCGATGGGCGGGCTCGCGAGCTCGGCCAATCAGACGACGATGAGGACGACTCGGTGGACCTTTGGCTTGAGATTCCTCGGACCAGCCGCTAGGGGCGGCGTTAACGATCGAAGGGCCGGAGTACCCAACCCCGGCCCTTCGTAACGTATCGAGGTAGACCCACAACCCGAATGCAGATCTACCTCGCCCCCCAATCACAAAACCGCTACCCGTGCGGCACGTGTGATGGGTGGTGAGCCCGTGAAGAGCGTCACCTGACATGCACCATCATGCCAAACCGCCCCGCATAATGCAGTCATCATTTTGGGGGACTACGGGGGACATTTCTTGTACCCCACACCCTCATAAACGCCGGAAAACCGCGGTTGTGGAACGAGCGAGTTGCGGATTGCAGGGTACATTCCCCCCCGAAAGGGGGCATCCTGTGAGCGCGCGCAGCCGGAGGCCGTGGAATCCGTAGCATTCTGCTTCGGAATTCGTCGTCGAGGGCGTCACAAAGGAGCGAACTCCGCAGCGAGAGACGGCCCGGGTCAGCAGCCGCGCATGCCTGACGTGGCAGCCCACGCACCCGGTCCGGGCGTGAGAGACCTCCGCATGGCACGCGCGCTGCCCCGCCAGCGGTCGATGGGGGGCTCGAGCAGTTCGGCTCCGCGCGCGGCCTGCTCGGCGAGCACCGCCATGATTACGGAGTGCGCCGCGGCCAGCTCTTCCTCGGTGGGGCTGCCCGCTAGGATGCGCATAGTTGCGGCAGGAGCATCCGGCGCCCCGACGGCGGAGTCGCCGGCCGGGTCAAACCCGGGCACGGTTTTCGCGGCGCTCGCGTCGCCCGAAGCGTCTCTCGACCCCTCGCCTGTCGCGTCGCCCTTCGCGTCGCTCGACCCCTCGCCTGTCGCGTCGCCCTTAGCGTCGCGCGACCCATCGCCCGCCATCTCGATCACAGCGGAATGTTCCCGTGCTTTTTGGGCGGCAAGCTCGCACGCTTGCCCTTGAGCGCGCGCAGGGCTTTGATGACCGCCACGCGCGTCGCCGCCGGCTCGATGATGCCATCAAGCTCGCCGCGCTCCGCCGCGAGAAATGGACTCGCCACGTTGTACGTGTACTCGTTCGCGAGCCGCGTGCGCACAGCCGCGACGTCTTCGCCCGCTGCCTCGGCCGCCTTGATCTGATCGCGATACAGGATGTTCACCGCACCCTGCCCGCCCATGACGGCAATCTCGGCGGTGGGCCAGGCCAGGTTCATGTCGGCACCGAGTTGCTTCGAGCCCATGACAATGTAGGCACCGCCGTAGGCCTTGCGCGTGATGACGGTGACGAGTGGCACGGTGGCTTCGGCGTAGGCATAGAGCAGCTTGGCACCGCGGCGAATAACCCCTGTCCACTCTTGGTCGGTACCCGGCAGGTAGCCGGGAACGTCAACGAGCGTGAGGATCGGAATCGAGAAGGCGTCGCAGAACCGCACAAAGCGGCTGGCCTTCTCGCCGGCGTCAATGTTGAGGGTGCCCGCCATCGCGTTCGGTTGGTTGGCGATGACGCCCACGCTGCGGCCCTCGACGCGCGCGAAGCCGATCACGATGTTCGGCGCGAAGAGGGGCTGCACCTCGAGGAACGAACCCTCGTCAACGACGTGATCGATGATGTCGATCACGTCGTACGGCTGGTTGGGGCTGTCGGGGATGATCGAATTGAGTTTGCGGTCGTCGTCAGTGATTTCGAGTTCGACCGACGCTTCGTACTGCGGTAGCTCGGCCATGTTGTTGTCGGGCAAATAGCTCAGCAGTGCGCGGGCGTAGTCGAAGACGTCGTTCTCATCGCTGGCGAGATAATGCGCCACACCTGACGTGCGGTTGTGGGTGAGGGCGCCGCCCAGTTCTTCCATGCCGACGTCTTCGCCAGTGACAGTCTTGATCACGTCGGGGCCGGTAACGAACATTTGGCTGGTCTTGTCGACCATGAGTACGAAGTCGGTGAGCGCTGGCGAATACACGGCGCCACCGGCCGCGGGGCCACAGATGATCGAGATCTGCGGAATCACTCCGCTCGCGGCGGTGTTCCGTCGAAAAATCTCGCCGTACTTACCGAGGGCAACAACGCCTTCTTGGATGCGCGCTCCACCCGAGTCGAGAATGCCGATGATCGGCACACCCGTCTTGAGTGCAAGATCCATGACCTTGATGATCTTTTCACCCGCGACTTCGCCGAGCGAGCCGCCAAAGATGGTGAAGTCTTGACTGTAGACAGCCACCTGGCGGCCGTGAATCGTGCCTGTGCCCGTGACGACTGCGTCGCCGTAGGGGCGCTTGGCATCCATGCCGAATGCGTGGGTGCGGTGCCGCACGAACTCGTCGATCTCGACAAAGCTGCCGTGGTCGAGCAGCGTGTCGATGCGCTCGCGCGCGGTCATCTTGCCCTTAGCGTGCTGCTTCTCTATGGCGGCTTCGCCGCTCGCCGTCACAGCCTCGTGGTATCGCACCTTCAGGTCGGCGATCTTGCCGGCGGTCGTCGAGAGGTCGGGGGCAGTAGCGGCGGTGGCGGCCGGGGTGGATGCGGCGGGGGTGGACGCGGCGGGGGTGGATGCTGCTGGGGTCGCGCTCGTGTGGTCGGTCACCGTGTCAGCCTATCGACCAGACCCCGCCCGGGCGGGTTGGCGATTGGCAACAAAAACGGGCCTCGGTGCTGTGACTTCGTGTGCCGTGGCGAGACCCCGCTGCGGCACGCCACTGTCGCATCCCGCTGCGGCACGCCACTGTCGCGCCCGGATCGGCGTCAGGCAGCAGCATCCCCCGTCCGTCTAGCCTGGGCCCATGCCCTCGTTGCCAACCATGCCGCTGAGCAGTGCCGTGAGTCCCGGCCTCGAGTGGCGCGTGAGCTGCCCCTCGACGAACACCGAACTCGTCGCCCTTGCCGGGCGGCTTTCTGACCTCACCGTGCTGGCCACCGCCGACCAGACGGCCGGCCGAGGCCGACTCGGCCGCGTCTGGTCCGCACCGCCCGGGTCGGCACTCGCGGTGTCCGTTTTCGTTCGGCATCAGGGGAGTCCCGAACCACGGCGACTGGGCTGGTTGCCTCTCGTAGCGGGAGTCGCCATGGCGCGGGTCGTGCGCACACTCGGCGTCACCGGCGCACGGGTCAAGTGGCCCAACGATGTGCTCGTTGACGGACTCAAGCTCAGCGGCGTCCTCACGGAGCTCACTCCCGGTGGCGTGGTGGTGGGGGCGGGGCTCAACCTGTCGATGACGCGCGGCGAACTGCCCGTGCCGACTGCGACATCCCTCGCGCTGCAGGGGGTGCCGACGGATGCCGCGCTGGCGGATCGCGCGCTCGCCGCCTACCTGAGCGAGCTGTTCGCGCTCGTGGCGCAGTGGCGCGCGGTGGCCGACCCAGCCGAGCTTCGGGCTCTCGTCGAACCCGAACTAGAGACTCTCGGCAGCGCAGTTCGGGTCGATCGTCCGGGGCTGCCGGCGCTGCTCGGCACGGCCGAGTCGCTCGATGATGACGGGCGTCTGCGCGTACGGTCCGGCGACACGGTCGAGGGACTCGTCGCCGTGGCGGCCGGTGACGTGACACATCTGCGGTATGAATAGGGCATGACGGGCGAGAACCGCGTGCCGGAGCGGGCCATCGCACGCCTGCGCCCGCATGCCAGGGCCCTGGTGTTGCCGTCGACCGCCCTCGTCGTGGTTGTCGGCGCGGTCGCTTTCGGCGCGGTCATGTTCGACGAGCTCTGGCAGAGCTTGGCGGTGCTACTGGCCGGAGTTCTCGTAATCGGTCTGCTCTGGCTATTGCCACTGTTGCGCTGGCTGAGCACGCAATATCTGATCACGACTCGGCGCGTGGTACTGCGGCGCGGGTTGTTCGTGCGCACGCGGCAAGAGGTGCTCCTCAGCCGCAGCTACGACGTCGCCGTGCGGCAGGCGGGGCTGCAGTCGGTCTTTCGATCGGGCGACGTGCTCATCAACACCGGACTCGATCGCCCCGTCGTGATGCGGGATGTGCCCCGTGCCGCCCTCGTACAGCGCGCGCTCGGCGACGTCATGGAGACGAGCACCACGTCGATCGCCACAGTGCGTCGCCCGGTCGAGACGACCGATCCGGTATTGCGCCGATCACGCACGGGGCGCTGAGTGCGCCGCGGAACGTGCGCTACAGAGCGTGCGCGGCGGAGCATGCGCGGCCGCCCGCGCACGGCGACATCCCACCTGAGCTCACGCGGCTACTAGGCCCGTCTCACGCGGCGAGGGTGAAACACCCACGCCCGGTACAACGCGAATCGGAACGCGCTGCCGAGCGCGAGCCCGATCACGTTCGAGGCGATGTTGTCGGCGAGCAGGCTGGTGAACCCCAGCACGTAGTGCGAGACGACGAGGCAGGCCACGGCGATGATCAAGCCGCCAACGCTGACGACTGCGAACTCGAGCGCCTCGCGGGCGGCCGGCCGCCGCTTCTCGAGGCGAAAGGTCCAGTACCTGCTACCGATCCAGTTCAGGCTGATCGCCACCGAGGTCGAGATTACTTTCGCGATGATCGGCCCTTCGGCGATCAGCTCTGGGTCAAACACGGTCACGCGCAGCAGGTTGAACAGAGCAACGTCCACGATGAGCCCGACAAGGCCAACGGTGCCGAACCGGGCCAGCTGCTGCAGGAAGGTGCGCATTGGTCCTCGGGGGCGTGAGGCCGACGCGCTCGCGGTCGGCCAGAATAGACATGACTCGTCCGCCAGTCTATTGAGGAGCATCCATGGCCGTCGTCGGCGTCATTGGGGGAGGGCAACTCGCCCGCATGATGATCCCTGCTGCGGTGGCTCTCGGCATCGAGCTGCGCGTGTTCGCTGAGGCACCCGACGCATCGGCCCGGCTCGCCGCGACGGCGGTGGGCGACTACCGCGATACGGCTGCCGTTCTTGCATTCGCGCGGGGTTGCGACGTGATCACCTTCGACCACGAGCACGTGCCGCAGGAGGTGCTTCGCGCGATGGTGGCCGCGGGTGCCGCCGTGCATCCGGGGCCGGATGCTCTGCTTTACGCCCAAGACAAGCTCGCGATGCGGGAGCGCCTGGCTGCACTCGGCGTGCCCCAGCCCGATTGGGTGCGGGTCGAGTCTGCCGCCGATCTGGAGGTTTTTCTGTCAGACCACGGCGGACGCGCCGTCGTCAAGACGCCGCGCGGAGGCTACGACGGCAAGGGTGTGCGCGTGGTTCACGATGCGCATGCCGCCGATGATTGGCTCGCCGATGGTCCGGTGCTCGCCGAAGAACTCGTACATTTTGAGCGCGAGCTCGCACAGCTGATCGCGCGGAGGCCAAGTGGCGACTCCCGGCCGTGGCCGCTCGTTGAGACGGTGCAGCGGGGTGGCGTCTGTGCCGAGGTGATCGCCCCTGCGCCGCAGGTGTCTGGCGCCGTGGAGCGCATGGCTGCCGAGATCGCGGGGACTGTGGTTCATGGGCTCGGTGTGACGGGGGTGCTCTCCGTCGAGCTGTTCGAGTCGACCGACGGGCGTGTGCTGGTCAACGAGCTCGCGATGCGCCCGCACAACAGTGGTCATGTGACGATCGATGGTTCGACGACGAGCCAGTTCGAACAACACCTGCGTGCCGTGCTCGACTGGCCGCTTGGCGACACCGCCGCGCTGGCACCGTGGGGCGTCATGATCAACGTTTTTGGGGCGTTGCCCGACGCCGAGATTGTTGCGGCGTTGGGTCACCAGCCGGGTGCCAAAGTACACGCCTACGGAAAGGGTCCGCGCGCGGGTCGTAAGGCTGGCCACGTCACGGTGATTGGTGACGACCTCGACGACGCCGTGTATCGTGCACGGGCTGCCGCGAGCCACTTCGACGCGCTTTAGGCGCCGTCGACCTCAGGCAAGACTGGCAGGCAGGCCGCCACCAAGCAGGTAGCCCCAGGCAGGTAGGTAACCGCAGGCAGGTAGGTAACCGCAGGCAGGTAGGCAGGGCAGGGCAGGTAGGTAGGCAGGCAGGTAGGCAGGTAGGCAGGCAGGCAGGCAGGCAGGGCTTTGCGCCCGCTGCTACTGCCTGCGCGCACGGGCGGTGCTGCAAGGTTTCCGCCACAGCGCGGCGCTCAGGCAGCGGCAGTTCGCGACGACGCCCGGAGCGCTCGCTTCAGCGGCTCGCTACGACTCGGCATTGGTATTGGTATTGGTATTGGTATTGGTATTGGTGTCGGCGCGGACTGCGGCATCGCTGTCTTGGCAGGATCGAGCGCTGTCGGCGGGATCGCCCGATAGTCATCAACGCCGTCTGGTCGGCGATGTCGCTCGACGCGCCAACCATTGTTGTGCACGAGCAGGTGATGGTGCCGACACAGCAGCACCCCGTCGGCAACATCGGACGCGCCGTGTTCTCGCGCCCAGGGCTGAATATGATGCGCCTCACACCAGGAAGGGGGCCGTTCGCAGCCAATCCAGCGGCAACCGCCATCTCGAGCGGAGAGGGCGATGCGTTGGCGGGCGGTGAAGAACCTTTGAGTGCGCCCGACGTCAAGCGGCTGCCCAGTCGTTGAGATCAGGATCGGGGTGTGCGTTCCGGCGCACAGGAGGCGCTCTGCGGTGGGGAGTGAAATCGGCTCGCTCTGACCTTCGAGCGTGGCGAACCCGGACCCATTGCTCAGATCGGCGGCTGTGACGAGCACCCTTACCGATGGTGCCCCGCTCGAAAGCAGAGCACGAGCGTCGGCATCAGCGCCCGCTCGAAGGAGATCAAGGAAGGTGTCGGAGGCGTACTGCTCAGGTGTTCGTTCGTCGTCACGAATGCGCTGCGCGAGGGCTGCGTCTGCCGGAGAGAGAAAGGTCGGGCCGCCGCGTCGGGGTGACGTCGCCCGGTCGTAGAGATCGAGCACTACGGCTGCGGACTCTGGGTCGAGCAACCACGTGGCGCGGCTCATGCCGTCAGCCGTGCGGAAGACGCGAAACGACCGAGCCTCGCGCCGCTCGGCCTCGCGGTCGGCCACCGCGCTCAGATCGAGCTCGTCACGGAGCTGCCGAGCACGACGGTAGAGCCGGTCTACGTCGAGCGTGACAGCGTCGACCAGCAGATCATTGACGGCACGGCCGAGTGCGGCAGCGCTGACGCTTGCGGTCTCGGTGCCCAGACCCGATCGAATTGCCTCAAGGCCGGCCACTGACAGGACTCCTGACTTGACGGGCTCGACCAGGGCATGCGCCCACCCGGGCAGGTCGGGGACGCCGCCGCCCAGGCCAGGTTCGGCGGATAGCAGGGCTATGCCCGCGGCGACGGTTATGTGCGCGTCACGTCTGCTGGTGCTGGTTGTCACGCGAACGAGCTCTTCGGGGGTGCGGTGACCCAACCGCTGGGCCAACCCTGAGTGAGCCAGTTCGCGGGTCGACCGACGAGCTACTTCGCCGGCGAGGAGTGCGGTGCGGGCATCGACGAGTCGACGCACCGCAGCTGCGCGGTCAAGTAGAGCTATGAGTACATCGTCGCCCAAATCTAGGAGCGCGGCCGCCGACTCAGACCCGGAAGCGAGCGCGCGCAGCGCCTGCTCGAGGGCCGTTGCCAGGGTCGTGGTCATGGCCCCATTCTCTCAAATTAGAACGTATGTTCGATAGAGGGCTGGGGGAATCTTGGGATAAGTCGTGGGCCGCGCAGCCTGGGGAGGAGGGGCCGGGGAGGAAGGAGTGGAGGCGCGAGGGGGAGAAATGCGGCGGTGCGGCGGTGCGGCGGTGCGGCGGTGCGGCGGGGCGGCGGTGCGGCGGTGCGGCAGTGCGGCAGAGCGGCGGGGTGGCAGAGCGCCGGTGTGGCGGGGTGGCAGAGCGAGCGGCAGTGTGGAAGTGCGAAAGCGCGGCAGCGATGCGCCGGGTCGAGACGCACGAGGAAACGAGGAGCAGGGATGAACC
>JBBRWT010000059.1:0-11778 GCA_038249035.1 Actinomycetales bacterium
CCTCGAAGCGAAAAACATCGAACTCGAAGCGCTTTTGAACGTGGACGTCACCGACACCGCCTTCACCGGAGATCTCGTCGAGATCACCTCCAACCAGGGCAACCTCACCCTCACCAACGCCACCGTCAACGCGACCGAGGCAATGCGGGTCGTCGCATCCCAATGATCGGCGGCGGCGTTCCACCCCTTGCGCCCGGGCGCCGCGCTCTCGGCCCGCAGCCGTCGCACGAGGTCGCCCGTGTTGATGCTCACCGGGCAGGCACTGCCGCACATGCCATCGACGGCACAGGTCTGCAGGCTCTCGTATGACTCGTCGCGCCGCAACTCGCGCACGAGCGCCGCGTCTCCTCGCGCCTCGGCGTCGGCAATCTCGCGCCGCACAACGATGCGTTGCCGCGGCGTCAGCGTAAGCGTTCGGCTCGGGCAGGTCGGCTCGCAGTACCCGCACTCGACGCAGCGGTCGACCTCGGCCTCGACCGTCGGAGTCTTTTTGAGGTGCCGCAAGTGCGCCTGGGGGTCATCACTGATGATCACGCCCGGGTTGAGCACGCCCGCCGGGTCGCACAGCACCTTGAGCTCACGCATGACGGCCATGAGCTCAGCACCGTACTGCCGCTCGACGAACGGAGCCATCATGCGCCCGGTGCCGTGCTCGGCCTTGAGCGTGCCTCCCTGCGCAAGCACCAGCTCGACGATCTCGTTGGTGACGGTCGCATATCGCGAGATGCCCTCGGCAGTGTCGAAGCGCTCGGTGAGCAAGAAGTGAATGTTGCCGTCTTTCGCGTGGCCGAAGATCACGGCGCTTTCGTAGCCATGGCGAGAGAACATCTCCTCCAGCGCCAAACAGGTCGGCAACAGGTTCGCGACCGGCACCGCCACGTCTTCGAGCAGCGCCGTCGTGCCGCTCGGCCGCGCACCGGCGACCGCCGGGTAGAGGCCCTTGCGCACCTTCCACAGCGAGGCGCGCTCGGCCGCTTCTCGCGAGAGCGAGAACGGCGCCGCGAGAGCCAGCCCCACAACGAGGCTGTCGAGTGCGGCCGCACCCGCGACCAACTCGTCCTCAGTCGATGCGTGCACCTCCACGAGCAGGGCGGCTTGTCGGTCAATCGTGAGCTCGGTGATGACCGCCGGGGCGCCACTCAGGGTCTGGGCCACGCGCAACGATGTGGCATCCATCAGTTCAATGGTGGCGAGGCCAGACGCCACCAACGCGGGCAGGGCGGCCGTCGCGTGCGCCAGGGTCGGAAACACGAGTAGCCCCGTGGCCACGATCGGCGCAACGGGAACCGTGCGAAACACCGCCTCGCCCACCCAGCCGAGTGTTCCTTCGCTGCCGATCATGAGCCGCACGAGCAGGTCGATGGGCCGCTCGAAGTCGAGGAACGCGTTGAGGCCGTAGCCCATCGTGTTCTTCATGGCGAACAGGCGCCGGATGCTCGCCACCGAATCCGCGTTCGCCACCACCCGCGCGCGCAGTGCCGACAGCCCCGCCCACAGTTCGGGCTCGAGCACCCTCAACTGCTCATCGGCGTCGGCGGATGCGGAGTCGATCGTTGTTCCGCTCGCCAGCACGAGCACCATCGACTCGAGAGTTCGATAGGTATTTTGCTCGGTGCCGCACGCCATGCCGCTCGAGTTGTTGGCGATGACCCCGCCGATGGTGGCCGCGATTTCGCTTGCCGGGTCTGGACCGAGCCGTCGGCCGAACCGTGCGAGCCGCGCGTTGACTTGGCGCACGGTGGCACCGGGCTGCACCCGCACCTCTACTTCGGCGTCGTCACCGATCCCGTTGAGAACCTCGATACCCCGAAAACCAGCACGCGTGTCGACTAATAGCTGATCGGTGACGCCCTGGCCCGACAGGCTCGTGCCTCCCGATCGGAACGTCAGGGGGGCGCGGTCACGGCTGGCGGTGGCGAGCAGCGCCGCGACCTGCTCGATCGCAGCGGGAGTGGCAACGGTGTGCGGCCGCAGCAAGTAGTGACTCGCGTCGTGGGCCATGGCGACCAAGTCGATCGCCCGCTGCGTCGTCACCGCAAGCGCAACATCCACAACATAAATCATACCTAACTGCCCCAGTAGGCTGGCGCCCATGAGCGACCGACGCGACATCGAGTGCTGGCTGACCGACATGGACGGCGTGCTCGTGCACGAGAACACCCCCCTGCCGGGCGCGGTCGAACTCATCCGCCAGTGGCGCGACGCCGGAACGCCGTTTCTCGTGCTCACCAACAACTCGATCTTCACGCCGCGCGACCTCGCTGCGCGACTGCGTGCGAGCGGCCTCGACGTGCCCGAAGACGCGATCTGGACGTCGGCGCTGGCCACGGCCGACTTTTGCGCCAGCCAGATGCCGGGGGGCACGGCGTATGTCATCGGTGAGGCCGGTCTGACGACCGCGCTGCACGAGGCGGGGTTCATCATGACCGAGACGAACCCTGACTACGTCGTGGTCGGCGAGACCCGCAACTATTCGTTCGACGCGATTACGAAGGCGATCCGCCTGATCGGCAACGGCGCGCGCTTTATCGCCACGAATCCCGACGCGACTGGGCCGAGCGCCGACGGACCAATGCCCGCCACGGGTGCGATCTCGGCGCTCATCACGAAAGCGACGGGCAAAGACCCCTACGTGGTCGGCAAGCCGAACCCGATGATGTTCCGCTCGGCGATGAACCGCATTGGCGCACACAGCGAGAACACCGCCATGATCGGCGACCGCATGGACACTGACATCGTCGCCGGCATCGAGGCGGGCCTGCACACCATGCTCGTGCTGACAGGCATCAGTGACGTAGCCGAGATCGCGCGCTACCCGTTCCGGCCCGACGAAGTGTTGCAGGGCGTGCACGAACTCGTCAGCGCCTGGCCCGCCGAAACTGAACTCTGACGAGTGTCCGGCGAGATCAGCCAGCCGGCGGTGGCGGCGGCACGGCGAGAGTGCCAGTGAGCGGCTCACCCGACGATCGCGAGACGAAGCAAAAGTAGTCCTGCTCGCCAGCATCCCACTGCTCCTCCGACACGGGGTAGGCACCCTGCACCTGCACGTCGGTCAGTGCGCCCGCCGCAACGAGGTCGAGCACGCCGGGTGCCGAACACAGCAACGACATTTGCGCCGCAAATGCCTCCTCACCGGGATACGGGCCCTGCTCCGTCGCACCCTCGGGCAGCGGGAAGGCCGCACGCCGAACAAGCTGGCCGCCGTGTGGCACGGCGCAGTCGACCACCGTGTATTCCTCTTGCCACGCATCGTCGTACGGCTCGAGACACTCGCCGCCCCAGATCTCATCCCAGCGGTAGTCGCCGGGCTCAACCGGGCCGATGGGTCGTTCGGTGGGCGTTGGCGTCGGTGAGGGCGTCGCCGTCGGCGAGGGTTCCGCTCCCGGCGCGGGCCCGAGCAGTAGTGGGATGCGCGTGCCGACGAAGAAAATGGCAACGAGAGCGAGTAGCGCCACGAGCGAACCGGCGACCCAGATCAACGTCTTCTGCGTGCGGCTCAACGGAATGCGGTCCGAGGCAACCGCAGGCTCGCCGCTATTGCCGTTGCCCCCTTCACCGCTGCTGCCACCTTCACCGCCACCGACGCCACCGCCGCCGCCGCCTCCGCTACCGGGCCCGCCGCGGCGTGACGAACGTGGCGCTGCGGGGATAAGAGTCTCGCTGTACTCCTGAAAGCTGTCGCTGCCAAAGAGTTCGTCGAGGGCGCCACCCTCCTCGGGCTCGCGAAGCAGCTCAGTGGCGGCGTCGCCGAGGGGCACACCGACCGACGAGTCGGGAATCAAATCCGTGTGGTCGGCGATGGCGGTGGGTTGCGCCGCCTCGAGCTCGATCACGGGTTGGGCCGCCGCGGGCTCGATGAGTACTGGGGGCTCGATGAGTACTGGGGGCTCGATGAGCACTGGGGGCGAGGACGGCGGCGCAACCGGCGGCGGAGTGGGCTGATCTGCACCGAATTGCGTGCGGAACCACTCGTCTGCGTCGAAACCCCTGGTATCCGGATCGCGATCTGGATCGCGCTCGTCGCTCACGCCAGCCCCAGATCGGCCAACCCGATAGCCGCGCGGTATTCGTACCCTGCTTCTTGGATCACGCGGCGAGCATCCGTCGCCCGGTCGACGACGACGGCGACCGCGACGACTGTCGCGCCAGCGGCCTCGAGGGCGCGCGCGGCAGTCAGCGGTGACGCGCCCGTCGTCGAGGTGTCTTCGAGCACGATCACGCGCTTGCCCGAGACATCCGGACCCTCGACCTGCTTGCCTCGGCCGTGGTCTTTCGGCGCCTTCCGCACAACGAAAGCATCGTAGGCGAGCCCACGAGCAGCACCCTGGTGCAGCACGGCGGCGGCAACCGGGTCAGCGCCCATGGTGAGCCCGCCGACGGCCGCGATATCGGGGATGTCGGCGATCAGGTCGACCATGACCTGGCCAATAAGTGGGGCGACCCGGTGATCGAGGCTGACGCGCCGCAGGTCGATGTAGTACGAGGCCGTCGCCCCGCTCGTGAGGGTGAACTCGCCATGAAACACGGCCTCATCGCGGATGAATTGGATGATCTGATCGCGCGCCTCGGTCACCCGCTCACTCTAGTTCGTCGGCTGACAATCTCTCGGCCTCTTGCTCTCCGTAGGCTGGGGACATGCGCATTGCCACGTGGAACGTCAACTCCATTCGCACCCGGCACGGGCGGGTCGTCGACTGGCTTGTGAACGCCGACGTTGACGTGCTGGCCATGCAAGAGATCAAGTGCAAGCCTGAACAGTTTCCGATGGAGCCGTTTGAGGCGGCCGGCTACGAAGTTGTGCTGCACGGTCTGAACCAGTGGAACGGCGTCGCGATCGCCAGCCGCCTGCCGATGACCGACATCGAGATCGGTTTCGCGGGTCAGCCTGGCTTCGCCAAAGGGCACGACGCCGACTCGGGCCAGGATGCTCCGCTCGAGGCCCGCGCCATCGGCGCGACCATCGACGGCGTGCGGGTGTGGAGCCTCTACGTTCCCAACGGCCGCGCGCTCGACGACCCACACCTCGACTACAAGCTGCGGTTTCTGCGCGCGCTTGCCGACGACAGTGCATCCTGGCTACGCGAACACCCCGGCAGCCCTCTGGCACTCACCGGCGACTTCAATGTCGCCCCGCTCGACTCCGACGTGGGCGACCCCAGCTTCATTCCCGGTGTCTCGACCCACATTTCGCCGGCCGAGCGCGCGGCCTTCGCAGCGCTCGAGACGGCGGGACTCACCGACGTCGTGCGCCCCCTCGTACCCGAGGGGTACACCTTCTGGGACTACAAGCAGCTGCGGTTCCCCCGCAACGAGGGGCTGCGTATCGACTTCATTCTGGGCTCGCAAGGCTTCGCCGATCGGGTCGTGGATGCTCGCATCGAGCGCGAGCAGCGCAAGGGTGACGCCCCGAGCGACCACGTTCCCGTAGTGGTCGATCTGCAGGGCGACGACGATAATGACGACCGCCCGATGATCTTCTAGCGCGGATCTTTTAGCGCGCGAAGAACCTTTGCTAGCGCGGTGCCAGTAGGGCCGCGATCACGACCAGGGTAGGGATCGACAGCACAGTGGTAATGAGAACCGTGTCTCTCGCGACGGGCACCGCTCGCTCGAACCGCAGCGCGTAGTTGAACGTGTTCTGCGCGGTCGGCAAGGCCGCGAGCGCCACCACGGCGAACAGCGGCAGGCCAGAGAGGTTTCGAATCGGCTGGCTGAGCACACGGCCGACCGAGATGGGCAGCCGTGACGAAAAGAGTTGAGCGACATCGGCCTCGGCCTCGGCGAGCACGGTGAAGAGCAGAGCGGGCGAAAGCACGAAGAACGCGAAGCGCCCGAGCACGAACTCAGCGTGCGGACCGAGAATGCCGAGTCTGCCCACGAGATAGCCCGCAGCGATCACCGAACCGATGATCGCGAACCCGATGAGTACCCCAGCCATAAAGGCAGTGTCTCGCAAGTAGCGACTACTCATGGAATCACGGCATCAAAAGGAGCAGACTGTGAGTCACAGCCCCCCACCTTCAGGAGAAGATCATGCGCCGCACCGCTCCAGCCGTCGCCGTCCTGGGCCTCGGCCTTGCCCTCACCCTCAGCGGTTGCTTTGCCAACCCGCTCGAACAACTCACCAACGGCCTCGTCGAAGGCGGGGTCGAGCAAATTATCGAAGACCAAACGGGCGTTGATGTCAACATCGACGGATCGGGTGCAAGCCTGCCCGACAACTGGCCAGCCGACGTGCCCACGGTCGACGGCAACGTGCAGTTCTCGGTGGCCACGGAGGGCATCTTCAGTGCCGCCATCGATGCCACCAGCGTCGCCGATGGGGAGGGGGCGTATACGGCGATGCTCGACGCGGGATACACGCAGGTGGCAGAGTTCCAGGTCATCGATGACGCCTCGTCTCGCACCTTCGAGAACGGCACGTGGAACGTCAATATCCTCGTTGCGGCGAACGAAGACGGCACGGCAACCGTGCAGTACACGATCATCCCGCTCACCGAATAGCTCCAACCCCTGACCCCCACTCAAAACCCACCACAAGCCCGGGGGCGCGGGCGACAATGACACCCGTCAGAGTCGCCCGCGCAGCTCGACAGCACTCTTGGCTCTGCGATACGAGCTTCCCGATGGCACCTAGAGTCGCCCGCGCAGCTCGTCTTCGAGTTCCGATCGGCCGCTGATGCCGAGCTTGCGGTAGACGCTCGCCAGGTGGTTGTCGACGGTGCGCACCGAGACCCCGAGCCGATCGGCGATCTCTCGGCTGCGCTCGCGCCGAGCGGCCGCCTGTGCGATCGTCCACTCTCGCTCGGTGAGTCCCGTGTCGGCGCGGGCCGACCGTGCAGTACGCACCGGCACAACCGTGAGCCCCAGTTCTGCTACTGTCACGCGCGCACGACGCTCGAGCATGCGGTCGCCTGCCGCCCACTCAGCGGCCTGCTCCAGCACGCCGTGCGCGACTCCCGAGAGTCCGGCACGCTCGAGGTCGTCAACCAGGGCAATAACGGCAGCGGCATCGCGGGCTGCTGTCGCATCGGCGAGCGCCGACACAATGGTGATGAGAGGCGATCCGGATGCCGCGGCCGCCGCCGCGAGCGGCTCGCGCACCTCTGCTGAAGCACCCACTCGCACAGCTACCGATGCTGTGAGAGCCGCGAGCAGTAAGTGACCCAGCTCGATGCCGCGCGCGACCGCGGGCCCGAGCATCCCCGCCGCACTCTCCGGTTCCTCTGCGACCACCGCCAGCCAGGCCTCAGCCTCAGCCACCTGCAACACAACCTTCACGTCATTGCGATGCGCGGGCTCCAACGCCTCGAGCAGGTTGCGCGCCGCCTCAACATCACCAAGCTGCGCGTGCACCGTGGCTCCGAGGGCAATCGCCGGGCCCAGAAGGCCCGTGAAGTCGCGCCAGCGCAACTGCTCGATCGCCAGCAGGGCGAGCGGCACAGCGTCGTGCAGCCTGCCAGCGTGCAGGTGAATCAGCGCAAGAGCATACGACCACACGCCCGCCGAGTCGGCGAAGGGCCGCAGGCGCTGCTCTTCGGCGAAGGCACGCGCCTCGGCGATGCTGCCTTCGGCGACGTGCACGAGAAAAGTGGAGAGGTCGAGAAGTCCTGCCGCGAAGGGCTGCACGGCCGCGAAGCGATCGGCCAGGGGGCGGCCCGCATCCACTGCCTGTCGCGCCTCGGCCACTCGGCCCGCCATGGTCGCCATCATTGCCATGCCGATGGCCGTGCTCAGCGCGACGGCAGAGTCGGCGTCGGCCTGAGGGGTCAGCGGCGTATCGAGTGCGCTCGCATCGCCCGCCATGAGGCGCCACTTGGCGAGGTCTGGAGCGAGGAGCGCGGCGGCCGTACCCAGTTCGGGCAGCAGGGCGGCAGCCCGCTCTGCCGCACGGGCAGGGTCGTGATCGCGTAGCGCGGTGTGCTGACCCCAGCGCACTTCAACTCGAGCCCGCGAGTCGGCGTCGTCGGCCAGTGACGCGGCCTGGCTAAACGCCTCGTCGATCGTGTTTGGCTCACCGCCGAGGGCGCTCAGAGCGCTCGCGCGGATCAGAGCGGCGTGCGAATCAGGGCCCGCTTCGAGCGCCTTCCCGGCAGCCTGAACGGCGCGGGTGTGATCCCCCACGAGGTGCGCGTACTCCGCGGCCCACACCAGGTCTGCCGCTTCGAGCTGGCCGCCGCCATCGCTCAGCAAGCACAGCGCGGTGAAGCGCAAGGGCTCTTCATTGAGCACGAGCAGCCGCTGAGCTGCGGCTCGGCGCCGCGCGGCCCGCTCGTCGGTCCCGAGCGCAGACAAGAGCGCTTCGGCGTAAACCGGATGCGCGAGGTGCAAATACCCGCTCCCGACGGGCTCGGCGGGTGCGAGCACTCCCGTATCGAGCAGGTCCTGCACGATGCCCTGCTCGTCGGGCAGCGTCGCGGCCGGCGGCCACGGCTGTGCCAGAGCGATGAACTCGGCCATGCGCCGCTCGTCGGGGCTCAGGTCTGCGAGCCGGGCGACCACGGTCTCGAGAACATGGTCGGGCAGACGCACGAGATCGATCTCGATACCGTACGGACCAGCGTGCACCCGGTCGCTGCGCTCAGCAGCCAAGGTGAGCTCGCGCAAAAAGAGCGGGTTGCCGGCGGTGGCGCCGTACAAGCGTTGCAACGACTCGGGTCGAGGTTCGGCCCCGAGGTGGCGCCGCAGCACCGTTCGGGTCTCGTCGAGCGAGAGCCCCGGCAACTCGGTGACGGTCACGAGATCCTCGTGCAGCAGGCGCGCGACCGCGCCCGTGAGCGGATGCTCGTCTCGCGCAGTCATGAGCGCAGGCACCGCAAAGACACGGATGAGTTGGTACAGCGCCGCGGCTGAGGCGGTGTCAAGCAGCGGGGCATCGTCGACGACGAGCAGGTAAGAATCGGCGTGGCGGCCAATGAGCGCCACAAGCTCGCTCAAGCGCACGGCGATGTCGGCGTGCTCAGCGACGCTCGACGAGGCGAGCAGTGGAGCAAGCGCCCCGAGCGGAACCTCACGCAGCTCCGCGAGCGCTACGACGGGAACGATCGTGCGACCCCGGGCGGCAATCGCGGCCGCGACCCCGGCGGCCAGAGTCGTCTTGCCCACACCGCTCGGGCCGCGCAACAACTGTGCGCGAGGCGGCGTGCGCGTGAGCCCAGCAGTGAGAGCACCGACGAGCGATCCGCGCGTGACGATCGGCCACGTCCCCATCCCGCGTTCCCTCCGGGTGCCTGCCGTCATTGGTGCGAGTCGAACATTGAATAGGACTCGAATCATTGATATGAGTCGAACTGCGCTCGCACACGCCCGGTCACGCTAACACGGCTTCTGGCTTGCCGCCTGAGGTGTGAATTGCGCGCGATCGACCGACCGTCGCACCGATTGCACGCGCGAAACTGTGCGCTTGTGCAATTTTCGTGCGTCAATCGCAACCACGTGCGGCGATCACCTGCATAGGCTCATCTCATACCGTGCCCGCACACGTTCGACGAAGGAGGGACCCATGACCGATACTGCTGCCGCAACCAGTCGCACCATCACCGGAGAGCCCGAGGTTGTCGAAGACCGGGGCGCTCTGGCCGACATGACGGGTACGGATGTCGGGCTCACGAGCGATCAAATCATCACCGACCCGGCATGGACGCGCCTCAAGCGCGCCGCCGAGGCGCTGCGCCCGATGCAGGTGCATGACGGCAGCATCCCGAACGTCGAGGACCACGCCGCGGCCGCTGGCCACGTCAGTGAGATCGCCGCGTGCCTGCGGCACTATGCCCCGCTCATGCCGCACGACGAGGCGTACTTGGGTGCGTGTGCGCTCGACTTCGAGCGCTGGGCCGACAGTGGCTTCGTCGTGCCCGACTTCTACGATGCGCTCGATGCGTTTGCGCCCGCCCGCGAGCGTCGCGACGGCGTGGCGCACCTCGTCGTGTTCCCGATGTACACGCAGAACGGCTCGAGCGACCGGCTCGTGGAGGCCGTCGTCTTCGAGATCATCTGGCCCGCCTTCATCGCAGAGCTTGAGGCAGGCGAGTACGGCAACACTCTGTACTTGGGGTTGCGGTTTGTCGACTTCACCCCGGGCTACGACACGAATTCGGCGGTGCTGTTCCCCGAGTCTGTAGCGGTCACTCCGCGCGTTCCCGCCGGCTCACCCGAGGGCACCCCGGCTCAGTTGCCAACGTTTACCTGGGGGGCGATCTTCGCCGACCGCGAGGCCGCGCGCTACCGCCGCGTGGTGCGCGCTGCCGCCCAGATCACCAAGCTCGAGTTGCCCACGGGCGCCGCGGCGTTGCTCGACGATCAGCAACTCTGCGAACGCACGTTCGTGATGTGGGACATGATTCATGACCGCACGCACATGCGTGGCGACCTGCCCTTTGACCCGTTCATGATCAAGCAGCGCATGCCCTTCTTCTTGTACTCGCTCGAAGAGTTGCGTTGCGACCTGACCGCCTTCCGCGAGGCCGTGCGTCTGTACCGCGCTGACGACACCGACGACGTGACGCGCGAGCACGCCCAGCTCGTGCAGTACGCGGTGCTCTTCGACCGCATCTTCCGCTTCGCGATCACTGGCACCCGCGTGCGCAACTACGACGCCATCGGCGGGCAGCTTCTGTTCGCGTGGATGCACCAGAAGGGTGTCTTGCACTGGACAGACACCCAGCTCGCCATTGAATGGGATGCCGTTCCCGACGTCGTCGTCGCGCTCTCGGATGCCATTAACGAACTGTATTGGCGCTCGATCGACCGCCCGAAGATGGCGCACTGGCTCGCTGCCTACGCGTTCGTGGCGTCCACGCTCACGCCGCACCCGGCATCCGTCTGGGCGCGGGGACTGAGCGACGAGGTGCTCGCCGGGCCGCCCAAGGGGTACACCGACCTGGTGCTCGACGACGAGTTTCCGCTGTCGATGTTCTACGAAGCCCTCTCGAAGAAGATGGCCGTTGTCATCGAGTCGACGGCGGGCATCACCGGCAGCAACGCGTGAGCGCTGCTATCGGCACCAGTAGCGCAGGCCTGACCGGACGCACAGTCGTGGTCGCGGGTGCCGGGGGTATCGCGGGCCACGCTGTGTGCGCCGCCCTCACGAGCGCTGGCGCGCACGTCGTGGCGGTGGGCTCCCGTGCCGAGTCGCTGGTCAGTACTGACGGGATCGCCGTGGATGCGGCCGAGACCGCGGTCGTCGACCTCGCCGACCCGGAGGCCGTCGCAGCGTGGGCGGCCGAGCTGCGCGAGCGCCGGCCGAGCATCGACGGTGTGCTGCACCTCGTCGGCGGCTGGCGCGGCGGCTCAGCGCACGATGACTGGGAATGGCTCGAACGCCGCGTGCTGACGACTCTTCGGGTGGTCAGTCGCGAGCTGCGCGACGACCTCAGTGCGTCGAGCGCCGGGCGCCTGGCGATCGTGAGCTCAGCATCCGTCGCCCAGCCTAAATGGGGCATGGCCAACTATGTGACCCTCAAGGCGGCCGCTGAAACGTGGGTGCAAGCGCTCGCGGGCGGGTGGCGCACGAAGGGCACCCCCACCGCGGCGGTGACCTTCGTGGCCGGGTCGCTTGACGAGCCCGGCGCGATCGGGCGCCTTGCCGCGGGGTGCGCGGGGCTGTGGTCGGTCGGGCACGAAGAACTCAACGGTGCACTACTCGACGTCACCGAGCCGCCCGCCGACGCGGGAGAATAGGCCCGTGAGACTCCACGACACGAACTACCGCGGCTTTGCGAGCGACAACTACGCCGGGGTGCACCCCGAAGTTTTGCAAGCACTGGCTGACGCGAACGA
>JBBRWT010000060.1:0-11758 GCA_038249035.1 Actinomycetales bacterium
AGCCTGCGAGCGGGGTTGCCGGTTCGGTGCGGTACGCGCGACCACTGGGCGCTCGCCATTGGAGCGCTCCACCACCTGCCTGGTTCACACGCCAGGCAGTTTGGTGTTTGAGTCGGTGGTGGGCCTCGCACAGGTGGGCGAGGTTGTCGTGTCGAGTCGCCCCGTCATGCTGCCAATCAACGGTGTGATCGAGGTCGGAGTGGGCCGCGGAACGACCACACCCCGGAAAACGGCACGTTTCGTCCCGAATGCGAAGCCAGAGCTTCAGATCTCGAGGAACTGTGTAGCGATCTCGACCCACGGAAAGCACCGCACCGGTTTCGGGATGCGTCAGCAGCCGCACAAAACTCGGCGCGTGTGCCGCCAAGCGGCGGGCGACGTCGTCGGCGATGGGCCCGTATCCCTCCAGCGTTGCCGGTGCTGCACCCGAGGAATCCCGCTCAAGCAAGCTCAACGCCGGAACGGTGACCAACACCGTGGCGCGCACTCCCCGACCAAGCCCCGAATCGGGGGCGACCCCATCGATCAGCAGGTCGGCAAACACGTCGGCTCGACGCTGCGCGAGGGTGCGCGGGTCATCAGGTGAGCTGAGCCCACTCGCCATCTCGGTCAGCCGCTGGTAGGCGCCGATCGCTTGTTCGGCCGGGAGGTGGGCGGTGAGCCACGCCATTCCGTCTCGGCCCGGATCAAGTCTCACCGACCGCCCTTCCACGGCGTCTCGGCGGCGTTCATCAATGGAGGTGGGGTGTTCGCGTTCGCGCAAGACTCGCGCGCGCTGGCGAAACCCGCCCGGCGTGCGCGTTTCGGCCTCCGGCAAAGCCGCAGCTTCAAAGGTCGCCCATGACTCCGCAGGCAGCGAGCGTGCTTCATCGATCAGGATGCTCGCATGCCGATAGCTGACACGACCCGAGCGCAACGCGTCGAGGGTCGCCGGGAGGTCGTCAACGAGTGCTGCACTGTCGGCGAGGAGCTGTTCGGCTTCGCGTTCACTGATGCGCGTCGCGGTGGCCAGCTCGCTAGCAGCGACCCGGCGCGCCATGGTCTTTGCCGACCAGGGCCGGCCGAGCCCTGAGGTGGAGGGGCCCTCGGCTGCGAGTGCAAGCCGATGCACCTCGTTGATCGCGACGGCACGGTAGGCCGCAAACGAGGCCATCATTCGCTCCACAGCAACGATCGACTCAAGGGCGACGCCGAGCGCGTTGTCGATCACCGCAGCGGCGGTGAGTGGCGGGGTCGACAGCGGCGGGGTCGACAACGCCGGGGTCAACAACGGCGAGGTCAACAGTGGCGGGGTCGACAATGGCGGGGTCAACAACGGCGGGGTCGACAGCGGCGGGGTCGACAATGGCGACGCCAGGGTCGCGGCAAGCCCTCCCGAGGCGGGTGCGGTGATGGTCGACATGCGTCAACCCAACACCCGACCACCGACATTCTTGCGGCGGACCCCCGAGACGCACGATGCGAACTAGGCGATGCGAATCAGGCGATGCGAACTAGGCGATGCGGATCATTTTCTTGTTGACGAACTCGTCAATGCCGAGCGTGCCGAGCTCGCGGCCCGAGCCCGAACGCTTGATACCGCCGAAGGGCAACTCGGGGCTGTCGGCGAGCACGCAGTTGATGTAGACCATGCCGGCCTCGATGCGGTCGGCGACGCGGTGCGCTTGCTCGGCGTCCGTCGTGAACAGGTACGACCCCAGGCCGAAGGGCGTGTCGTTGGCGAGTTCGACCGCCTCGTCTTCGTTGCGCACCTTGAAGACCTGAGCGACGGGGCCGAAGAATTCTTCGTAGTAGGCCGAGTTGTCTGGCGCCACGTCGGCGAGCACGGTCGCTGCGAAGAAATTGCCCTCGCGCGTGCCGCCCGTCACGACCGTCGCACCGCCGGCGACCGCGCGCGTGACCTGGTCTTCGAGTCCCTCTGCTGCGCTCGACGATGAGAGCGGGCCGTAGACCCCACCCTCGACCATCGGGTCGGTCGGGCCGGTCGACGACATCTTCTCGCGGAAGATCGAGAGGAACTCGTCGTACAGCGAGTCGAGCACGATGAAGCGCTTGGCACCGTTGCAGGATTGTCCGCTGTTGTCGAGGCGAGCATCCACCGCCATCTGCACCGTGGCGTCGAGGTCGTCGGTGCTCAGCACAATGAACGGGTCAGAGCCACCCAGCTCTAGCACGACCTTCTTGAGGTGACGACCGGCCTGCTCGGCGACGGCAGCACCGGCGCGCTCGGAGCCAGTGAGCGAGATGCCTTGCACGCGCGGGTCGGCAATGATCGTGCCGATCTGGTCGGTCGTGGCGTAGAGGTTTGTGTAGGCGCCAGCCGGAAAACCGGCGTCGGCAAAAATCTGGTGGATCGCCTCGGCCGACTCGGGGCACTGCGCCGCGTGCTTGAGCAGGATCGTGTTGCCGAGAATGAGATTCGGGCCGGCAAAGCGGGCGACCTGGTAGTACGGGAAGTTCCAGGGCATGATGCCCAGCAGCACGCCCATGGCGCTCTTGCGAATGAACGCAGAACCCTCGCTGCCCTCGGCCAAGTCGATCGGCTCGTCGGCGAGCAAAGCGGGGCCATTGTCGGCGTAGTACTGATAGATGTCGGCCGCGAAGTCCACTTCACCGAGCGCATCACCGATCGGCTTGCCCATTTCGCGCACGATGATCTCAGCGAGGTGCTGGCGGCGCTCGCGGTGCAGCTCAGCAACCTTCGTGATGAGCGCGGCGCGCTCGTCAACGGTGGTCGAGCGCGACCAGCCGCGGTATGCGTTGTAGGCGCCCTCGACAGCGGTGGCGACCTCGGCGTCGGTCGCGGTCACATACGACCGCAGCGTCTCACCAGTGGCGGGGTTGATTACGGCGTACTTGCTCATGGGGGGCTCCTCGTCGATTCGATGGTGCACGCGCCGCTCGCCCGACCGGGGCGGCCACGATGCACACCTGAGGCCAGCCTAGGGTCAGCACCCGCCCGCTCGCACCGCCACGGTGGAGATTCGCGGCGGTTTCTTCGCCAGCTCGTACAGTCACGCGTCGTGCCGTCTACAGTGTCGATCATGAAGGATGCTAGGGCCCGGAAGCCACGCGCCAAGCGAGCGCGGCCGGCACCGGGTGGTCGCCTTCGACGCATCTTCAGCGAGCTACTCGCGGGCGCGGCACTCGTTCCCCGCGGCTTCGCGTTCTGGCGTCGCCGCCCCGGCGTGATGGCGCTCGGCATGGTGCCCGCCATCATCGCCGGCGCTCTCGTCGTCGCAGTGCTCATCGGGCTCGGTCTCAACGTTGAAGCGCTCGCGCAAGCGATCACTCCGTTCGCCGACGGCTGGGCCGAGCGCGATCGCGGAGTGCTGCGCACTCTTCTCGCGCTCGTGATTGTGGCCGGGGCCATCATCGGCACTGTTTACACGTTCACGACTCTCACTTTGCTCATCGGTGACCCGTTCTACGAGCGAATTTGGCGGGCCGCCGAGAATGAGCTGGGCGGGTTTCAGCCATCGCCCGTGCGATTCTGGCGATCGTTCGGAGACGGCCTGCTGCTCGTGCTTCGCGCTATTGGGTTTGCGCTCATCACGGCCCTCGTCGGCCTTATCCCTGTGATCGGCTCGGTTGCCTCGGCGATTCTTGGGCCAGTTCTCGCAGGCCACCTCGTCTCACGTGAGCTCACGACCCGTCCCTTTGAGGCGCGCGGCATCACGGCAGTCGAGCGGTCGCGCCTTCTGCGCGGATCACGTGCCCGGGCTCTGGGGTTCGGTGTCGCCACGCAGCTCTTCTTCTTGATTCCCGGCGGGGCCATCGCCGTCATGCCAAGCGCCGTGGTGGGGGCCACACGGCTCGCGCGCTCAGTGCTTGAGCGTGCAGAGGCCGAGCGTGCAGCACTAGCCAGCGGGCCTACCCAGCCATTCCCGTAGCACCTCACCGTGTTCGTCAAGTGCGGGCGGCGGCGTTGGCGCCGCGGTCTCGAACGCCGAGTACCGAACGGGGTGCGCCAGCTGCTCCGGATGCCCCGCCCCCACCCCCACCGTCGGCTCGAGCCCGAGCCGCCGCGCGAGCGCCAGCGCCTCGCTGATGCCGTTGACGGTACCGGCGGGCACTCCGGCGGTGAGCATCCGGGTCACCCACGCTGAAGCGTCGTCGGTGGCCAGCACACCCTCGAGCGCCGACTGGAGGGCGTCGCGGTGCTCGACCCGCGCGGAGTTGGTCGCAAAGCGCGGGTCACCCGCGAGCTTTGGATTACCCAGCACGGCACACAGGGCCGCGAACTGCGCGTCGTTACCCACGGCGAGGGCGATGAGTGCGTCGCGGCACCGCAGTGTCTCGTAGGGCGCGATCGAGGGGTGCCGGTTGCCGAGTGCGCGCGGCTCGATGCCCGTCGCGAGGTACGAGCCGGCCTGGTTGGCGAGCGACGCGATGAGGCTGGAGAGCAACGCGACCTCGACGTGTTGGCCCGCGCCCGTGCGCTCGCGGTGCAGCAGCGCCGCGAGAACGCCCATTGCTGCGTGGTTGGCGGCGAGCAGATCAACCATGGCGACGCCGACCTTGCGCGGCTCGCCTCCGGCATCGCCCGTGATGCTCATGAGACCGCCGAGAGCTTGCACGAGAAAGTCGTAGCCCGGCATCGCTGCGCCCTCACCGGTCGAACCGAATCCGGTGATCGAGCAGTAGACAACGCGCGGATTGCGGGCGAGCACGCTCGCCGCGTCGAGACCGAATCGTGCGAGGCTTCCGGTGCGGTAGTTCTCGAGAACGACGTCGGCACGGTCGACGAGCGTGCGAGCGACCGCCAGGTCGTCTGGCTGCGCAAAGTCGAGGGCGATCGACTGCTTCGAGCGGTTGGCGGCTTCAAAGTAAGCGCTTGACGATCCGGCCCACGGCGGGCCCCACGCGCGCGTCTCGTCGCCGGTGCCGGGGCGTTCGACTTTGACAACTCGGGCGCCCAGATCGGCGAGCATGACGGCGGCGGTCGGGCCAGCCAGCACCCGGCTGAGGTCGGCAACGAGCATCCCGTCGAGGGGTCGGATCATGAGGCAACTGTACAAGTGGACAAAACGCGGGGCGCGCGACACCATGAGGGTGTTCTCGAAAGGACCACTGTGACCGACTCTCCGCTCGACCTCGTCGGCTTCGACTCTCTGCTGAGCGACGACGAGCGCGCCACCCGCTCGCGCGTGCGCGCTTACGTCGACGCCGAGCTGCGCCCGCACATTGCCGAGTGGTACGACGCCGGCGTTTTTCCGACCGAGATCATCAAGCCCATGGGCGCGTTGGGGCTGTTAGGCATGCACCTCACGGGCTACGGCTGCGCCGGACGCTCGGCCGTCGAGTACGGCCTCGCCGCCGCTGAACTGGAGGCCGGCGACTCGGGGCTGCGCACGTTCGTGTCGGTGCAGGGCTCGCTCGCCATGACCGCCATTCACACGTTCGGTTCAGAAGAACACAAGCAGCAGTGGCTGCCGAGTATGGCGGCGGGTGAGATGATCGGATGCTTCGGTCTCACCGAACCGAATGCTGGTAGCGACCCGGCCTCGATGCAGACCTTCGCCCACCGCGACGGCGACGACTGGGTCATCACCGGGGCGAAGCGCTGGATCGGCCTCGCCTCGATCGCCGACATAGCGATCATCTGGGCGCAGACCGACGAGGGCATCCGGGGCTTCATCGTGCCGACAGACGCTGCCGGCTTCACGGCGACGCCCATCGGGCAGAAGTTGTCGATGCGGGCATCCATTCAATGCGACATCGAACTCGATGCGGTGCGTGTTCCTGCGAGCGCGCAACTGCCGGGAGCCCAAGGGTTGCGCGGGCCGTTTACGTGCCTCAACCAGGCCCGCTACGGCATCGTGTGGGGCGTCATGGGTGCCGCGCTTGACAGTTATCGCGCCGCGCTGGCCTACGTGCAGCAGCGCGAGGTGTTCGGCAAGCCGGTGGCCGCTTACCAGCTCACGCAGCAGAAGCTCGTCGACATGGCTCTCGAGATCGACAAGGGGTTTCTGCTCGCCCTGCAGCTTGGCCGCCTCAAAGACGCTGGGCAGTTGCAGCCGCACCAGATCTCGGTGGGCAAGCTCAACAACTGCCGCGAGGCCATCGCGATCGCTCGCAGCGCCCGCGAGATGCTCGGCGGCAACGGGGTCACCCTCGAATACTCCCCCCTGCGCCACGCCAACAACCTCGAGTCGGTGCGCACCTACGAGGGCACCGACGACGTGCACACCCTTGTGCTGGGCAACGCGATCACGGGTATCGCCGCGTTTCGCTAGGCCGCCGTAAAACTCGCCGGCGGCCCCACACGCTCGCGCCGTTGCCGTCGAACCACCACGATGAGCAGCACGAGCGCCACCACCTGCAGGGGCACGGTCACCGCGGCGATCGCGATCGCGTTCGGGTACAGCGCCCCAGCGAGGGCTGCGCCAGCGAGGGTGCCCACGCCTTGAAAGACGGCGAACACACCGTAGGCGGTTCCCCGACGTGCGGGCGGCACGAGATCAGCGACGAGCGCTTTGACGGTCGAATCCTGGATGCCGATCGCGGCTCCCCAGAGAATGATTCCGACGAGCGCTCCTCCGATTCCGTCGGAGAGCACCAACAGCGGCACCCCCGAGGCAAGCAGGGGCACGACGAGCAGCACAGCACCGCCCCAGCGGTCGTAGAGTCGCCCCGTGACGACGGCGGCAATGGCCGCGGCGAGCATGCCGAGCGCGAAGATGAGTGGCACCCCAGCGAGCGGCACGATTGCGGCGTCGGTGAGGTGAAACGACAACACGCCAAAGCCGATGAGACCCAGCGCGGTGAGGGCAGTCGACGCGGAGAAGAGCAAGAATGTGACCGGGATGCGCCAGCCGGAGTGTTCAACGGATTCGTGGGCGGCCTCGACCTTGGCGGCCTCGACGTTGGCGGCGTCTCTTGCTTCGGCAGGGGCAGTCTCCACTGTCTCGAAACCGCTGGGGTCGGGTACACGGCTGCGCATCCACAACAACAGCGCCATCGCGAGCAGCGCGGGAACCAAGAGAACAGCGAACGCGGGCCAGAGCATCCCCGTCGCCGCGATAACGGCGGCGACCAGAAGCGGCCCGCTGAACGCCCCAATTTGATCCAACAGTTTGTGCACGCCGAATCCCCGACCCCGGCCCACGGCGTTGGCCGCAAACGCGAGCAACACCGTCTTAGCAGGACTGCGCACGGCCTTGCCAATGCGCTCGAGGATGATGAGTGCCGATGCCACGGTGAGTCCGATGGCACCGAGAAACGGCGTGACCGCGAGCAGGGGAATACTGACGGCAGTGAGCGCGTATCCAGCGATGGCCGCGTTCCAATAGCGGCGCGTGCGATCGACGATTGGTCCGCTGACAAGACGCAGAATGAACCCGAGGGCCTCGGCCGAGCCAGTCACCAGCCCGACGACGAGAGCGGTTGCCCCCAACTCGCCGAGCAACGGGCCAGCGATCGAGCGCGCGCCGTCGGCCACGAGATCCACCGCGAGGCTGACCCCGCCGAACCCGATGACGACCTGCCAGGCCGTCCAAGGTCGTCGCTCGCGTGGGTGCTTCATGCGCTCATGGTGCCACGCCCGAACTCGAACGGGAGGAGTGCCGAGCGTGCCCGTTCGGTGTCGCGTTGGGTCAGATCGTCACGCGTCGGCGCTTTTGCGCCGCGGCGACGGTGAGCCTGACGGCGCGGCGGCAGCGGAAGCGGCAGCCGCACCCTTCGCGACGGCAGCACCGGTGGCTTCACCGACCACCTTGCCATTGATGAGTTCGGCGATGTCGATGCCGACGAGGTCTTTGATGATCTTCGTCGTCGTGGCGAGCTGGCCGGCGACGTTCTCGCCGAGCTGGTTGGTGCCGGTGCCGTCAGAGGAGATGACGGTCATGTTCTGGATGGCCCCGAGAGGCTCCGCGGCCGCCCGCACGATTTCGGGCAGCTGGTCGATGATGCGCTGCTTCAGAAGCGCTTCGGCGCGCTCCGCGAGTGCTTCAGCTTGCGCGCGGGTCGAGTCGGCTTCAGCAGTACCACGGGCGCGAATGGCACTGGCCTCTGCCTCACCTTCGGCAGTGAGTGCCTGCGCCGCCGCGATGCGGGCTTCACGTTGCGCGTTGGCACCGGCAACCGAAGCCACAGCGGCCGCATCGGCTTCTTTCTCGATCGCGTAGGCCTGAGCATCGGCAACAGCGCGCACCTCGGCGTCGAGTTCTTGCTTACGCAGGCCGACGCGCTTCTGCGCCGTGACCTCTTGTTGGGTCACGACCGCCTGTTGGGCGATCGCTTCAGCGAGCGGGGCGGCAGCGGCCGCTTCAGCGCGAGCCTTGTCGGTCTCTTTCTGAATCTCAGCGTTGCGCAGGTCGAGGGCGCGCTGGCTCTCTGCGATCTTCTGGGCCGCGCCGATGCGCGCCTCCTCGGAGGCCTGCTGTGCCTGCGCCTCAGCGATTTCGGCGACCTGCTTGACGCGAGCGGCCTCGGCACGCCCGAGGTCACGAATGTAGCCGTTGTCGTCGTCGATCTCTTTGATCTGCAAGGTGTCGATCTGCAGCCCTTGAATGTCGAGAGATTCGCGCACTGCCTCGAGCACCTGCTCTTGCAACGCCGAGCGGTTCGTGATGATCTCGGTGACGGTCAACTGGCCAACGATCGACCGCACCGAACCACTGAGCACCTCTTCGGTAGACGTCTCGATCTGATCTTGCTGGTTCAAGAAGCGCTGGGCGGCAGCGCGAACCATCGCCTCGGAGCCACCGACCTTGACGACCGCGACCGCGTTCACCTTGATCGTGATGGCATCACGCGTCTGCGCTGTGGCCTGCACGTTGAGTTGCCGCGACCGCAGACTCAACTTGAAGTAGGCCTCGATGATCGGCTTCACGAAGACACGTGAGCCGAACACGACTTTCTGACCGACGTTGTCTTTCTCCTGATTTTGATCGCGCTCTTTCGGGGTGCGCTGGCGCGAGGTGACGATGATCGCCTCATCGGGCTTCGCCACCTTGATGCTGCGCAACAGCACGATGATGATGATGATCGCGACAACGACGGCAACGCTGATGCCGACGATCTGAGTGAAGAATTCGTTGATCTGGTCCAGAAGCATGAGGCCAGTATGGCGGAATCGAGGGATGGTCGAGTGACCTGCTCTCTGCTTACCGTTGCCTATTCGTCGGCGGCGGCGAGCTGCCCGCAGGCTCCGTCGATCTCTTTGCCGCGGGTGTCGCGCAAGGTTGTTGGAATTCCTGCCGCCTCGATGCGGCGCACAAACTCGCGCATCACTGAGGGCTCTGAGCTGGTCCAGATCGAGCCTGGCGTGGGATTCAGCGGAATCGGGTTGACGTGCACCCAGCCGCGCCCGCGCTCGTTGAGCTTCTGGGCGAGCAGGTCGGCACGCCAGCCGTGGTCGTTCATGTCTTTGATGAGCGCGTACTCGATCGACACTCGGCGCCCGGTGGCGTCAAAGTAGGCGCGGGCGGCGTCGAGGGCTTCGTCGACCTTCCACCGAGAGTTGACGGGAATCAGCTCATCACGCAGTTGGTCATCGGGCGCGTGCAGGCTGAGCGCGAATGTTACGGGAATCTTCTCGGCGGCAAGCTTCAGGATGGCCGGCACCAGGCCGACCGTCGACACCGTGATGTGTCGAGCACTCATGCCGAGCCCGTGCGGCTGGGGTTCGACCATGGCGTGCAGGGCATCCATCACCCGGGTGTAGTTGGCGAGCGGCTCGCCCATTCCCATGAAAACGATGTTGCTCACCCGCTCGGGGGTGGTTTCGCCGCGCTTCTTGCCGCCCAGTTCGCCCGCGGCGATGGCAGCATTGGCCTGCACGACCTGGTCGATGATTTCGGCCGTCGACATATTGCGAGTGAGGCCTGCTTGGCCGGTGGCACAGAACGGGCAGTTCATGCCGCAACCCGCTTGGCTCGACACGCACAGCGTGATGCGGCCCGGGTAGCGCATGAGCACGCTCTCGACGAGGGCGCCGTCGTACAGCTTCCACAAAAACTTGATCGTGTCGCCTTTGTCGGTGCGCAGGCGACGCACCTCGGTCAGCAACGGCGGCAGCATGCCGGCGACGAGTTCCTCGCGCACAGCGCCGGGCAGGTCGGTCATCTCTGCGGGGTCGCTCGTGTAGTGCGTGAAGTAGTGGGTGCTGATTTGCTTCGCCCGAAAACCGGGAAGGCCGAGCTCTGTCACCCGCGCGACGCGCTGCTCGGGCGTGAGGTCGGCGAGGTGCACGGGAGGTTTGCCGCGCTTCGGCTCAGCAAACTGCAGTACCGGTCGCCCATCGGGGCCCATCTTTTGCTGCCAGCCCTCGGTCGTGGGGCGAATCTGAGGGCGGGCATCCGTCGCGGACGTCGAAGCGTTCTTTCGTGATGCCACGGGCGCGCCGTTGTTGCCGATTCCGCGCGCAGGTGCCATAGGTCAAGGGTACGGGGTCACCGCGTGTGTGGGCGCTCGGTAGCCGATGCGTTGTGCGCGGTGCCCGGTGCCCGGTGCCCTAGTCGGTGCCGAAGTCGAACGCGGCGCTCTCGCCGGCGGCGTCGATCGCCTCAGCAAGGGCTTCGCGCTCGGCGGACAGCGGCACGGCGTGCTCGGTGACTTCGTCCGACTCCCCCGCCGTGATGCTGCCGACCAGGGCCGCGGTGGCGCCGCCTATTATGCCTTGCGCGGCATACTGCTCTAGTCGCGCGCGAGAGTCGGCAATGTCGAGGTTGCGCATGGTGAGTTGACCGATGCGGTCGGTGGGGCCGAAGGCGGCATCGCCGACGCGTTCCATCGACAGCTTCTCGGGCGAATACGACAGGCCCGGGCCGGTGGTGTCGAGAATCGTGTAGTCGTCGCCGCGACGCACGCGCAGCGTCACCGTGCCGGTCACCGCCGAGCCCACCCACTTTTGAATGGATTCGCGCAGCATGAGCGACTGCGGGTCGAGCCAGCGGCCCTCGTACATGAGGCGGCCTAGGCGTCGACCCTCGGCGTGATAGTTCGCGATCGTGTCTTCGTTGTGAATGCCGTTCAAGAGTCGCTCGTAGGCAATGTGCAGCAGCGCCATTCCGGGAGCCTCATAGATGCCGCGACTCTTGGCCTCGATGATGCGGTTTTCGATCTGATCGCTCATACCCAGCCCGTGGCGGCCGCCAATCGCATTGGCTTCCAGCACCAGGTGCACAGCATCCGCGAATTCGATGCCGTTCAGAGCGGCGGGGCGGCCCTCGACGAACGTGACCGTGACGTCTTCGGTGGCGATGTCGACCGACGAATCCCAGAACTTGACTCCCATGATCGGCTCGACCGTTTCGAGCGACACGTTCAAGTGCTCGAGAGTCTTGGCCTCGTGTGTGGCGCCCCAAATGTTGGCGTCGGTCGAGTACGCCTTCTCGGCCGAGTCACGGTAGGGGAACCCCCGCGCAATGAGCCACTCGCTCATCTCTTGCCGGCCACCGAGCTCGGTGACGAAGTCAGCGTCGAGCCAGGGCTTGTAAATGCGGAGGCGAGGGTTGGCGAGCAGGCCGTAGCGGTAGAACCGCTCGATGTCGTTGCCCTTGTAGGTGCTGCCGTCGCCCCAAATGTCGACGCCGTCTTCTTTCATCGCCTGCACGAGCATCGTGCCGGTAACAGCACGGCCGAGCGGCGTGGTGTTGAAGTAGGTCTTGCCCGCATTGCGAATGTGAAAGGCACCGCACGCGAGAGCCACGAGGCCCTCTTCGACAAGGGCCGACTTGGCGTCGACGAGTCGGCTCAACTCGGCTCCGTACTCGAGAGCCCGGCCCGGCACGGCCTCAACGTCGGGCTCGTC
>JBBRWT010000061.1:0-11738 GCA_038249035.1 Actinomycetales bacterium
AGAAGACCTCACCGAGCTTGCCGATGGCGGATGCTCGCTGCCGGTCGCAGGGCTCGCCGCGAACCCCGCGGCGCTGCGGCATCGCCTGATTCGCCTGGTAGCTCACAGCCAATTCGGGGCATCGATCTCGCGGGCGCAGACACTTGACGTCGCGCGGTTGGTCACCGCCTGGCATGGGCAGGGGCCGGTGCACTTGCCCGGCATTAGGGTGGAGCGCACGGCGGGCCGCATCGTGTTCACCGCAGCCCCCACCACCGCTGAGGAGTAGACCGTGGACGTCGAAGACATCCGCTCTGACCTGACCGAGGTGCTCGTTACCGAGCACGAGATTCACGCGAAGCTCGCTGAGCTGGCGCGCCGAGTCGAGGCCGACTACGGCGACACCCCGCCACTGCTTGTCGGCGTGCTGAAGGGCGCCGTGATGGTCATGGCCGACTTCGCCCGGGAGCTCGCCGTGCACGTCGAAATGGACTGGATGGCCGTTTCGAGCTATGGCGCGAGCACCGAGTCGAGCGGCGTCGTGCGCATTCTGAAAGACCTTGATACCGACATTGCCGGTCGCGACGTGCTCATCGTTGAAGACATCATCGACTCGGGGCTGACCCTGTCGTGGTTGCGCGCCAACCTCGAATCGCGCGGCGCGAAAAGCGTCAAGATTCTTGCCCTGCTGCGCAAACCCGAGGCCGCAAAGGTGCAGGTCGACGTCGAGTACATCGGCTTCGACATTCCGCCCGAGTTCGTTGTTGGCTATGGCCTCGACTACGCCGAGAAGTATCGCAACCTGCGTGCCGTTGGCGTGCTTGCGCCGCACGTCTACAGCGACTGAAAACACCACGCTGTCGGCTGGCTCAGGGCCGTCGCAGGGTGCGCCCCCGGCGAACACCGAGGCGATGCCACGCGCTCGCGCGATAGCCTGTCACCCAGGTTTCACCAGAAGAAAGGTGCGGGGCCGCCAGCCCGCCAGCCCATGAATTTCAAGCGCATCGTTCGAGGACCGTTCCTCTACATCCTCGCCGGAGCCCTCGTGCTCGGCATTGGCTTCGCCCTGCTCGGTGGCATCGGCGGGTTTCGCCAGATCAGCACGCAGCAGGGCCTTGAGTTTCTCAAGAACGAGACGCTGACCTCGGTAAAGATCGTAGACGGTGAGCAGCGCGTCGACATCGTGCTTGCCGAGCCCGACCCTGAGTTCGGCCAAAACGTGCAGTTCTACTACGTCGCACCGCGCGGACTCGCGGTCGTCGCTGCGGTCGACGCAGCTACCGTCGACGAGGAATTCACCGACGAGGTGCCCCAGACCAACTTCTTCGTCAGCCTGCTCGGGCTGATCATCCCGTTTCTCATCATCGGCGTGATCTTCTACTTCTTGCTCACTCGTCTTCAAGGCGGGGGCGGCCGCGTCATGCAGTTCGGTAAGTCGAAGGCGAAGCTCGTCTCGAAAGAGTCACCCCAGGTGACGTTCGCCGATGTCGCCGGGGCCGACGAGGCAATCGAAGAGCTCGAAGAGATCAAAGACTTCTTGAAAGACCCCACGCGGTTCTTGGCCGTGGGCGCCCGCATTCCGAAGGGCGTGTTGCTCTACGGCCCTCCCGGAACAGGCAAAACCCTGCTCGCGCGCTCCGTCGCGGGTGAGGCGGGCGTTCCGTTCTACTCGATCTCTGGCTCAGACTTCGTCGAGATGTTTGTCGGAGTCGGTGCGAGCCGCGTGCGTGACCTCTTCACGCAGGCCAAAGAGAACGCGCCAGCCATCATCTTCGTCGATGAGATCGACGCCGTGGGCCGCCACCGCGGCGCTGGCATGGGCGGCGGGCACGACGAGCGCGAGCAAACGCTCAACCAAATGCTCGTCGAGATGGATGGCTTCGACCCCAACACCAACGTCATCATGATCGCGGCGACGAACCGCCCCGACATTCTCGACCCGGCCCTGCTGCGCCCGGGGCGGTTCGACCGCCAGATTCAGGTTGACGCTCCTGACATGAAGGGGCGCGAAAAGATTCTGCAGGTGCACGCCAAGGGCAAGCCCATGGCCGAGAACGTCGACCTTGAGGTGCTCGCGCGCAAGACCCCGGGGTACACCGGAGCCGACCTGGCCAACGTACTCAACGAGGCCGCTCTGCTCACCGCTCGGGCCCGGCAAGAGATCATTACCAACGAGGCACTCGATGAGGCCGTCGACCGCGTTATGGCCGGCCCGCAGCGTCGCACGCGCATCATGCGCGACCACGAGAAGCTCATCACCGCCTACCACGAGGGCGGGCACGCTCTCGCGGCCGCGGCAATGCGCAACACTGACCCGGTCACGAAAGTTACGATTCTGCCGCGCGGACGCGCCCTCGGGTACACGATGGTGCTGCCGATCGACGACAAGTACTCGATCACCCGCAACGAACTGCTCGACCAGCTCACCTACGCCATGGGTGGGCGGGTGGCTGAAGAGATCGTCTTCCACGACCCGACAACGGGCGCCTCGAACGACATCGAGAAGGCAACCGCCATCGCTCGCCGCATGGTGACCGAGTACGGCATGAGCACCAACGTCGGGGCCATCAAGCTTGGCCAATCGAGCGGCGAAGTGTTTCTCGGCCGCGACATGGGTCACCAGCGCGACTACAGCGAGAAGCTCGCCGAGCGCGTTGACCTCGAGGTGCGCGCTCTCATCGAGCAGGCGCACGACGAGGCGTGGGCCGTGATCAACGACAATCGAGACATTCTTGACCGTCTCGCCACCGAATTGCTCGAGAAAGAGACGCTCGATCACCTGCAGCTTGCCGAGATCTTCACGCACGTGAAGCGACTGCCCGAGCGCCCGCAGTGGCTCTCCAGCAGCAAACGTCCGTTGCCCGATCTTCCGCCGGTGCCGATGCCGTCGAAGGCTCCCATTGACGCTGGCGTGCTGGCGAATGCAGCGCACGATGGGGCTGCCACCCCGCAGGGTGCGGCGCTGGGCAACACAGCGCACGGGGTCGGCGACGCCAACGGCCCAGCAGCGGCCCGCGACTGAGCGACGCCATGCCCCCCATCGACACCGGCCGCATCGAGGCGGCCGTCGCCGAAATCCTGGCCGCGATCGGTGAGGATGCGCAGCGCCCCGGACTACTCGCCACCCCGCAGCGAGTCGCCGAGGCTTACGCGGAGTTCTTCGCCGGCGTCGGGGTCGACCCCGTTCCCATGCTGCGCGACGAGTTGGCGACGCAAGATGCGCCCGAGCAGCGCGGTGAGATCGTGCTGGTGCGCGACATCGCAATGCGCTCGATCTGCGAGCACCACCTGCTGCCTTTCACCGGCGTCGCACACGTGGCCTACCTGCCCGCCGATCGGCTCGTCGGACTGGGCAGCATCGCGCGAGCGGTCGAGACTCTCGCCTCGCGCCCGCAACTGCAAGAGCGACTCGGTGATGACATCGTGGCCGCGATCGATGCCGCGCTCGCCCCGCTCGGTGTGCTCGTGGTCATCGACGCGCGGCACGGTTGTGTCGGCGCCCGCGGCCCGCGGCAGGCCGAGAGCACGACGGTCACCGTCGCGGCTAGCGGAGCGCTCGCCGACCCGGTGCGCCGCGCCGAGGTGATGTCACTCATCGGAGGGGGCGTGTCGTGAGCATGCCTAACTCTGAGAACGGCCACTCGCAACACGGCCGCCCTGAGCTGTGGGGCATTCTCAACGTCACACCCGATTCGTTTAGCGATGGCGACCGCTTCGTCGAGCCCGAGAAGGCTCTCGCGCAGGGGCGGCGTCTCGTGGCCGAGGGCGCATCCGTCATCGACGTCGGCGGTGAGTCAACCCGGCCGGGTGCCGAGCCTGTGACGCCGCAGGTCGAGCGTGAGCGTGTGCTGCCAGTCGTGGCGGCGCTCGCGGGCGAGGGCATCCGCGTCTCAATCGACACTATGCATGCGTCAACGGCGGCGGCCGCGATTGACGCCGGGGCCATCATCGTGAATGACGTGAGCGGAGGCCTGGCTGACCCGGCCATGCTCGAGGCCGTCGCGGCGTTGCGGTGCCAGTACGTGATCATGCACTGGCGCGGGCCGAGCGAACAGTGGGATGCCGTGAGCGAGTACCGCTGGGCTCCGCACGACGTGAGCATCGAGCTTCTGGGGCGCTGGCACGCCGCGCTCGACGCCGGCATTCAGCCCGAGCGACTCTGGGTAGACCCGGGGCTCGGGTTCGCCAAGCATCCCGAGCACAACTGGCAACTACTAGGCGAGCTTTCGACGATCGCTGCCATCGGCGCGCGCGTACTCGTGGGCGCTTCGCGTAAGCGCTTTCTCGGCGCCTTGCTGCCCGACGACGCTCCGGTTGAGGAGCGCGACCTGCTGACCGCCGTCGTCTCAGCGCTGGTCGCGGGGCGAGGCGCGGATGCTCTTCGCGTGCACGACGTGCGCTCGAGCGCCCGCGCCCTCGACGTGTGGCAATCGTTCATCACCGCAGTCGACGTGGCGCCGGAGGTACAGGGCTCGTACCTCGCGAGTGCACCGCTGGGCGCGCGCGCCAGTAGTGGCCGGTGGAGCAGCGACCGCGCGGGTCGCGACCGCATTGTGCTCACTGGCCTACGGGCATTCGCGCACCACGGAGTCTTCGAGCACGAGCGGCGCGACGGGCAAGAGTTCGTGATCGATGTGACGGCGGGGCTCGACCTGCGCGGAGCCGGATCTGACGACGAACTCGCGTCGACCGTGCACTACGGAGTGCTCGCTGAGCAGGTCGTTGCTGCCGTCGAGAGTGACCCCGTCGACCTCATCGAGTCAGTCGCCGAGCGTGTCGCCGGCGTCGTGTTGCGCCACGGGGCCGTGTATGAGGTCGAAGTGACCGTGCACAAACCGCAGGCGCCCATCACTGTTCCGTTCGACGACGTCAGCGTCACGATCGTTCGGGGTCGGTCGTGACGGCGGCGCACGCCGCCACGGCGGTCATCGCACTCGGAAGCAACCTGGGCGACCGTCAGGCGACGCTCGAGCGCGCCGTGGCCGCGCTCGACGCGTTGCCCGAGTCGAGCATCCTCGCTGTGTCGTCCTGGCACGGCACGGTTGCCGTGACGGTCGACGGGCCCGACCCCGGCCGTCCTGCATACCTCAATGGCGTCGCGCTGCTTGAGACCAGACTTGACCCGTACACATTGCTCGACGGCCTGCGCGCTATCGAGCTCGAGAACGGCCGTGAGCGCGCTGGCACGACTGTGCGGTGGGGCGATCGCACCCTCGACCTTGACCTGATCGCCCTCGACGAGCTCGAGATCGACTCGTCGGTGCTCCAGGTGCCGCACCCTCGCGCGCACGAGCGCGACTTCGTGCTCGTGCCGTGGTTCGAGGTGCAACCGGATGCCCGGCTCGTCGGTCACGGTGAGATCGCGACCCTGCTCGCGGCCCTGCAGGCGGGCGGTGGCACATGAGTCGCACGCGGCCAACGCCGCTGCTACTGGCGGCGCTCGTGGGGGTACTGCTGGCGTTCGCGCTCGACTCCGTGCTCGCCATGCGCGGTGTCGCGGTACTGGTGCCGCCGGTGTCGCTCGCCGTGGCGCTCGTACTCATCGGCGCTGTCGTTCTCGCCCTTGCCTGGCCGGTGCGCCGCGCAGCCAAGGGTGAGCGGCGCATCGATCCGTTCTATGCCACGCGCGTCGTCATACTCGCGAAGGCGAGTGCGCTGGCCGGGGCCTTGCTCGCGGGGGCTGCGGCGGGCATCCTGATCTATCTGCTCACCCGTGCGGTCGTGCCGTTAGGCTCAACCCTGGCCGCAGGAGGCACCGTCGTGGCCGCCGCGCTGCTGGTGATCGCGGCTCTCGTTTCCGAGCACCTCTGCGCCCTGCCGCCCGACGAGCCGACCGAGGAGACCTAAGTGACCAGCACCGAACCCCTCAGCACCGAACCCAACGGCACCGAACCGAACGGCACCGAACCGAACGGCACCGAACCGCATCGTCTCGAGCGCCCCGAGACCGAGTGGCTGCGCGTCTCGCCCAAGTACATCCCCGTCGACATGGTCGGCACCTTTATCTTCGGCGCGATTGTCACGGCAGTGTCGTTCGTGCCGTTCTGGTTTGGCTGGTCAGAGGGCTGGTTGGTCGGCGTGGGCATCGGCGCGCTGTTCCTCATCACCCTGGCGCTGACACCGCGACGCGTGCGCGCGATCGGATACCTGCTGCGCGACGACGATCTGCTGTTTCGTCGAGGCATCATGTTCCAGCGTTTCGTTGCCGTTCCCTATGGGCGCATGCAGCTTGTCGACATCAGCCGTGGCCCCGTCGCACGAGCGTTCGGTCTCGCCGAGCTCAAGTTCGTCACGGCGGCGGCGTCGAGCGGCGTGCTCATTCCCGGGCTCCCGTTCGCCGAGGCCGAGCGCTTGCGCGATCACTTGGTGGCGGTCGCCGAAACCCGCCGGGCCGGGCTGTGACCGAGCCTGCGGCCACGCCAGGTGCCGTGACCGGTGTCGCGCCGGCCATCGTTCCCGCAGCAACCGACTTCGCCGACGGCGAGTGGCACCGTCTGCATCCCGCTACCCCGCTGTTTCGTGGCGGCCTCGCCTTCATCGCCATCATCGGTGTGCTCATCGTCAACCTGCGCGACCGCTTTTTCGAGCTGTTCTTTGGCGATCAACAGGTCAACTTGCCGCCGACAGGTGGCGACCTCGAATCCGACGCCCTCGACTTCATCGTGCGCGAGGAACTCGTGCTCGTCGCGCTGCTCGTCGCTCTGGGCATACTGATGCTTCTCATCGCCGGCTTCTACTTCTCGTGGCGCCTGCACACCTTCCGCATCACCGACGAGGTCGTCGAAGTGCGGTCGGGCATCCTGTTCCGCACCAACCGCAAGGCGCGCCTCGACCGCATTCAGGGCATCAACATCGGTCGGCCGTTCGTGCCGAGACTCTTTGGCGCAGCCAAGCTCGAAGTCACGGTGGCGGGAAACGACGCCAACGTGCCGCTCGCCTACTTGCGCGGCCGTGACGCCGACGCGCTGCGACACGACATTCTGCTGCTCGCCTCGGGCGCGAGGCGCGAGACCGTCGTCAACGCGTCGGCGGGCCCCGGGGTCGCGACCGGCGTGAGCGGAATGCTCGATGAACGTGTCTCTGAACTTTTCGCCCCTGAGCTCGATGTCGACCTCACGGCGCCCACCTCGGTCGTGCGCATGAACCCCGGTCGGCTGATCGGCTCGACCGTGCTCAGCGACACCTCGGTCGTGCTTGTCGTCATGCTCATTGTGCTCGGGGTGACCATCGCCCTCACGGGCGAGTTCTTCCTGCTCTTCGCCATGTTTCCCGCCATGATCGGTATCGGTGGATTCCTCATCGCGCGCATCACGCGCTCGCTGCGGTATTCGATCGCGGCGACTCCCGACGGGGTGCGCGTTGGCTTCGGCTTACTCTCGACCACGAACGAGACTCTGCCGCCCGGACGCATCCATTCGGTGAAGGTGAGCCAGCCGCTGCTGTGGCGGCCGTCCGGTTGGTGGCAGATCGCGGTCAATCGTGCGTCGCGCTCGTCGCAGAACGGCGCGGCGGGGCAGCAGCAGACGACCATCTTGCCGGTGGGAAATCTTGACGAGGTGCGGGCCGTGCTACGCCTGCTGTTGCCAGAGGTTACCGCCGACGAGAACGTGCCCGTGATTGAGCTCGGCCTCGCTGGGCGCGGCACCGAGGGGGGCTTCACCGTGTCGCCGCCGCGGGCGCGCGGGTTGCGCTGGTTCTCGCGAGCTCGTAACGGCTTTGCCTTCACCGACACGGCTGTGTTGCTACGAACGGGTGCCATTTGGCGCTCACTCACGATCGTGCCACTCTCGCGAGCGCAATCGGTTTCGGTACACCAGGGCCCCCTGCTACGTGCACTGCGGCTCGCCTCGGTGCACGTGCACACCGTCTCCGGCCCGATCACCCCCGTGCTCGGTGCGCTCGACAGGCGCGACGCCATGCGCCTCTTCGACGACGTCGCCGCCTCGGCACTACGGGCCGCGCAGTCAGACACGAGCCATCGATGGCGGCAGCAGTGACCGCACGCGACGGCCGGCTTGGCGTCGGCATCATCGGCGCCGGACGCGTCGGCCCCGTGCTTGGCGCGGCACTCGCCGCTGCCGGGCACGCGCTGGTCGGCATTTCGGCGAGCACTGACGATGAGCGCGACCGCGTCGAGGGCATGCTGCCGGGAGTGCCCGTACTCGCCGTGGCGCAGATCGTCGAGCGCAGCGAGCTCGTTGTGCTCGCGGTGCCCGACGATCAACTCGTCGAACTTGTTGCCGGGCTCGCGGCACTGGGCGCCTGGCAGCCCGGCCAGCTGGTGATGCACACTTCGGCCCACTACGGCACGGCGGTGCTCGACCCCGCGCGGGCCGCGGGCGCGATACCGCTGGCGGTGCATCCCGCCCTCGCCTTCACCGGCACCAGCATCGATCTGGCGCGCTTGCGCGACGCCTGGTGTGCCGTCACGGCGCCGGCGCCCGTGTTACCGATTGCGCAGGCTCTCGTCGTCGAGATGGGCGCCGAACCCCTCGTCATCGCCGAAGACGACCGGCCCGCCTACGCCGAGGCGATCGCCGCCGCCTCGCAGTTTTCGACCGCTATCGTGAGTCAGGCGGTGAACGCCCTGCGCTCGATTGGCGTCGACGAGCCGGGCCGCGTGCTGGGCGGCGTCGTGCGTTCCGCGGTCGAGAATGCGTTGCAGTCGGCCACGGTCGATAGCATCGACGTTGCGCGGCTCGATATCCGGTCGCAGGACTCAGGCTCTGATGAGGGCCTTTCGCGAGGAGATCGGTGAGCACGACAACCCCACCCGCCTCGACGCCCTCTGCTTCGACGCCGCTTTCAGGCTCGACGCCGCCCGACGTCGAGACGACCATCGCAGGCCTGCGATCTCGCCTCGACGCTTCGCGTTCGGCGGGCTCGACCATTGCTCTTGTGCCCACGATGGGCTCGCTGCACGACGGCCACCTCGCGCTCGTCGAGCGGGCTCGCGAGATCGCCGATGTTGTGATCGTGTCGGTCTTCGTCAACCCGATGCAGTTCGGGCCGAGCGAAGACTTCGATCGCTACCCGCGTGACCTTGATGCTGATCGGGATGCCCTCACCGGCCATGGCGTCACTGCCGTGTTTGCCCCCGCTGACGATGAGATGTACCCCGCGGGCCCCGTGAATACGAGAATCACCGCCGGTTCCGTCGGCGGGCAGTACGAGGGCCGGTCGCGCGCCGGACACTTCGACGGCGTGCTCACTGTCGTCGCCAAGTTGCTGGGCATCGTGCAGCCTCACATCGCCGTCTTCGGCGAGAATGACGCCCAGCAAGTCTTTCTCGTGCAGCGCATGGTGCGCGATCTCGACATCCGCACCCGCATTGAGGTGGTCGAGACCGTACGCGCAGAAGATGGCCTCGCACTCTCGAGCCGCAACGCGTATCTCGACGAACGGCACCGTCGCGCCGCCCGCACCATTCCCGACGCGCTCGAAGCTGCCCAGTCGGCAGCTGACCGCGGCATCGACGCCGTCATCGCCGCGGCCCAAGGAGTGCTCATGGGCTCAACTGAGGTCGAGCTCGACTACTTCGCCGTGGTGCACCCCGAGACGTTCCAGCCCGTCGACGACGACCACCACGGCGTGGCGCGCGCGCTCATCGCGGCGCGGGTTGGCACCACACGGTTGATCGACTCTGAGCTGATTCACCTCGGATAAAGCGGGCCAAGCACCGCCGGTAGGCTGGAGCGCTGAACCGAGGAGCCTGATGACCGAGACCCCCGCGCCCGAGAGCGATGCCGCCGCGCCGAGCGCTGAGCAGCCCGCTGGGTTGCCAGCTGAGCAGCCCGCTGGGTTGCCAGCCGAGTTGCCTGCGGAGCCGACGATCGAAGAGATCGCCGAGCAGAAGCAGGTGCGCCTCGACAAGCGACAGCGCATGCTTGATTCCGGGCTGGAGCCGTACGCGGTCGGCCTCACGGTCACTGACATGATTCCGGATGTTCGCGCGCGGTTCCCTGACCTTGCGGTCGACACCGCCACGGGCGAACGTGTTGCTCTCGCCGGCCGCGTCGTGTTCTCGCGCAACACCGGCAAGCTCTGCTTCGCGACCCTGCAGGCCGGCGATGGAAGTCGCATTCAGGTGATGGTGAGCCTCGCCGAGGTGGGCGACGAGAGCCTGGACCGCTGGAAAGACCTCGTCGACCTCGGCGACCACGTGTTCGTCGAGGGCGAGGTCATCACGAGCCGTCGCGGTGAGCTGAGCATCATGGCGACGACGTGGGCCATCGCAGCGAAGGCGCTGTTGCCGCTACCGAATCTGCACAGCGAGCTCAGCGACGAGACACGCATGCGCCAGCGCTACCTCGACTTGATCGTGCGCGAACAGGCGCGCACAACCGTGCGTGCTCGCGCCGCGGCAGTCGCCAGTCTGCGGAACACGTTCGCGAGCCACGGCTACCTCGAGGTCGAGACGCCCATGCTGCAGACGATGCATGGCGGAGCATCCGCTCGCCCCTTCGTCACCCACTCGAACGCCTTCGATACCGAGCTGTTTCTGCGCATAGCACCCGAGCTTTTTCTCAAGCGCGCGGTCGTTGGCGGCATCGAGCGTGTGTTCGAGATCAATCGCAACTTTCGCAACGAGGGCGCCGACTCGACGCACAGCCCCGAGTTCGCGATGCTCGAGGCGTACCAGGCCTACGGCGACTACCACCATATGGCCGATCTGACGCAAGAGATGATTCAGAACGCGGCCGCCGCCGTTTCGGGTTCGCACGTAGTGACCTGGGCCGACGGCACCGAGTACGACCTCGGGGGCGAGTGGGATCGCCTCAGCATGTATGACTCGCTGAGCCAGGCCGCGGGGGTTGAGATCACGCCGCAGACCCCGATGGCCGAGCTCAAGAAGCTGGCCGACGCGGTCGACATCGAGATAGATCACCCGTTGCCCGGCAAGTACGTCGAAGAGCTGTGGGAGCACTATGTCAAGGGTGGCCTCACCCGACCGACCTTCGTCATGGATTTTCCCGTCGATACGAGCCCGCTCGTGCGCGAGCACCGCAGCATTTCGGGCGTCGTCGAGAAGTGGGATCTCTACGTGCGCGGCTTCGAGCTGGCGACTGCGTATTCAGAGTTGATCGACCCGGTCATCCAGCGCGAGCGTTTCGTTGCTCAAGCGGCGCTCGCCGCAGGTGGCGACCTTGAAGCGATGCAGCTCGACGAGGCCTTTCTCACCGCACTTGAGCACGGCATGCCGCCGTCGGGTGGAATGGGCATGGGCATCGATCGCTTGCTCATGGCTCTGACCGGCCTCGGCATTCGCGAGACGATTCTGTTCCCGCTGGTGAAGTAGGGTCGCGGCATGGCGAAAGACGAGTTGCAACTGCCTGGTGACGACCAGAAGAAGCCTGCCGTCAGCATGAACCGGCTTGCCCTGTGGCTCGTCGTGGGCGCGGTCGGTGCCTACCTGCTGCTCTCGGGTCTATTCGGCATTCTCGCCAAGGGCTGACCGGCGTTCTCCCCCCGAATGGGGCCTGACGCGTCAGCCCGCCGCGGCCTACACTGGGCGCACCCACAACCCGAATTCGCGTGGATGCCCCCAGTGCCCGCGCGCATCGCCCAACCCGAACGGCGATCTCATGCTCCCTCAACGACTCCGCGCTGTCGCGGCCGGAATTCCCATTGCGCTCTTCTCGGCTCTCCTCGTCGCGGGCCCTGGCTTCGCGGCCGAGTCGCTCGTCATCACGAGCCCGCTCGCCGGAACAACCGCGTCCGGTCCGCTCACGGTCGAAGGCAGCATCGACGGCGACACG
>JBBRWT010000062.1:0-11735 GCA_038249035.1 Actinomycetales bacterium
ATATTGCCGGCCACAGAATGACCTGCGGCAAATAAGCCTGGATAGAAATCACGATGAGCCCCACCGCCGCGAGGCACACTGCGGCTGCGGCGTGACCCGCCCGAGCCACCGCAGTGCTCGTCGTTCGCGTCGCGAGGTGCGGAGGCAAACCCAGTGGCACGGTCCACCCCTCTCTGGTCTCCAACAGGGTAGATGGAGCCTCCCTCGCATTATGTCCTCTTGGCACCGCGCCGACCAGCCCTCACTTGAGGCACGCGCGGCACCCGCGAGTCGTAGGCTCAAGCCATGTCCATCGTCGACCTCAACAGCGATCTCGGCGAATCGTTCGGGGTCTGGCGCATGGGCGACGACGAAGCGATGTTCCCGCTGATCACGAGTGCCAACCTGGCCTGCGGGTTTCATGCTGGCGACCCCGCGACCATGCTGGCAGCGTGCCGCGCCGCCGTGGCGAACCGGGTTGCGATTGGTGCGCATCCCTCGTACCGCGACTTGGCCGGTTTCGGTCGCCGTGACATGGAGGTGCCTGCCGAACAACTACACGCCGACGTGCTGTATCAGGTTTCGGCGCTCGCCGGAATGGCCGCAAACGCGCGCGGAGCTGTTCGGTATCTCAAGCCGCACGGCGCGCTCTACAACCGCATCGCCGTCGATCTTGAGGTAGCCGAGGTCGTCGCCGACGTCGCCCACGAACTCGGTCTGCCCGTACTCGGGCTTCCGCACTCGGCCATCGAAACGGCGTGCCGGCAGGCAGATGTGCGATTCGTGCGCGAGGCCTTCGCCGACCGCGGCTACCTCGCCGACGGCACGCTCGCCCCGCGCGGGCTCGCCGGAGCGCTCATCACCGACCCCCAACACGTCGCCGACCGCGTCGTTCGCATGGTGGTCGAGGGCATCATCCAGGCCGTTGACGGCACTGAGCTGACCGTGAAGCCCGATTCGGTATCTGTGCACGGCGATACCCCCGGCGCCGTGGCGATCGCCCGGGCAGTGCGCGCGGCCCTCGACATTGCCGGGGTTGAGGTCGCGGCGTTCGCATGAGGCTTCTGCCCTGCGGAGACCGCGCGCTGCTCGCCGAGTTTGGCGAGCTCGAACAAGCGCTGGGCGCCTACTCGCGCTGGAGCACGTCGGCGCCAGCGGGCATCATCGAGTTCGTACCCGCAGCCCGCACGGTGCTCGTGCGCCTCGACCCGGCGGTGATGGGACTGGGGGCGGCAGAGCAGTGGCTACTCGCGCATCCGCCGTTGCAGCCAGGCGCGTTGCCGTCTACTGGCCTCGTTACCCTGCCGCTGGTTTATGACGGCGACGACCTCACCATCGTCTCCGAGGTCTGGGGGTGTTCCCGCGACGCCGTGGGTGACCTCCACGGCGCCACCGAGTGGGTGTGCGCGTTCATCGGTTTTGCCCCCGGCTTTTCGTACCTCGTACCTACCGCCGGTTCAGTGCTGCCCCCCGTGCCCCGACGCGCAACGTCACGCCCCCGGGTGCCTACCGGGGCCGTGGGGCTCGCCGCCGAGTATTGCGGCATCTACCCGCGCGCATCGCCCGGTGGCTGGCAGGTGATCGGGCGAACCCCGGCCGTCATGTGGGATGCCGGTCGAGCCTTCCCCGCCCTCGTCACGCCGGGCACGCGCGTTCGGTTCGAGGCGGTGCGAGCGTGACCGCCGTGCGCGTCATCGATTCCGGCCCGCTCGCACTCGTGCAGGACCTCGGTCGCCCCGCATTCGCGACGCTCGGGGTCAGCGCCTCGGGGGCCTTCGACCGTGCGGCCCATCGCCTGGCCAACCGGCTCGTCGGCAACCCTGACGATGCCGCGGCTGTCGAGTGTCTGCTCGGCGGGCTGCGGCTCGCCATGCCGCCGGGCACCTGGTTCACGATCACCGGGGCGTGGAGCGACGCCGTGCTGGTTCTCGACGATGGCGCGCGTCGGGCGATCGAGCCACACACGGCGATGCGCGTGAATGCTGCAGCCGAGTTGCAGCTCGGCCAGGTCTCGCACGGCCTGCGTTCGACGGTGGCTCTGCGCGGCGGGCTCGCCGTGCCGAGCGTTCTCGGCTCGCGCTCGCGCGACACCCTCGCCGGGCTTGGTCCCGCGCCGTTGCGGGCGGGCGACGTGCTGCCGCTCGGCCCCGAACCTGCGTCGCCCGTGCCGGTAGCCGACCTCGTGCCGGTGGATCCCCCCACCGAAGGGGTCGTTGAGCTCGGGGTGCGCCCCGGTCCGCGGCACGATTGGTTCACCGCCGCAGCTCACCGACTGCTGACCGAGACCGAGTGGATCACCTCGGCCCGCAGCGACCGCACGGGAGTGCGCCTTGACGGGCCCGCGCTGTCGCGGGAGCCGGAGCTTGTCGGCGTGGAGCTCGCCAGCGAGGGGATGCTGCGCGGGAGCATCCAGATCTCGCCCGACGGAGCGCCGACCGTGCTGGGGCCAGACCATCCCGTGACGGGCGGGTACCCCGTGATCGCCGTGGTCGTGGATGACTCGCTCGACCTGCTCGCCCAACTGCGACCCGGGCAGCCCGTGCGCCTGCGCCGCGCGACTGGGCGCCGCTAGGCCGCGCGCGATCAGTGGGCGGCGCGCTCTGCCATCTCGACGACGTTGGCGAGCAGCAGCGCGCGGGTCATCGGGCCGACGCCGCCCGGGTTTGGCGAGATCCACGAGGCGACCGTGGCAACGTCGTCGGCCACGTCGCCCGCGATGCGCGAGACGCCCGTGTCGGGGTCGACGAGCCGTGAGACGCCCACGTCGAGCACGATCGCGCCGGGCTTGACGTTGGCAGCGCTTACGATGCCGGGCACGCCGGCCGCAGCCACGATGATGTCAGCGCGGCGCAGGTGGGCACCCAGGTCGCGGGTTCCCGTGTGGGTCAACGTGACGGTCGCGTTGTATTCGCGGCGCGTGAGCAGGCTGCCGATCGCGCGCCCGACGGTGACGCCGCGGCCGATGACGACGACATCCATGCCGTTCCACGACAGGCCGTGCCGCTCAACCAGCTCGATGACGCCTCGCGGCGTGCACGGCATAGGCGTGTCAATCTCGCGATCGACGCGCAACACGAGACGCCCCAGGTTGGTGGGGTGCAGGCCGTCAGCATCTTTGTCAGGATGCACCCGCTCAAGAATCGCGTCGGTGTCGAGATGCTTCGGCAGCGGCAACTGCACGATGAACCCGGTGACGGCCGGGTCGTCGTTCAACTCGTCGATAACGGATTCAAGCTCAGCCTGCGTCGTCATAGCGGGCAGATCGCGGCGAATCGACGCGATGCCCACCTCGGCGCAGTCTTTGTGTTTGCCCGCGACGTACCACTGCGAACCGGGGTCGTCGCCGACGAGCACGGTGGCGAGCCCCGGGACGATGCCGCGCTCGCGCAGGGCATCGACCCGCGCCCGCAGTTCGGTCTTGATTGCCGCTGCTGTCGCGGTGCCGTCGAGCCGCCGCGCGACCTCGCCGGGGCCCGGCGCGGTCTGCGCGACCATGGCTACAGCCCCGGGTAGAGCGGGAACGCGTCAGTGAGTTCGGCGACCCGACCCTGCAGAGCCTCGACGTCTGGACTCGGCATGAGCGTGTGCGCGATGATGTCGGCAACCTCGGTGAACTCGGCGTCGTCGAAACCGCGGGTCGCGAGGGCCGGAGTACCAATGCGCACGCCGCTGGTCACCATCGGCGGGCGCGGGTCGAACGGCACGCCGTTGCGGTTCACCGTGATTCCGACGTGGTGCAAGAGGTCTTCGGCCTCAAGGCCGTTGAGGGGCGAATCGCGAAGGTCGACGAGCGCGAGGTGAACATCCGTGCCGCCGGTCAGCACGTTGACGCCACCGGCAATCGCGTCGGCTTGCGTGAGGCGGTCACACAAAATCTGCGCCCCGCGAATGGTGCGCTCTTGCCGCTCGACAAACTCGGGCGTCGCGGCCAACTTAAACGCCACGGCCTTGGCGGCGATGACGTGCATGAGCGGCCCGCCCTGCTGACCCGGGAACACGGCCGAGTTGAGCTTCTTGAACAGCGACTCGTCGTTGCTGAGGATGATGCCCGAGCGCGGGCCACCGAGGGTCTTGTGCACGGTCGAGCTGACCACGTGGGCGTGCGGCAGTGGCGAGGGGTGCAAGCCGGCGGCGACGAGCCCGGCGAAGTGCGCCATGTCGACCCACAGCTTGGCGCCCACCTCGTCGGCAATGGCGCGAAATGCCGCAAAATCGAGCTGACGCGAGTACGCCGACCAGCCGGCGATCAGCACGGTCGGCTTGACCTCGTGCGCTTTCGCGCGCACGACATCCATGTCAACGAGCATCGTCTCAGAGTCGACGCCGTACGACGTGGCGTTGTAGACCTTGCCCGAGAAGTTGAGCTTCATGCCATGCGTGAGGTGGCCGCCATGGGCGAGTTCGAGGCCGAGGATCGTGTCGCCGGGCATCGCGAGTGCATGCAGCACCGCCGCACTCGCTTGCGCGCCCGAGTGCGGTTGCACGTTGGCGAAGTCGGCACTAAACAGCGACTTGGCACGCTCGATGGCGAGGTTCTCGGCGATGTCGACGAACTCGCAGCCACCGTAGTATCGCTTGCCGGGGTAGCCCTCGGCGTACTTGTTGGTGAGCACCGAACCTTGAGCTTCGAGAATGGCGCGCGAGACGAAGTTCTCGCTCGCGATCATCTCGAGCGTGCCGCGCTGGCGGCCGAGCTCTTGCTCGAGCACTGCAGCGATCTCGGGGTCAACGTCGATGAGAGCGTCATTGAATGAAGAGGGCAACTTGTCAGACACGGGGTCTCCTTGAGCGTCGTCCGGGCGCCAGGCACCCGAGGGATGTTCGTGCAGGGGCCCAGGCGTACGGCCCCACACCGTGTCGGTCGCTTCCTGATGGTGACCCATCTGAACGCCAGTTGCGACGGCTCAAGTCTATCGCGGCGCGTCTGGGCCTGCGCGGTGCAATACGGGTTCGGGATGCCCGATGCGGGTTCAGCTCGCGGCGCGCGTCAACGGCCGCACGCGCGTGAGGTCGAGACTCTGGCGCGCGACCCGCAGGTCGTGAGCATCTTGCATAGCCAGCCAGCTTTCGGCACTGCGGCCGACCGCTTTTGACAGGCGCAACGCCATTTCGGGCGTAACGCGGCTCGTTCCCTTGAGTACCCGGCTGAGGGTCGAGGGCGATACGTCGAGCTGCGCGGCAAGCTCGCGACCGCTCACGCCGAAAGGCTCGAGGTAGACCGCAGCAAGGAACTCACCGGGGTGCGGTGGGTTGTGCATGGGGGTCACGTTACTCATCATGCGCATGATTCGGTTGCACCCCTGCCGCGCTACCGGCCTCAAAAAGCGTTCGCAAGCCCTTGCGTCGAAGGGACTTAATCACGTCTAGGCGTAGCACGTTGCGCAACACGCAACACGTGGTCCTCAGCGCGAGCCAGCCCCGATTACCGGTATTGGGCGCGTCATGGGCGACAGACCGCGCGCCCGACGCCGCGCCTCCATGATGAGCAGGGCGACGATCGCGAGCCCGAGCGCCCCCGCCTCGACCCACGGCAGCACCGTGGTCGGGAACCGGTCGAACAGCACACCGCCGATTGCGGCTCCGCCACCGATGCCGATGTTGAACGAGGTGGTCAGCAGTGCGGCGCCCACGTCGCGCACGTTGGGCGAGGCCGTTTGGAGCAGCCGCGTCTGCAGCAGGGTCGGCAGACCACCGAAGGCGGCGCCCCAGACGACGAAGGCGATGACAACCACCACAGGAACCCCGGAGAAGAGCGCCAGCACGCTGACGGCCAGGATGACCCCCGCGAGCATGCCGTAGAGACCGCCCCGCGGGTACCGGCTGCCGACCACGCCCGCCAGCACAAGGCCGATCGCGCCGGCACCGCCGTAGAGAAAGAGCAGCACGCTGAGAGACTCGGCCGGAAAGCCCGCGGTGTCGAGCACGTACGGCGCGATGTAGGTGTAGAAGACGTTGTGGCCCGTCACGATGATGACGACGAGCAGGCACACAAAGAGCACGCCGGGCATGGTGGGGTCGCGCCGCACTGGCAGGCGAATTTCGCCCGTTGCGAGCGAGGGTCGATGGTCGACGGTCGGCAAAAACCTGATGACGAGGACGACGAGCACGACGACGATGGCGGCGATGACACCGAATGCCGCCCGCCAGCCGAGGGCAAGCCCGAGCGCGGTGCCGAGCGGCACCCCGAGCACGAACGCGGTGGTGCCGCCCGCGCTCGTGACGGCGACGGCCCGCGCGAGCTGGTGCCGCGGCACGAGGTGGCCGGCGTAGGCGCCGGCCACGGCCCAGAAGAGCCCGTGCGCGAGGCCACCCAGCACGCGCGCGCCGACGAGTAGTTCGTAGCTCGGCGCGATAGCGGCGAGCACGTTGGATAGCGCGAAAACGCCGAGCACCGCGAGGAGCAGGCTTTTGCGCGAATAGCGCCGAGTGAGTGCCGCAAGCGGCGCCGCCGAGACGACAACGGTACCCGCGAAGATCGTGATGAGAAGGCCGATCTGCGACTCGCTGACCTCCAGATCGAGTGACATGACACGCAGCAGGCCTGTCGGCAAGAACTCGCTCGTGACGAGTACGAAGATGGCGGCGGCGAGGGTAACAAGGCCCACCCACGGAAAAGGGCGGTCAGAAGACGACATGAGAAAAAGAATGCTTTCGCGGTCAGCGCAACGCCGCTGACAACTACGGGGACCCCGAGCCGGGCATCCACCTCTACGCTAACGCCTGCTGTCTGCGTGCCAGCACGCCCGTAGTCGAGCCGAGCACCAGCACGAGCCCAGCGAGCAGGCACGCGACCGTGACGACCGGCAGCGCGGCCACCGACCACGCGCCAATCACCATGCCGCCGAGCAACGCGCCGCCACCGATACCGATGTTGAACGCGACGGTAAGCCACGCCGCCGCGATGTCGCGCAGGGCGAGGGATGCTGTCTGCAGCAGGCGGGCCTGAAAGATGATCGGCACGCCGCCCAAAAACGCGCTCCACAGCGCCAGGAGAACGATGACGGCGAGCGGCTCGCCCGATAGCGCAGCGATTCCGGCTACCGAGACAATGACACCGGCCAGCAACACGGGCAGCAGCGCGCGCGGGTATCGGTCACCGAGCGTTCCGGCCACGACGACGCCGACTGTCCCCGCGGCTCCGAACAGCAGCAGCACTCCGGCCACGTCTCCCTCACCAAAGCCCGCGACATCGATGACCCACGCGGCGATGTAGGTATAGAACGTGGCGTGGCCCAGGGTGACGAGCACGACGGTGGCACACAACACCATGACGGGGGCGAAAGACGCATCACGTGCGGCGCGAACGGGGGAACGGGCGGGATCGGCCGCATGTGCCACGGCATCCGCCGCCGCCTGCGCCACCACACCCGCCGCCCCACTCGTAGCCCGATGTTCGACCGGCGGCAACACCGCGATGATGAGCGCCGCGATCACGACGACGAGCACCGTGATGACTGCGAACGAGGCACGCCAGCCGACGGCAGAGCCAAGAAGGGCACCCAATGGAAGCCCAGCAACAGTCGCCATCGTGGCGCCCGAGGTGGCGACAGCGACCGCGCTGGACAACCGCTGCGGAGGTACCAGTCGAGCGGCGTACGGCGAGACAACGGCCCAGAAGACTCCGTGAGCTGCGCCACCGATGACTCGAGCCACGAGCAGCACGACATAGTCGGGTGCCACCGCCGCCACGAGGTTCGCCACCGCAAACACACCCAGCAGTACGACCAGCAGCGTCTTGCGCGGAACGCGCCGCGTGAGTTGAGTGAGCGGAGCAGTGGCGACGACGACGGTCGCGGCGAATACCGTGACCAGCATTCCGACCTGGGCTTCGGTGATGCCCAGTTCGTCTCGCAACTGCGGCAGCAAGCCGATCGGCAAGAACTCGCTCGTGACCGCGACGAAGATTCCCGCTGAGAGCAGCAGCAACGGGAACCAGGGTAGGCGCACGCGCTCAGCGTAGCGGCGGAGCCGGCGTGCGGCGGCGTGCGGCGGCGTGGCGAATAGGCTGAGAGTGTGAGCCATTCTCCCCACCACTGGATCGTCACGCTCGTGTGCGACGACCGCCCGGGTATCGTGCACGCCGTAACGGGTGCGATCGTTGACGCCGATGGCAATATCACCGAACTGCAGCAGTTCTCTAGCCTCGGATCGGGCCGGTTCTTCTTGCGCCTGCAGACCGAGACGCACGCCGACCGTGATCGACTTCTCGAGGCACTTGCGCCCGTCGTCGAGCGCTACGGCATGGACTGCCGCATCGACCTGGTGGGCAGACCTCTGCGCACGCTCGTGCTCGTCTCGAAGTCGGAACATTGCATCAACGACCTGCTGTTTCGCCAGCGCAGCGGGCACTTGCCCATCGAGATTCCGCTCGTGCTCGGCAACCACCCTGACCTCGGCGAGTTGGCCGCGTTCTACGACGTGCCGTTTGAGTCACGGCTCGTCACGACCCCCGACGAGAAAGCTGCATTCGAGGCGCGCATTCTCGAAGTGGTCGAGCAGCACGACATCGAACTGGTCGTGCTCGCCCGCTATATGCAGATTCTGTCGCCCGAACTGTGCGCGGCGCTCGCGGGGCGGGCCATCAACATTCACCACTCGTTTTTGCCGGGGTTCAAAGGCGCCAATCCCTACGCCCGCGCGCACGCCCGCGGCGTGAAGCTCATCGGCGCCACGGCGCACTTTGTCACGAGCGACCTCGATGAGGGGCCGATCATCGAGCAAAACGTCGTGCGCGTCGACCACTCGCGCTCGGCCGATGAACTCGTCGTCATTGGGCGCGATGTCGAAAGCCGCACCCTCAGCCAGGCGGTGCGCTGGTTCGCCGAAGACCGCGTGCTGCTCGACGGGCAGCGCACCATCATCTTCACGTAGAAGGCCGGTCGTGACGACGCTGCTGCAGAACGCCAGCCTGCTCGACGCTGATGGCCGCCGTGATGGCTGGGTTCTACTCGATGGCGACCGCATCATCGCCACTGGAATGACGGGGGTGGATGCTCCGCCTCCCGCGACGACCGTGCTCGAATTGCCCGGCCGTACCGTGACGCCCGGCTTCATCGACCTGCACGGCCACGGCGGCGGCGGAGCCGCCTTCGACAACGGTGTAGACGAGATCGCCACGGCGCTCGCCGTGCACCGGGCCCACGGCACGACACGGTCGGTGATCTCCCTCGTCGCCAACCCGTTTGCCCAAGTGCGGGCGTCGCTGCAACTCGTCGCTGGCCTCGCCGCGAGCGACCCCACGGTGGTCGGCGTGCACCTCGAGGGCCCCTACCTCGCCATCGGGCGCCGCGGCGCCCACGCGCCGGAGTTCTTGAGCGAACCCGACCCCGAGACCACCGAGTCGTTGCTCGAAGCCGGCGCTGGCTCGATTAGGCAAGTAACGATCGCGCCTGAACTGCCGGGAGCTCTCGCCGCCGTGCGGCGCTTCGCCGAATCCGGTGTCGTGGTGGCGGTCGGGCACACCGAAGCGGACGAGCACGTCGCGCGCGCCGCCTTCGACGCGGGGGCGACACTCGTGACACACGTGTTCAACTCGATGCCGGGAATTCACCACCGCGACCCCGGACCGATCGCGGCGGCCTTCGATGACGATCGCGTAACCCTCGAGCTCGTGGTCGATGGTGTGCACGTGCACCCGGCCGTGGTGCAGATGACCTTTCGCGCCGCACCGCACCGCGTCGCTCTTGTGACTGACGCGATGGCCGCGGCGGGCGGCGCAGATGGCTACTACCGGCTCGGTTCACTCAACGTCGAGGTGCGGGGCGGTATCGCGCACCTGGCCGGAACCTCGACAATCGCTGGGTCAACCCTGACGCAAGACACCGCCCTGCGCACTGCCGTGACGATCGCCGGCGTCGAAGAAGTAGCTGCCGTCGAAGCGCTCACGCTCACGCCCGCCCGCGTGCTCGGGCGCGAGCACGAGTGGGGGCGACTCGCTGCCGGATTCGCCGCCGACGTTGTCGTGCTCGACTCGACGTGGCAGGTTGAGCGCGTGTGGGCTGCGGGCGCAAAGGTCGCGCGCGCGCCTGGCTAACACCGTGATTTTGGCGCAACACCGTGCAAAACAATGCGCAGTATTGCGCCTAACTAGCAGTGTTGCGGCAGCGACGCCGCGAGTATGGGGCAAACCGGTCGCGCGAGCACAGCGAATACCCAACGAAGCCAGACAGGCTGAGCGAGCCAGCCTGGGCGCTGGCCGACCGCGCGCTGTACGCCGGTCGTCGATGTGATGCGAACCGTCGCATCTCTCGCAGCCACGAGCCACACCGATCAGTTCAGAGGAGACCCGTTGACCCGCATGATGACCGGCAGCGCTCGCACCAGGGCAGCGCGCATTGCCGCGCCGATTGGTGCCGCCGCTGCCCTGCTCGGAACCGTGACCGGATGCTCAGTTGCGACAGCTGAGGCCGAGGTGCCCGTCGACGCGAGCTACCGCGATGGCACGTTCCAGGCGAACGGCACCTATGAGTCGCCGAACGGTAGCGAGAACATCATCGTGGCGCTCACCCTCGAGAACGACGTCGTTACTGACGTGCAGATCACGACTAACCCGAACAACCCGACCACGGCCAACTATCAAGGTCAGTTCGCCGATGGCATCGGCGAACTGGTGATTGGGGAAGACATCGACACGCTCAACGTCACCGTGGTCGCGGGTTCGTCACTCACGAGCAACGGTTTTCGAGCGGCGCTGACTGCGATCAAGGCGGATGCAGTCGAGAGCTGACGCCGGCGTGCGCGCCACGGCGTTCGACGCCATTGGGGTGCCGTGGCACATCGGCGTGGGCGGCGCATCAACGCCGACGGCCTCGCGCGGCGAGGCACTCACGAACGATGACCGGGCGGCGGTGCTTGCGCGCATCGACCAGTTTGACCGTGACTGGTCGCGGTTTCGCGACGACTCTCTCGTCTCGCGCATCTCTCGCGAGCCGGGGTCGTGGCGATTGCCCGCCGACGCCGACACCCTTCTTGCGCTCTACGAGCAACTGCACGCGCTGACGGATGCCCGCCTCAGCCCGCTCGTCGGCGCCTCTCTCGAGCGGCTCGGCTACGACGCCGCCTACCGCCTCACTCCCTCGGGCGACCCGCTCCCAGCCCCGCGCTGGACCGACGCGATCGCGCTACGCCGCGAGCCCGAAGGGCTGATGCTCGACACCGTCGCCCCGGTGCTACTCGACGTCGGAGCCGCCGGCAAAGGCTACCTCGTCGACCTCGTCGGCGACCTGCTCGCGGCCCGCGGTGTGACCGAAACACTCGTCGATGCCAGCGGTGACCTGCGCGTTCGGGGCGGGCGCAGCATCCGTGTTGCCCTCGAGAACCCGGCAGACCCCACCAAGGCGGTCGGCGTCGCCGACCTGCACAACGCCGCCTTGTGCGGCTCGGCGCCTAACCGTCGAACATGGGGTGAGGGCCTGCACCACATCGTCGACGCGGTCACAGGCCGCCCGGTCGCCGATGGAGTCATCGCCACGTGGGTGATCGCGGAGAGCGCGCTCGTCGCCGACGGGCTCGCGACGGCGGTGTTTCTCGTCGACCCGGCGCGTCTTTCCGAGAAATTCGCGTTCGAGTGGGTTCGATTGAGCATCGACGGGCGACTCGAGGCGAGCGCCGGTTTTCAAGGGGAGCTATTCGCATGAGAGCAAAAGTTGATGCACTAACCGGCCGGGTAAGTATGTACCGGCTGGCCACGATCACGCTCTCGATCGTGCTCGCGCAGGCGGTGCTCTTCGCCTTCCTCGAGGTGATCGGCCCCGACC
>JBBRWT010000063.1:0-11524 GCA_038249035.1 Actinomycetales bacterium
CGTCGGGCGAACGTTTCTGAGCCGAGCCGACGCACTGTTTGCAGCACCGCGACCGCCGTGGAGGCCGCGACCACCTTCACGACGAGGCCGGCGGCGAGCCCGCTAGCGAGACCGAGTTGTACGAGTACGACGAAGAACAGAAGAGCGCCGGGCGGGTGGCCCGCAATGTGCACCGGCCAGTTGTTCTCGCTGTCGAGCGGAATGCGGTCGATGTAGATGCGCAGCGTCTCGCCGAAATCGGTCACCGCGCGCGCCGTATTCAAGTACTCGTACTGCGTATCGAGGATCACCCCGATACCGTCGAGGCCGTCGACGGTCGCCAGGCTCAGCATCCAGGCGAGACCCATGATGAACGTCACGACCATGAGGCGCCGCCACGAGGCGGTCTGGATGCGGTGGGCGAAAGCGACCGTGAGGCCCAGCAGCGCGATCGCCGCCGGGGTTCCCGGGCCCACCCGCGGCATCCACTCGGCGTGAAGCGGCGGGAACGAGTTCACGAACACTTTCCAGTCGATGAGAGCTGGAATCGCGATCGCGGCGGTGATGAGCACGACGCAGACGGCCAGCCCGATCGCACCGGCGCGCGAGACGGCCCGCGTACGGCGGGCTATTTACTCTACCTCGTCGACAATCATCGTAACCCCGCGGCCGAAGCGCGCAAGGGGGCGGCGGCGAACTCGCGCATGCCGTCGTCAAAACGCATGGTCGCGCGCCAGCCGAGCTCGTCGCGGATGCGGTTCGCCGAGGCGGTGATGTGGCGAACGTCACCGAGACGGTACTGGCCGGTCACCTGCGGATGCGGGCCGCCGAACGCTGACGCGAGCGCCGCCGCCATGTCGCCGATGGTGCGCACCTCGCCGGTCGCGACATTGAAGGGCCGGAACGAGCCGTCGGTCTCCGCAGCGGTCCACTCGGCCGCGGCGAGGTTAGCCGCCGCGATGTCGTCGACATGCACAAAGTCGCGGCGTTGCCCGCCGTCTTCAAAAACCTGCGGTGCGGTTTTCGCCTCGAGCGACGACCGGAAGATGGCGGCGACACCCGCGTACGGCGTCGCTCGCGGCATCCCCGGCCCATAGACGTTGTGGTACCGCAGGGCGGCCACCACACCACCAGTCTCGCGTGCCCACACCGCGCTCAGGTGTTCTTGCATGAGTTTGCTCGCTGCGTAGACGTTCCGCGGGTCGAGCGGGTCATCCTCGCTGATCAGCAGCGGCTCGAGCGGCTCGCCGGTGCGCGGAGACACGGGCTCGAATCGGCCCGCGTCAAGGTCACGCCGTGCGCGCGGCGGGGCGACGATGGGGCCTGCGGCGTCGCGATATCGCCCCTCCCCGTAGACGACCATGGATGACGCGAGCACGAGGCGCTGCACGCCAGCATCTGCCATCGCGGTCAACAGCAACGCCGTCGCGAGGTCATTGCTGCGCACGTAGTCGGGGGCGTCGGCGAAGTCGACCCCCAGCCCGACCTTGCCGGCCTGATGGCAGACGACGCCGACGCCACGAACCGCCCGCGAGAGCGCTGCGCTGTCGGCGAGGTCGGCGCGGATGAAGTCCACGCCCGGGATGCTCGCGCTCGGTGGCTCGCTCGTGTGAACGTCGGCGCGCACGCTGTCGATGACGCGCACGTTCCATCCCCGATCGAGAGCCGCGCGTACGACGCGTGACCCGATGAAGCCCGCGCCGCCCGTGACGAGCATGGTGCCGCTCATTCGCTCAGGCCTTCGCACCGCGCGCGAGCACGAGGCTGACCACGGCTGGGTCGATGTGCTGGTCGGGCAGGTAGTCCGCCAGAATGCGGGCGATCGTTCCCTCGATCGCCGCCGTGATGCGCGGCTTCGCCTCCGCGAGTAGGCGGAGCACCACCTCGGCGCTCACCGGCTCGTCCCCCGGCGCGCGACCCGTGTCGGCGTCGGTGACGAACGAGAGGCTCGCGTAGCCGATATTGAGTTCCGCGGCGAGCGCTGCTTCGGGGTACTGGGTCATATTGACGATGTGCGCGCCGGCTGCGCGCCACGCGGCGGACTCGGCGCGGGTTGAGAAGCGGGGCCCGGGGATCACGACGGTCGTTCCGGTCGGGCGAAACTGTTCGCCCGCATCCGTCAACGCAGCAATCATTGCCGCTCGTAGAGCGGAGCAGTACGGGTCGGCAAACCCGAGGTGCTGAACGCCGAGCCGGGCATCCTCGCCGTCGAAGTAGGTGTCGTCGCGGTCGCGGGTGCGATCCAACAGCTGATCCGGCACCACGAACGAGCCCGTCGGCGTGTCAGCCGACAGCCCGCCGACGGCCGACGACGCGATGATCGCGCGCACCCCCAGCGACGCAAAGGCCCAGATGTTCGCACGGTAGGGCACGCGATTCGGCGACAGGCGATGCCCTTCACCGTGCCGCGCCATAAAGGCCACCTCGCGCTCGCCCAGGCGCCCGATCGCGATCGGGCCGGAGGGTGGGCCGTATGGCGTGTCGACGGTGATGGCACGGGCGTCGTCGAGCAACTCGTAGACCCCAGAGCCGCCGAGGATGCCGACGGGAACGCGATCAGGAACGCGCATGGATGTCGCCTCTCAGTTCGGCAAGCAGGTGAGACAGACGGCCCTCGACGAGCTGCGACCGCACTGCGCTCAGGCTCTCGGCGGTGTCGATGTCGGTGAGGGTGACGAGGTCGCTTGTCACGAGGCCAGCATCGATGAGCCGAGCACGCTGGAGGGCGCCGGTATCGGGCTGCGACATGGGCACGCCGCGCACGTGATCGCCGTCGGGATGCCGAAGCCCCAGTAGCCAGTACCCGCCGTCGGTCGCGGGGCCAAAGAACGCGTCGACCTCGGTCGGCCAGTGCTGAAGCGGTTCACGGAGGTGCGCGGCGGAGATCTGCGGCGTATCCATACCGACGACGATCGTCGGCCCACGGCAGCCGTCGAGCGCTTCAGCGATCCGTTCGTCGAGCGTGCCCGGGCTCTGCGCAACGACCTCCCAGCCACGGGTGTCGAAATCGACGGCACCGTCGAGGCACAGAACACGTCTCGTCGCCGGCGCACTCGTGAGGGTGTCGAGGGTGTCGCGCAAACTCGCCTCGGCGATCAGCGCGGCCTGCACCGGCGTGTACGGAGGGGAGAGTCGCGTCTTGACCGTGCCGGGCCGGCACTCTTTCGCCATCACCACGATCGTTGTCATCGCGCTCGCTCCCGCTCCCGCAAGACGCGGGCCATGTCGGAGATCGCCGTCGCTGTTCCCCGCACCGTGCCCGTGACCTTCGATCGGCCCACCCGGGGTCGATAGTCAACATCCACCTCGAGGATGCGCCAGCCCTGTGCCGCCGCGGCCAGCACCATCTCGAGGGGGTAGCCGCTGCGGCGATCCTGCAGGCCGAGGGCGATGAGCTCGGCGCGACGAGCGGCACGCATGGGGCCGAGGTCGTGGAGGTCAGCCCCCGCGGTTCGGCGCAGGCGACGCGCGAGGTAGGCGTTCGCCACTCGGGCGTGCACCGGCCAGGCGCGAATCGACTGCGGGCGCCGTCGCCCGAGCACGAGATCTGCACGGCCGTCGGCCACGGGGCCGATGACGCGAGCGAGGTCGGCGGAGTCGAACGATCCATCGGCATCGCAGAACGCAACGATGGGCGCGGTCGCCGCGAGCAGCCCGGCGTGCGCGGCCGCCCCGAACCCGCGCCGTGGTTCGGTGATGACGATCGCGCCGTGGGCCGCGGCCACCGCCGCCGACCCGTCGGTCGACCCGTTATCGACGACGATGCCGCGATACCCGCGCGGCAGGCCATCGAGCACTGCTGGCAACGCGCCGGCCTCGTTCAGGCAGGGGAACACGACATCGACCTCGGCGCTCACGAGCCGCTCACGACCCGCTCACGCGCACGGAAACCACTCCGCCGCCGCATCGGCCCGCAGGCGATGCTCGACGAACCGCCGCCGCACCTCGTCGATGGCGTTCTGCAGCGGGAAGATCTCCGCCATCACGAACTGGTCGGCGTGGTCAGCGGCGACAGGATGCCAGTACACACCGTCGGCCGTGATCGTGACCTCTGGAATGAGCGAATCGACGGTGAGCTCTACCCCGTCGTCGGCAACACCGCGGTGGGCGATCGCGCGGATGACCTGGTGATCGCGGGCGATTCCGAGCTCGTCGAGAAAGGCGTGGAACGGGTCGAGCTCGCGCATATGCACGACGGGCACGGTCGCTGCCACCTTCACCGAGAAGCCCTCCTCCTGCGCGGTTCGAATTCCCTTCACCGCGCGCGCCCACGACCCGCGACCGCGGTGTGCGTCATGCACCTCCGGCGTCGGTGAGTCGAGACTGATCTGCAGCGTCAGGCGATCGCGATCCATGCGGCGCAGTCGCTCGAGCTTCGTGCCGGTGAGCAGCATGCCGTTCGTCAGGAGCGTCGTGGGCAGGCGTCGAGTGCAGACGGCGACCAACGCATCGATGTCGGGCAGCAGAAACGGCTCGCCGCCCGTCAAGATCAGCTCTGAGACGCCCGCATCGAGCGCCTCATCGGCGATGCGCTCGACACGATCGGCGCCGATCGCACGCCGATCCGTTTGCGGCGATGACCGCACGCAGCAGTAGTCGCACGCCAGGTTGCAGTCGAAATTCGTATAGATCCAGACCCTCGTTCCGGGCCGCTGATCGGGCTCGAGGTCGGCGATCGGGTCGCGTCGACGACCGGTGCGCACCACAATGCCATCTGCGGCCGACCCCGACACGAACTCGTGGCCGGCTCGCTCGCACCACTCGCGCGCGATGCGAGCCGCGTCATCCGGATCGCCTTCGAAGTCGATCGCGACGGTCGAGCCACGCGCAACGCGCCCGGTCGCCTGCACGAGGTCGAGAAGAAGCGTCTGGCTCACCATCGAGGCGAGATTCCCTGCTCGCTCACGGCCCGAAAGAGCGACTCATACCCGTCGAGCTGCGGCGGCACCCAGGCGCGAAGCCCCTCCATCTCCATGATCGGGCGGTGCGCGGGGTTATCCCAGTCCATCAGCATCAAGTGGTCGACCCACGACGCGTAGCGAACCTCTTCAGTCGTGGCGAGCGCCGTGAACGTGCAATGGCTGTAGATCGGCGACATCCAGAAGGCTTCCAGCGCGCCGGGCATGAGCTCATCGCGCCCGATTGCCTCCCAGGTGTTGATGCCGATGGCGGCGGCATCCGCCTCACCGGCGAGCACCGCCCGAATTGCATCGAGCTCGCTGCGACCCGTGTCGCCGTGCTTGCCCACATCGCTGTTGATGCGCACGAGGTCGACATCATCGGCGTCGATGCCCGCATCGTGCAGGAAGGTCACCGGCAGGATCGCCGCCTGCGCGGAATCCTTCGAGCCGAGTGCCACGCGGCGACCGCGCAGATCGTCGAGCCCGGTGAGTCCTGCGCCGGCCTGCGCCACGAAGACAGTCTGGAAGACCGTGTCGGTGTCTCGTGTCGCCAGCGCCCGGCATCCGCCCTCGGTCTGCAGCACCGTGCGCACCCACGCGAGGTTCGTGTTCCAGGCAAGGTCGATTTGACCAGCAATGAGGGCGTCGACCTGGCGACCGTAGTTCGAGTAGAGCACGAAGTCCATTTCGGAGTCGGTGCCTGCGAAGTATTCGCGCATGCCCTCCCAGATCGGTACGACGTTGGGTGAGTAGGCGACGGCGCCCACGAGTAGGGGGGTAGTCATGCGGTTATCCATTCCGTGAGTCGAGATCGGGGTCCGCGGCGCGGTTCGCCCAGAGCAGGCAGGTCACGCCGACCGCGCCCGCCAAGAAAAGAGAGAGGGAGGAGGCGTCGCCGCCGAGCAGCACGACACCCGTTGCGAGCTGCGCGAGTTGGACGAGGGTGGCGAGCGCGAACCCGACGGCCGCCGCGCCACTGAGCAGCGCGCTGCGGCGTATGCCGGCGACGACTGATCCCAGACCGAGAAGAAGGAACGTCACGGCCCCCGCGGGCTCGAGATCGACGAGGTCGATGTACTCGGGAAGAGACGGTGTGAACACGAACACCGCGGTGATGATCGATCCGATGCCGATCACGGTCATTGCCCGAGCGATTTCGCGCCGCATTTGCCCGCGTCGCGGCCCCGCCGTGCGGGCTCGCGGGCCGATCACGAGAGCACCGTCATAAGCCGTGCCACGCGACCGGGCGATCGAACCCACACCGGCCGCAGCAGCCCGTCGATACCCCAGGTGCGCCCGGCGGCAGAGAGCAGCAGCACGAGGTGCCCGACGCCCATGAGGATGTAGCCCCAGTGCCACTCGTCTGGCGCATTGAGCACCGAGAGGGCGATTGCGGTGGTCTGGATGATGCCCACCGCGGCCCACGCCCGGGTCGCGAGCCCGAGGACGAGGAAGGCGCCGAGAGCAACTTCCGCCAGCAGCACCGCCCATCCGACGATGGCGAGCTGAGGCAGAAAAACGGTCTCGACGAACCAGGAATACGGGGCGACAACCGGGTATTCCACCGCTTCGCTCGCCCAAAAGTACAGACCCCGATCGCCGGAGCGCCCGAAGTCTGGCGGTACCTTCCATCCGGCGTTCTGCACCCACAACACGCCCAGGGCGATGCGGAGCACAGCGAGGCCGGCGCCCGTCGATGACGGGAGTTGCACGGTTGCCGAGGGGCCGGTCGCGATTGGCACGGAGGTGGACACGGCACCATCAGACACCGCGGCCGGGGTCAGCGGATACGGCGAGTTCTTACGATCCGCTTACGGAAGCCGGCTGCCCCTCGCGTTGGCGGCTGTCATGTCCGTACCATCGCTGCAGCCCCTGTCATTGGGCGGGGCTCAACAGTGGAGGCTTTCGTGGCGAACCGACTTGACCAAACCGCTTGGCGACCGATGCACACGCGCATTGCGGTCGCGCTGGGCATCGGCTGGATGCTCGACGCATTCGAGGTGCAGATCATTGGATCGGTGATCCCGGGCATCCAGGCCGAGTTTTCGCTCGATTCACTGCAGTCCATCTGGATCAATGTCGTGTGGTTCGGCGGCATTGCGGTCGGAGCGATGCTCTTCGGATGGCTCGCCGACCGCGTCGGGCGCAAACGACTTTTCGTCGCCACACTCCTGCTGTACTCGTTCGCGGCGATCGCGACAGCGGCGGCCCCGACCTACGAAATCTTCATCATCTTCCGGTTCATCACCGCCCTCGGAATCGGCGGTGAGTACGCCGCGGTGACCTCAGCAATTGCCGAGTTCATGCCGGCGCGCAATCGCGGTCGCAGCAACGGACTCGTCATGACGTTCTGGGCGCTGGGTGGCATTCTCGCGAGCGTCATCTCGATCGTGGTCATCTCAACGCTCGGCCTGACCTGGCGATACACGCTGCTGTTCGGCGTCGTGAGCGCGGCCTACGGTCTTCTGGCACGCCGGCTCATTCCGGAATCGCCGCGCTGGCTCGCGTCGCGCGGCAGGGTTGAGGAGGCAGATGCCGTCGTCGAGGGCATCACGGGCATGCACAGCCCACAGGGCTACGTCGACCCGAACGGCTCAGCGACGGGGCGCACGCCCCTTCGAGAACTGTGGACGAATTACCGCGGCAGGTTGCTGTTCGGTATGGCACTCGACTTTTCCGAGGCGGCGGGCTACTACGGACTCTTCACCGCGATGAGCATTCTCGTGTTCTCGCAGGCGACCGGAGCGGTGCCGATCAGCGACGCCGCGCTGCCGTACTACTTCTTGATCGCTAACGTCGGGGCGCTTCTCGGGGGCATTGTGGTCTCGTTCGCCCTCGATGCGATCGGCCGCAAACCCACCGTGACGTTCTCATACGCCCTCGCCGCCGCCAGCATGATCGGTTGCGCCGCCGCGGCAGCGACTGGCTCGCCCACGATCGTGCTCATCGCTTTCACCGTCGCCGCGTTCTTCGCCACGTGTGCGTGGGTATCGGCGTATCCGACCTTCTCCGAGCTCTTTCCGACCTCGCTTCGCGCGAGCGGCATCGGCGCGAGCGTCGCCGTCGGTCGAATTGGGGCGATCGTCGGTCAAGTTGCCCTCGCGGTCACCGCAATATCGTGGGGAATTGGCGTCATGTTTGGGATGCTCGCCGCGTTCTGGCTGATCGGAGCTGTCGCCGGAGGAATTTGGTGGAAGTTCGGCACGGAAGCACGCGGGGTGCCGCTCGAGGAGCTGGTCGCGTCACGGTCCTCGTCGAGCGTGCGTCTGACCGGGTGATGTGGTGGTGGCTCCGACGGGCGTCGATCCCGTGACCTCTCGATTTTCAGTCGAACGCTCTACCAACTGAGCTACAGAGCCCTGAGGCTCGAGAGCCCCAGTACGGAACAAGCCTCCTCGCAAAGAGAAGGCTTATTACCGTGGCGACCCTGACCGGACTTGAACCGGCGACCTCCGCCGTGACAGGGCGGCGCGCTAACCAACTGCGCTACAGGGCCAAACTTGATTAGGTCAATTGCGATGCGGTGATCCTGAGGCCAGTGTGGCCCGAGGCCACCGCCTCAGAGCAGAAGTGGCCCGGGGCCTTCGCAGAGACCCCGGCCCGTGCATCCGTCAGCCGCAGCAGCTGCCGATCAACCCGCCACGAGGTCGAAGCGGTCGGCGGTCATGACCTTGCTCCAGGCGGCGACGAAGTCGTGCACGAACTTCTTTGCGCCGTCGTCTTGGGCGTAGACCTCGGCATACGAGCGCAGAATCGAGTTTGAGCCGAACACGAGGTCGGCGCGCGTGGCCGTGAAGCGCACCTGGCCGGTCGTGCGGTCGCGCAGGTTGTAGGCGTTGAAGCCGGCCGGCTCCCACACATAGGCCATGTCGGTGAGAGTCACGAAGAAGTCGTTCGTCAGCGCCCCCACGGTGCCGGTGAAGACGCCGTGGGTCGTGCCGTCGAAGTTGGTGCCGAGCATCCGCATGCCGCCGACCAGGCAGGTCAGCTCGACCGGCGTCAGGTTCATGAGGCTCGCGCAGGGGCCGCTGCCCTGCCCACAGCGACGGCGCGCGGTGGCTCCGACGGGCGTCGATCCCGTGCTGCCGCGTCAGGCTCATCGACTTACGTTGCGTTCATGCAACGCGAGTGAAGAAACGTTGCATGAACGAATCATCGTTCGATAGTGTTGCACCTATGCAACGTATTGTCGATCAGATCGTCACAGAATCACGCCTTTCCAAGGCCTCGCTCTCGGCACGATCGGGCGTGGCACGTTCGACGTTGTGGCGGATCCGCGACGGCCTGGTCGACCCCACCATAGGCAGTCTCAGTGAGCTAGCTCTGTCTGCTGGTTTCGAGCTTCAATTGTCTTTGGCTCCGTTGTCTGACCCAGAAGCCGCGCGCGCAGCGCGGGTCATTCTCGACCCGTTGTTCGCGGCCTCGTTCGAGCTGACGCAGCCCCATCGTGCCGTCATGGGATGGATCGAGCGGCTGAACCGCTGGGTGCCTAGCGGTGATCCGGTTGAGTTGTGTCGGACGGCGGGCGAGAGCTCAAGCCTCCTGCACCGAAAGGGCGCGATATTCCTGCGTGGCCGCGTCACTGAACTCAAGCTCGCCTCTGCTGGCGAATTCTCCAAAAAGGATTGGCTTCTATCGGGAGCGGCCGTGATCGACCGTATCGGCGATCTAGACAGCACCCCACCAGGCAACGGAATGCCCTACGTCGTCTACACCGAAGATCCTCGTCGGTTCGAGCGTCTCCTCGACAACATGGAGCACATCCGGCCAGAGAAGGCGACGCTCATCATCGCCGAGCGCACGGACGGTATCGGCATCGACGCGTGGAAGGACGGCAAGATCGAGCTGGTCGCTCCCATACAAGGCCTTATCGACGCTTTCGGCATTGGTGGAAACCTGGGCGTTGCCGCTGAACACATTGCGCGGAGCTGGTGAACTGTGGCCGACGACAAGCAGGAGCCGCTCGGCACTGAGTTCACGAGCGCGGGGCCTACCAGTCGATGGGCGCGCAGCTCGGCAGACGCCGTGCGACAACAACGCAGGCAAGCGAATTTGGAGCCAGCGAGCGCCATTGAGTCTGGCACCGGTTCTGGCCCGGGTAGTCGAGTCTCGCGACGTCGCTTCGAGGAAACGGGCATCACTTGGAACTCAGATGCCGTGGAATGGTCGCTCCTTCAGCACTCAAGCGTCGAGCGCGTTCGTGCGCGGTTCCGCGCTTCACTGCCGGAGTACATCTGGGATGCGGCCGCCTTGGAAGGCAACCCCTACACCTTGCCCGAGGTACAAACCCTCCTTGAGGGCATCACCGTCACTGGCCATCGCATCTCCGACCAGGATCAGATCCTTGCTCTGAATGAGGGCTTCAATTTCGTCGATGAACTCGTGGGTCGTGGGTCGTTCCGCTTGAACAAGCCAACGAGCGACCAGGTACACGCAAAAGTCGCCGTGCACGAGGCAATCGAGTCTGGACACTTTCGCGGCGAGGGGAGGGCAAACGGTGGTGGGATTGTGAGTATCGGCGAGCTGGGAACCTATCGCGCTTCCGCACCCGGCGAGAACGGCGCGACTCTCAATCGTGAGTTTGCAGACTTAACGATGAACTTGATGGAGGATGTCGAGGATCTCCGCGAACAAGCGTTGGCCTACTTCTGTGCTGCCACGAGACGCCAGTTCTACTTTGACGGCAACAAGCGCACCGCGAAGCTCATGATGGCCGGTCACTTACTAGCCAACGGCTACGACGCGATCTCAATTTCGGCGAGGCGTCAACTCGAGTTCAATCAGATTCTCGCGCCCATGTTTGATGACGGTGACGCTACCGAGATGATGCAGTTCATCATCGACTCACGGCGCGAAGCGTAAGGGCGGGAAAACAGTGGTGGTGGCTCCGACGGGCGTCGATCCCGTGACCTCTCGATTTTCAGTCGCCATCAGACGCCCGTTGGCAAGCCAGAGGAGCGGCAGATCCCTGTACTCTCGGGATATTTGAGTGCCAGCGGCCACACTAAAGTGACTGCGGGTGTGCCTCGGTTGTGGGCAGCGGGTGGGCACGGAGAAGCAAGACATAACAGAACTGACTGCATAGTCCCGTGACGTCGACCGAACCGAAGGCTGTCAGTTCTTCGCCCGCCAAACCGGCCGGCACGGGACCGGGCCCTCGTGAAATAGCCTTTCAACAAAGTCAAGCGGCTCCGACAACATTGATCGGGTCTGCTGCCTCGCCGCTGACTGTTACCCAGGAAGGTCAGCGGCAAACCCACGATACGTAGTTTCGAGAAGCCTCCCTCAGTCCCGTGCGGCGGCAGAGCATTGCGCTCTTGCCGATCCTCCGAGCCGTCGTCTTCCTAGGATTGCGCGAGGCCGGGAGAGCGGAGCAACACCCTCGAGATCGTTCGTAAGGCGCTCGGTCATCGGGCTTAATGTCGGGGCACCTAAACGGCGATCTCCCGAATAGCAGCGAGCTCGATCCCTGTTAGGGCGGGGATGTGTCCGCTGATCATCCCGTTTGCGGGAAGGTGAGGCACCGTGGCTGCTATCACCTGAAATTTGTCAGGGCGCATTGCTGACACAGGGGGATGTCGCCGCCCCCGTGGGCATCCGCGACATGATCTCGGCATGTGCACCGGCATCTCTTTGACAGCGAC
>JBBRWT010000064.1:0-11488 GCA_038249035.1 Actinomycetales bacterium
CCCTGCCGCTGCCCGTGCCTCTGCTGTCGGCGCGGCTCGGGCTGCTCCCCAACTGCTCCCCAACTGCGCCCCTGCTGTGCTCCTCAACTGCACCCCCCACTGCCGCCCCCTTGCCGCGCACCTCTACCGTGCCCTACCCGCGGAGGCTCCCGAATTGAAGGAATTCTCTGCGCAAAGTTGTTGCGGTTTCCTTCAATTCGGGAGTCGCCAGCAGATGGATGCCGCAGGCCATCGCCCTGTCGGCCACGCGGGCAGGGTGGGGCCGGGCGGGCAGGGTGGGGCTGGGCGGGCAGGGTGGGGGCCACGCAGGTGAGGCAGGCCCGGAGGCCGACAACTCAGCGCTTCGCGGAGCGCTCGGCAGAGACGAGATAGGCGACCGCAGCGAGGGGGATCGGGAGCCAGGTGGGACGATTACGGGCCTCGTACATCGACTCATACACCGCCTTGTCGAGCTCGAAGGCATCGAGCAAAGCGCGGTGCTCGCGCAGATCGAGGCGGCTCTCAGCGATGTATCCGTCGAGGAACGCGGCGCGGGCCTCGCGCGCCCAATCGGCGCGTGCCGCTTCGAGTGCGAGCGCCCGCAGATCGAGTGTTGCCGTGTCGATTGCAGGGTCGCGTGGGCCCCGGCCTGCGTTGCGTAGCGACCCGACGGCGTAGTCGAACGAGCGCAGCATGCCCGCGACGTCGCGCAAGGGCGAGTCGACGCGGGTGCGCTCGGCGAGCGGGCGCAGCGGCTCGCCCTCGAAGTCGACGAGCAACCACTCGCCGCTCGGCCGCCGCAGCGCCTGACCGAGGTGGTAGTCACCGTGGATGCGCTGCAGCGGTGGCCACGGAGCCTCCCGCGCCGCGTCATACACGGCTTCAATCGCCGGGCGAAGCTCGCGCAACTGCGGCACATCTGAGATGGCGACGGCGAGTCGTTGATGCCATCCGGCCACGAAGCCCACGATGTCGCCGAGAGTCGGCTCGCGCGTGGGCATGCACGCGGCGAGTGCCGTGTGCACTCCGGCCGTGACGCGCCCCAGGCGCTCGGCGTCGACCGCGAACGACTCCCCGGCGGCCGCCGCCTCGAGCGCGAGCGGCCAGCCGTCGCGCACCCCGGGTATGAACTCCTGCGCAAACGCCAGGTGCCCGGTGGAGGGCTCGTTGGTGTGGGTGTCGGAGCCGTGCGGGTCGATCCAGGTGCTCGACAGTGAGCCGAGCATCCGTGGCACCGAACGATTGCGCGCGCTCGTCAGTGCCGTCTGCAGCACCACGTCGGGGTTCTCGCCCGCGTGCACCAGTCGAAAGATCTTGACCACGAGCGGGGCCTCTGACCCTGAGTCGAACATGATCGAAGTGTTCGACTGCTCGCCAGCGTGCACGCGCGAGACCTGATTGTCGCGGTGAACCCCGAGTCGCTGCAGCAGCGTGCGCGTGTAGGCGGGGTCGAAGGCCCCATCAAACAGGTAGTCGTCGTTCTCATCGCGACCGATGAACGTCGCCCCCGCGCCGCGCGGAATCGTGCGCCGCAGCACGATCGGCACGTGGTATAGCGAGGGGGGATTGTTGGCGGTGTCACGCACGAGAAGCACCCGGATGCGGGCATCCGGGTCGTCGCATTGCCACTCGAGACGGCTGACCTCGACCAGGTGTGGCACGCGACCTTTGCCGGCGTACCACCGCTGGCGCGTCATCCAATCCGTGAGGCACTCCATCGTGCTGTGCATACTTCGACCCTACACAGGGCCCCGCGTCACGAACGCCGGGCTCGCAGGAAGCCGTTCATGGCCGCACTTAGCTCCGAGTCGATCGTGAGTGACCTACCGTCAACTGACCGCACGGGTGCGGCGTGCCGCACGCTTGACACCAGCCAGGCCGCGTCAGCGCTGTGCAGGTCGTCCGCGGTCAACGGACCGACCGCCGTGCGCAGCCCCCACTGGTCGGCCGCAGCGAACAGGTCGATTTGCGTCGTGCCGGGCAAGATTCCGTAAGAGTCGGGCGGTGTCGAGAGTTCGTCGTCGCGCCGCACCACGAGCGTCGACGTGGGGCCCTCGAGCAGCAAACCGTCGCTCGAGACGAAGATCACGTCGTCGGAGCCGCGCCGCTGAGCCTCACGAACAGCCGCCCGGTTGACGGCGTACGAGAGGGTCTTCGCCCCGGCCAGCAGCCAGGGGCTCGTAGCGCTCACGTCGCTGCGCAGCCCGCGGTCGAGCAGCACGACGCTGATGCCCTCGGTGCGCTCACGCCGAAAGTCGGGCGACACGGTGCCGTAGGCCCAGCCGGTGGGCAGTGGCTGCCCCTCGATTCCGCGCGTGAGCACGATCTTCAGCCAGGCTTCGTCATGGTCGGCGAGGCGCTGCGCGATCGTGAGCACGGCATCCCGCCACACCGCAAGCTCGGGTGCGGCAAGGTCGAGCATGCGGGCCGACCGCGCGAAGCGCTCAAGGTGCGCGTCGAGTGCCTGCGGGTGCCCCCGCCCAATGCTCAGCGTCTCGAAGATGCCGTCGCCCCGCGTGGCCGCGACGTCAAGAACCGAGAGCTGCGGATGCTGCGCATCGGCGTCGATGAGGCGCGACTCTGCTGCCGCCGATGCACCGACGACAAGCAGAAGGTGTTGTGGCTCAGTCATGGGCTGAAGGTATACCCGCAGATGTCGCTTCGGCATTCAAAGCTCGGCGGGTCGAGTTCGTGAACGACGCCGCCCAACGCGATTTCGCCCCGCAGCGCGGCACGAATGTGCTGGGGCTCGGGGTAGCCGTACAGGATGGGCAGGGGTGAAAAGGTTCCGCATTGCGGACACGTCGCCACTCCCGGCCCAGGGGCGGTGTCGTTCATGAGTACAGTGCACTCGACTGCACTGACATTGGTCAAATCCTTACGATCGCACGCGCCCGATAGGGATTCAGCTATCGAAGGTCGGCACGCACAACTGGGATCGGGCCAGTCTGCCGACGGCCTTGCCCCACGCCTCGCACGCCGCGCGTGTGCACGCGGTTGATGACCACTGCGAGGGCTGCCAGAACGATGATGAACACCGAGATCGCAGCGACGTAGATGACCACCCCGAGCACTCCATTGGGCCCGTCGGGCTCAAGGAACGGGTAGGGGTACCAGCCGGTTGCCGCCCCGCGCAGCAGAGTGACGCCCACCCAGATGAGCGGAAAACTCACGGCCAGCCACAGGGTGCTCCAGGCGATGCGCACCCGCCCCGGGCTCAGCAGCCAATCGAGGGCGAGGTAGATCGGAATCCACACGTGAAGCGACTCATTGGGCCAGACGGGCCCCACATAGCCGTCGTCGTTGGGAATGTCGCGCAGCAGCACGTTGTACACGACGGCAGTGACGAGTGCGTATGAGAAAACGCTGGCGCGAATCGCTGTGTATAGCTGTGTGTCGCGCTCGAGTTGAAACGCCATGATGCCACCCGCGATCATCACGACGATGTTGATCATCGCAGTCTGAATCGTGAAGAACGCGAAGTACTGCGTCGGCTGAAATCGCCCGACCGAAATCTGGTCGGTAATCTGCGTGATGAGGGCGAGTAGAACGATCAGTCCGGCAACGATGCTGATGACACCGGCGATGTGACGAAGGGTCGAGAGGCGGGCGGTGGCGGCTTTTTCGCCGAGGGGGGAGGATGCGCTCACTCACCCGACGCTACCAAGAATTGTGCATGCCGACGCATCAATCTTGCAGAGCATCCCTCATCTGACCGGGGCTTTCGTGAGCCCCAGCACGTCGAGCAGCCAGGCCAGTTCGATGGCGCGCTGCTTCCAGGCCGAGTAGCGCCCGCTCACGCCGCCGTGGCCCGCCTCCATCTCGCACCGCAGCACAGCATCCGCACCCACCTCGCGCAGTCGCGCCACCCACTTCGCTGGCTCGACGTACAGCACGCGCGTGTCGTTGAGCGACGTGACCGCAAGAATGCGCGGGTACCGCTGTTGGGTCACGTTCTCGTAGGGCGAGTATGCCTTCATGTAGGCGTAAATCTCGGGGTCGTGCAGCGGGTTGCCCCACTCGTCCCACTCGATGACCGTGAGCGGCAACTCGGGCATGAGAATCGAGGTCAGCGGGTCGACGAATGGTACATCGGCGAGAATGCCCGCGAACAACTCAGGAGCCATGTTGGCCACCGCCCCCATGAGGAGCCCGCCGGCGCTGCCGCCTTCGGCAACGAGACGATCGGGTGCCGTCACGCCGGTGTCGATGAGGTGCCGGGCCACGGCGATGAAGTCGGTGAACGTGTTTGTCTTCTGGGTGGTTTTGCCCGTCTCGTACCAGGCGCGACCGAGCTCGCCGCCGCCGCGCACGTGGGCAATCGCGAACACGACGCCGCGGTCGAGCAGCGACAGGCGCGGGATGCTGAACCCGGGGTCAATCGACGACTCGTAGCTGCCGTAGCCGTACAAGTGGGTTGCGCTCGGCGCTGCAGCGGCCGCGACAGACCGAGAACCAGGCAGGGCGGCGGCGGTGCCCGTTTCACCGTCGAGCGCCGGCACCATGCCCTTCTTCCACACCAGCGAGATAGGCACGCGCGTGCCGTCGGCCGCGGTCGCCCAGTCGCGCCGTTCCGCGTAGTCGGCCGAGTGGTAGCCGCCCAGCACGGGCTGCTGCTTGAGCACGGTGACCGCGGCGGCGCCCTCGTCGATGCGGGCGACGTCGAGGCTCGCGACGGTCGAGGGTTCGGTGAAGCTCGTGTAGCCGAAGCGCAGCAGCGGTTGGCGCCACTCGGGGTTACCGCGCGCACCGATCGACACGAGTGCGCTGTCTTTCGCAATCGGAGCGACGAGCTCGCGCCACCGCCCGGCTCCCCAGGCGAGGTCGGTGGGCTCGGTGAGCTCGGTCACGCCCTCGAGCCGCGCGAGCGCCGTGCGGGGCAGCCCATCGGCCCGGTAGTCGAGCACGAGAAAGCGCTCGAACGCGTCGATGCCCTCGACTCGTCGACCCGGCTCGTGTGGCACGAGGGTCACGGGGGTGGCGAGCGGAGCATCCACGGGCACAGCGATAACGGTGAAATCGGGGGCCTCGTGATTGTGGGTGATGAGCCAGAGGTCGTGGCCATTAAGCCGCGCGTGGTCGAGGTCGTACTCGACGCCGTCGCGGCGCGGCCACACGACGGTGAACTCTCCCTGAGGGTTGGTGGCGTCGAGTACCCGGGTCTCGCTCGTGACACTCGACGCGGCCTCGATGACCAGGTACTGACCACTGCGCGAGCGGCCCGCACCCACCCAGTAGCTCTCGTCGGGCTCGTGGAACACGGCCACGTCGGTGTCGCGCGACGAGCCAACGCCGTGTCGCCACACAGTGTCGGGCCGCCATGAGTCATCGACGGTGGCGTAGAAGACAAAGCGGCCCGAGGGGTCGAATAATGCGCCTGCGGCGGTCTCGGTGATCTCATCGGGCAGGGTCTCGCCGGTCGACAGGTCACGAATGCGCAGGGTGTAGCGCTCGTCACCCTCGGTGTCGACCCCAAACAGCAGCCAACGGCCGTCGTCGCTCACATCGAGCGAGCCGAGAGAGAAGAAGTCGTGCCCCTCGGCCTCAACGTTGGCGTCGATGACGATCTGCTCACCTTCGCGTGGCTGCGCAGGATCGGGCACAGGCGGCGGGGGAGTCCAGGCCGCGGGGTCGGTCGGGTTTGCCGGATCGATGGGCATGGCGGGCACGCGGCACTGGATGCCGTACTGCAGCCCTTCGACGGTGCGGCCGTAGTACCACCAGTCGCCCTCGCGCACAGGGATGCCCATGTCGGTCTCGAGAGTGCGGCCCTTGATCTCGTCAACGATGGTGTCGCGCAGGCCGTCGAGGTGGTGCATGCGCGCGTCGGCGTAGGCGTTCTCAGCGGTGAGGTGGGCGATGACCGCTGGGTCGTCTTTGTCGCGCATCCACTCGTAGGGGTCAGTGACGATGTCGCCGTGGTGCCGACGCTCGTGCGGTACTCGGGCAGCGACGGGCGCGTGAAGTGGTTGGTCAGACATTCCCTCTAGCGTATGTCTTCAGCGCTGTGGCCCACCGCAACGATTGACCCGCAATGTGCTCATTCACTAGGCGAATCGATGAAGTTCTGACACGATCCAGGTGTGGGCATGTCCGTGCCCACATATCTGAAGGAGCTCTCTCGTGACGACCGTCCTCGACGGCCGTTCGACGGAACCATTCACCCTCGCCGCCCAGCCCCCGCGTGCAGACCGTGTATTTCGAGTCGATCGCGCTGTGATTTTTGTGCCGCTTGTGTCTGCTTTACCCGCCGTGTTTTCCTTACCCGAGGCACCCACGCCAGCCGCTGTTCCGGGTTTTGACCCAGGCGTCGCGACCGCCCCTTGGCCTGAGCAGTTGTCGTTGTGACGGGCCCCCAGGTTCCGGGGGCATCGTTGCTCGCGATCATCACGACGGTCGCCAGCATTTTGGCGGTGGCCGCCGTCGCCATCATGCTCGGGCTGCTCGACCCGGAAGAACTCGCGCAACTTGGTCGATTGGCTCAGTAGCGGTTGCGTTCACCGGGTGGTCAAAGGGATTCGGCCCTAGGCTTTTGGCACCATGTCCGATTCCCCTTTGGCAGCCAACCCGTATGAGGTGCTCGGCGTCGGCCCGACGGCGAGCGACGCGGCGCTGAAGAAGGCGTACCGCACCCGGCTGCGGCAGGCGCATCCTGACACGGGGGGCTCGGCCGAGCGGTTTCAGGCCGTTCAGCGCGCCTGGCAGATGGTCGGTACGCCCGCGGCTCGGTACGCCTACGACTCGGGTGCGGATTCCGGTGCGGGCTCGAGCGGTGGCGCTCGCGCGTGGGGTCAGCACGGTGGTGGGGCCGCCGGCCCGGGGCGGCACGACTCGCGGCCGAGCGCGAAGGCGTATGGGCATCCGGGCGGGTGGTACCGAGAGCAGTATCTCGAGAACGTTCGCGAGTGGGTCGGGCGCGGAGTCGAGCTGCCAGACCCCTTCGACGCGGCCCTCGTGCGCTCCGCTCCCCGGCACGTCAAGCACTTGCTGGCCGCCGCCATCGCAGAAGAACGGTCGGCGACGGCGCTCGCAACCCTCGGCCTGGGCTTTACGGTGTGGCACGACGTGCTCGCCGGGCCGACGCGCGACGACAAAGTAGACCACGTCGTGCTCGGACCCACCGGCCTGTGGGCGGTGCTGAGCGAAGACTGGGGCAGCCTCGTCACGGTCAAGCGGGGCGACCTGATCGGTGAGGGGCTCGATGCGGGGGAGCGCCCGTTGCACCTGCTGGGCGGTCGTGCTCGCGTGTTGGCGCGCGCGGCAAAAGTGAAGTTCTCGGCCTTGCTCATCGTCGTCGAAGACGATCAAGCCGCCGAATCGCTGGTCGAGCTCGCCTCGGTGCGCGGCGCCCAGGGGATGCTCGTGCAGCGCTCGCGCCTCGTCAACCTGATTCGCACCGGGCTGCCGGGTGTGGGCGTCGGCGGTACTGACTTGTTCGAGGTTCGAACGCGGCTGCAGTCTGCCGTGCGGTTCGTGTAGCTGTTGTGGCTGGTTTCTCGCATGATGGTGCGAACGTTCGGGCCACAATGCGAGAAACGGGCCACAATGCGGGGCCGGCGCGGGTAGCGGGCGTCGATCTTGCCGCGGAAGCTGCGGGTACGGCGCTGGCCGTGCTTCGAGTCGAGCCTGCTGCGGCTGGCGCGGCCGATGCGACCGGCGCGACGGGCGCGACTGGCACAACTGGCGCAACTGGTGCGACTGGCGCAACTGGCGCAACTGGCGCAACTGGCGCGGCCGTCGTGCTTGAGTCGCTGCAGCTCGGTGTTGACGATGACACCATCGTGCGCTCGACCCGCGATGTGCAGCTGATCGGCATCGATTGCGCGTTCGGCTGGCCCGTCGACTTCGTTGAGTTTGTGGCGCGGCACGGCGCTGGGCCGACACAGGACGCCTCGCCGATGGCAACCGTGCCCGCGACCGCAACCGTGGCCGCGACCGCGCCGAGCAGCGTCGCCGCGCTGGGGCCGGGCAGCGCCGCCGCGCTGGCGCCTCTCGGCATTCCGGCGACGGGCGACCTGGCCTGGCGCCGCCGCCTGGCGTATCGCGAGACCGACCGTGTCGTGACCGAGCGCACGGGCGCGCGGCCCTTGAGCGTGGCGACCGATCGGTTGGGCATGACGGCACTGCGGTGCGCCGTACTGCTCGACCGGCTGGCGGGCGACGGTCGGGTGGTCGATCGTTCGGGGGAGCATCCGAGTGCCGTGGTCGAGGTGTACCCCGCGATGGCGTTGCGCGTGTGGGGGCTGGCGCGGCCGGGTTACAAGGCGACTCCGGATGCCCGGCTCGCCCTCATCGTCGACCTCGAGCGTGCGGCCCCCTGGCTGCAGCTCGGCGAGCATCGAGCCCTCATGCATCGTTCGGCAGATGCGCTCGACGCGGTCTTGGCCGCGCTGGTCGCGCTCTCACATGCACGGGGGGCGAGCATCCGGCCGACGGCTGTTCAGGGTCAGCGCGCGCGGGTTGAGGGGTGGATTGCGATTCCGACGGTCGATTTGGCCCAGCTTGGCGCGCTAGCCTAGAGGTTTGGGGCCGAGCCGCGAGCGTGCGGCGCCCCCGTGAGGGAGTTTGCGTGTCTGCTGGGTCGGGTACTGAAGAGTGCATTCACGGTTTCGAGCCGGGAATGTGCGCCAGTTGCTTTCCGCCCCCGCCTCCTGCCGCTCCTGCGCCGGTGAAGCGCGCGCCCCGGTTGGCGGCGCGTAGCTTGCGCAGCCCTGCTCCGGGCAGCACGGGTAAGGCCGCTGAGGTGCGCCCGCCGAATCTGCCGCAGCGCATTTTTCACGTGACGCACATGAACAACCTGCCGCTCATTCTTGAGGCGGGGCGTTTGTTACCGTCGTCTGAGGCGTCACCGGCCCTGCGTCTCGCGAGTGACCTGACGGCCGAGTTGCGCGCAAGCGCGCCGGTGCCGGGTGACGGCTCGTTTGACGACGATGGTGTGGAGCGCTCGGCGGCGGACTGTGTGGCGTTTAGCTTGTCGCCGCAAGCAACCTGGTGGCTTGAGGTGCAGGAGGGCGCGCCGGGGCCGTCGTGGAGTTCGGCGGCAAAGTCCGCATCCACAATCGACTTTGTCGTTCTGGGTGTCGATATCGCGGCCGTGTCGAACACCGTCGTGGTGACGGATGGTGACGTGGCGGCCCCCGAGACTTATTTGGGTATCGGTGCCGAAGGCCGTCAGCGGATGCTCGCGCGCGCCGCGGAGAGCCCCGAAGCTTTGCAGGCCGCCGAGGCGCTCGTGCCCGGCCCCGTGTCGCTCGCGACCGTCGCGCTGGTGGCGGTGGCGAACGATCGCCGTCGCGACGAGGTGCGTGCGCTGCTGAAGTCGGCGGGGGTCACGGCCAAGGTCGCGGTGTATCCGCCGTGGTTCGTGCCGGTACTCGACGACTGAGGTTTCGCGCGCGCAGGCCGTCGTGCTCTGCGGGCCTGGCCTGCGGGCCGCGCGGCACTGTGGCCCGTTACTCGCATTCTCGCCGAAACTTTCGGGCCATTTTGCGAGGAACGAGCCATAACGCGAGCGCATCCAGATGCGTCGCGCCGAATCTCATCCGGCGACTTTTGCGCTGACGAGCCGGTTGAGGCTGACTCCTTGCTCGGCGGCCTCGATCGACAACGCTCGGTGCAGTGAGGGTGGAATGCGCAGTCGAAACTCACCACTGAAGGGCCGGTCGGCGAAGGGCTCGGGCACTAGATCCCCGGTCACCGCCAGGTCGTCGACGATCTCGGCAACGAGAGCGCGCAGGCCACGGAGCGCGCCGGCCGCATCAGCCGCGAGCCATGAGAGAGACCGAAACTCGGCGACGGTCGCGACGTACTCAGTGTCGTCGGGCGACCACGTGACGCGATATGTGTAGTGGTCGTCGCTCATGGTTGCTCTTGTTCGGTGATGATTCGGTCGATCGCGTCAATGACCTGCCGCACCTGGTAGGTCTTGACTGAGCCGTGGTCGTTCTGAATGTTCACTCGCGGGTCACCGCGCCAGGGAGTGCGAAAGGCCCGGTGGCTTCCGGATGCTCGCCGTGGTTCTCCGAAAAAGTGACGACAGACCCGCTCCACGTCGAGGGGAGTCGACGGATACGACGCCGCCATGCAGGAAGGTACTAGCAGTTGCCACGCTATGCAGAAGCACCCAACAACTCTCGAGGCTCGGGGTGGAGCTTTAGTGTCGGCGCACCGCCTGATCTAGGTGGCGAACTGCGCGAACCGGTCGGCGAGGTACTCGCGGTCAGGGCGGTCGCCGCGGCGCGCGGGCAGCTCCAGCGGCTTGCCGTTCATCGCCTGCAGGCCGTACTGCAACATGGGGCCGTCACTGTCGGCGAGCATCCGTTCGTTGGCGTGCACCACGTAGTCAGGGCTGACTCCGAGAAAGTTTTGGTCGTAGGCGCGGTGGTGAATCGTGCACATGGCCATGCCGTTCGTGACGACGGGCAGGCCGCGCTCGTCGGTGTCGGGAAGGATGTGCGCAGCATCCAGCAGCTCGGCGTATTTCAGGGTGCAGACGGCGCACCGCTTGTTGTAGGCCTTGAGCACGCGGGCGCGAAAGACCGGCTGGTGCACGCGCTGGCGCACGAGCCGCTCGACGTAGCGCTTGTCGAGGGTGGTGGTGGGGGTGGTGCGCACTCCGCTGTCGTCGAGGTCGATGACGACCTGGCGTTGCTCGTGACGAACGTCGATGATGCGCACGCCGATGACGGGCACATAGACGTTCGCGAGCGGCTTTTCGAACAGGATGATCGGCGCCTGCTGCTCGAACGCGACGTTGAGCTTGCGGTTGTCGCCAGCGTTGAGCGGGCCTTGCGCCCACGAGTAGTAGAGCAGGCCGCGATCACGGTCGATGGCGTCGTCGTAGACGTTGTAGCGGCCGTTGTCACCGGCCGAGACGATCGAGAGTGTGGCGTCGAGGTCGGCGGGGTTGCGAATGCCCTTGTTGCGGTCGATCACGGGCATCGGTCGCCCACTGCGCAGTATGAAAGTCGTGAGTTCGTCGCGGCTGGCGAAGCCTCCGTGCGCTTCGATGAAAAGCTCGAGGTCGGCGAAGATTTCGAGCCGCAGTCGGGCTTGCTCTTCACTCGACAGCATGATGGCTCCGTTACTTGTCGACACCTCTGGGCGTTGCCGGCAGCTTATCCGCCCGGTGGGGGAGCGATGTCGTCAAGAAGTGAGCGGAGAGCAGTGAAGTCGTGAGCGACCGTTTGCCACAGAAGGTCGTGGTCAATGCGGTGGTAGTGATGCGCGACCACGTCGCGGTTGCGGGCTGCCGCCGACCAGATCGGGGCGGTGAATCGCTCGGGGTCAAGCGTGCCGAGTCGCTTGGCGAGGTCTCCGACGCGAGTGCTCAGGGCTTCGAACGCGAGGCGTAGGGCGGGGTCTGTGTCGTAGGCAGCGCGCCCTCGTTCAGCGAGCTCGGCAGCGGTGGAGAGCGTGGTGCGCAGCTCGATGATCCACCGCCCTGACTGGCCCTTGGGGTCGCCTCTCATAGCGGCACCGCGTCGGTGAGCAGCACCGCGTCGGCGAC
>JBBRWT010000065.1:0-11413 GCA_038249035.1 Actinomycetales bacterium
CCGTCGTCGACAGCGACCAGATCGTCGTGATCGACCACGGCCTGGTGATCGGAGTCGGAACACACAGCGAGCTCGTCGTCTCCACGCCGCTCTACCGCGAGCTCGCGAAGCACCAACTACACGTCTGAGCGGCTCAGGCCGAGGCCGGTTCGACCAGCGCCCCTGCCGCGGCGAGTTCGGCCAAAGCAGCCGCGCTCGTTTCGGCGGCAACCCCCGCCACGAGGTCGCTCAACACCCGCACCCGCCGACCGGCGGCGAGCGCGTCGAGCGCTGAGGCTCGAACGCAGTAGTCGGTAGCGATGCCGACGACGTCGACCTCAGTGACCCCGAGCTCATCGAGGGCTGCCACCAGTTGGCGGCCGTCGTCGGTGGTGCCTTCGAAGATGGAATACGCCGCAACCCCTTGCCCCTTGCGCACGTGAATGTCGATGAGGCCGGTGTCGATCGCCGGGTGGTACTCAGCTCCCTCGGTGCCCGCGAGGCAATGCGGAGGCCACGTGGTGACGAAGTCGGGGTCGCCGGTCAGCGCAAAGTGGCCGCCGTTGTCGTTGTCGTTGTCGTGCCAGTCGCGCGAGGCAATTACTACGTCGTAGTCATCGGGGTTCGCGCGCACGTGCTCGGTGATGGCGGCGGCCACAGCAGCCCCACCCTCGACGCCAAGCGCCCCGCCCTCGGTGAAGTCGTTCTGCACATCAATAATCACGAGCGCGCGGGTCATGTCGCCTCCGGTGCCTGGGGTGGGGTCAGTTATTTGAGAGATTGTCGCCACACGAGAAGACTCCTGTCGTGAGGGTGTCGAGGGCGGCGCGGGCGTTCTCGCTGATCCCGTCGCGGACCGCGTGAAACGAGAAGGTCAGAACGCTTCCGTCCGGCGCGCGCACGAGCCCCGCGAGCGAATACGACGTGTCGATCCAGCCCGTCTTTGCGAGCACGGCGCCCCGCGCGATCGCGTTCGGCCCGGTGAATCGGCTGGAGAGGCCCCCGCTGACACCGGCGACCGGCAGCGATCCCGTGATGATCGAGAGGTTTTGCCCCCCGCCATTGATCACGACGAACAACTCGGCGACATACTGCGGCGGCACGGCGTTGAACTCGCTGAGCCCCGACCCGTCGCGGATGCTGATTCCGGCGGTCGGCACCCCGTACGTGTTGAGCACGCCCGTGAAAGTGCGGGTGAGCGATGCCGCAGACCCATCGAGCCCAATCACCTTCGATGACACGCGAGCGAGCATCTCGGCCAGAGTATTGTCGCTGCTCGGCATCATTTGGCCGATGAGCGTGCTGACCGGTTGAGACTGCACCTGCCCGAGCACGGTGCTGCCCACGGCAGCCCCGACGCTGATCGTGGGTACCCCTGCCGGGTTGCCCGCGAGCGAGAGTTCTTGGGCGAACGCGAGACCTGCGCGCGCCACTGGGTCGGTCGAACGCGGGCTCGTCAGGCGCGTTGGATTATCGCGATCACCGTCGACCTGCAGAGCGGTCACCTCAGAGTGGTAGCCGATGGTTTGTTCGCTTCTGGCCCACGACGAATCCCACTTGTCTGAGATGCTCCAGTAGGTCGAGTCGAGTACCACCTGAGTGATACCCGGGGCATCGGGATTCGCCGCCGCGTAGGCCGCCACCGTCTGGGCGGCGAGGTCAGCCAGTTTCGGCGCGCCCGAGTACACGCTCTCTTGCCCCGGAGGCAGGCGACTCAACGTGGCGTCGCCGCCCCCGACGAGCACGACCGTGCCCGGGGTCGACCCTGTCACTACTCGCGTCGACAGCCGGTAATCCGGGCCGAGGGCTGACAGGGCTACCGCCGCCGTCAGTACTTTCAGCACGCTGGCGGTGCGCACTGGAATGGTCGCTTGGCGGTCCCACAGCAATTCGCCCGTCGATGCATTCACGACAGAGCCGAAGAGCGTGGTCAGCCGCTCGTCACGAGCCAGTGCGTCGATCGAGCACGTGCGAAGCCGACTCGGGTCGGCGATGGTGGTCGGTAGAGCCCGCGGGTCTGGGGTCGGCGTTGCCGTGATGACGGGCACGGGTGCAACCGCATTGGCCGAACCCACTGCCACGCCGGCGAAGATCGCCCCCGTGGCGACGAGCAAGAAGCCCACGGCGAGCGAGGTCGTGAGCACCGCGCGCGGGTGGCGGCGCACGAAGGCAACGATGCCTCCACGCTCTGCGGCCGGAGCCTCGTCAACCGTCAAGATTGACGATGTCACGTCGGCAGACCCCTGGTTTATCGAGTGGTCTACCGAGACCAGAGCCTCAGTTGCCAGCAGGTCTGCGGCTGAGAGTATCCGCTCGGTCAACGCGTCATTGGCCAGCGGTGCTTGCCCAGGAGTGGCCTGTGACGATGAGCCCTCGGAAAGCGGAGCCTTACCCAACCGCCCCGTGCGGCCGCGACCGCGAGTTCGAGCAGCCGCCTCTGCCTCGCGCGCAGCGCGGCGGCTGAGAGGCTCCTCTGGCTCGGTCATTCGGCCATGATACCGAGCGGAGCCACGCTCGACTCCCCCGGGTATCGCAGCCCAATGAGCGCGCGCACCTCATCGAGCAGGCCCATGATTGCCACCGACTCGTCAATCGGTAATGACGCTGGTGCCTCACCGGCGACCCGTCGCTCGAGCTCAGCTGCCTGAAAGTGCATGCCGCGGGTGGCGACCGGCTGTTCGAAGCGCTCGACCACGGCCCAGTTGCGGTCATACCGTGTCAGCGTCGTCGGCGTGTACCAGACGCGATCGAGCTCGATGGCGCCGGCGGTGCCGAGCACAACAGCCCGGTTCGAGCCCGCCGTGTCGAGCGCACACTGCAGCACCGCTTGGCGGCCGTTGTCATAGCCGAAGATCATGGCTGTCTGTCGATCGACGCCGGTGGGCGTCATCGCCGCGTTCGCCAGGATGCTCGTCGGTAGCCCGAGCACGTCGACGGCGAATGACACCGGGTAGATGCCCAGGTCAAGCAAGGCTCCGCCGCCCAAGGCGGGGTTCTGAAGTCGGTGCTCGGGATCGGTGGGAAGCGCCTGCGTGTGGTCAGCCATCACGGTGCGCACCTCGCCGATGGCGCCCGCATCAAGCAACTCGTGCAGGTGCACCATGTGCGGAAGAAACCTCGTCCACATTGCCTCCATGGCGACGACGCCCCGCTCGGCGGCCCGGTCGGCGATGCGCTGCGCCTCCACTCGATTGAGCGTGAAGGGCTTTTCAATCAGCACGTGTTTACCGGCGTCGATCGCGAGCAGCGCGTTGTCAACGTGATGCGGGTGGGGCGTCGCGACGTAGATCACATCGACCTCGGGGTCAGCAACCAACTGCTCATAACTGCCGTGTGCGCGCGGGATGCCGAACTCAGCAGCGAACGCCTCGGCTGCTCCGGGCGCACGCGACCCGACCGCGGTCGTGGTGAACCCCGCATCGGCGAGGTCACGGGTGAAAGCACGGGCAATGTTGCCGGTGGCCAGAATGCCCCAGCGCAGTGCAGTGCTCACGAGCGACTCCCTCCCGGGTGCCACCCTGGCGCCCGGTGGCGTCAGCCTACCGAGCCGCGCTCACCGCGTCTCAGCAGTTGACCCAACGGGCGGCAGCGCGAGAGAACGCGTACGGCTCGTTCGGCACACCACCGTGCGTCATAGCGAACAAGATGCACACTCCACCAGTACCGCCGGTGTAAGTCGGCTTGTAGAGCGATGCGCGGTGTCCACCCGAGTCCCACCACTTCTGAGCGACAGTCGCTCCCGAGTTGCCCGATCCACCGGCGAGGTTGCCGTCGCAGCCATAGCTGGCGACCCCGTCGGAGCGCACTGAGCCGATGTGGCCCCACGCGCTCATCGGGTCAGTGCTCGGGTCTTCCGCCATCCAGAACAGGCGGTCTTCCATGCAGCTGTCGTACCGGATGTTCGAGAACGGCACGGGAGGAAGACAGTTGGCGACGCGAATCGCGTTGAAGGTCGCGGCAAACGACTGCAAGTCATCCGACGTCGTACCCGCCACTCCGAGGCCCGACGAGCGACTCGGCGCTCCCGGCGCCGACCCTCCGATAGCGGCAGGGCAGGCGGGTGCTGCGGGCGGAGGCGGAGGCGCTGGTGCTGGCGCAGGCGCCGCGGAAGCGCCCGGTGCCGGAGTGCCGCCACTGGTGCCGCCCGAAGATCCACCAGTCGACCCACCTGACGACCCGGCTGACGACCCTGCTGAGCTCGTACCGCTCACGCCGGAAGTGCCCGTCGATCCGCCCTGTCTGCTCGCCGCCGACTCTGCGCTCGCTGGCGCTTGAGCGCTGTGTTCAGAATCGGCGGTCGCATCGTCAGCTGAGCCCTCGGCAGCGCGCCGTTCGATGTACTCAACCAGTTCGCCTGTCGATTCGTTGCCGACGGTGCGCGAGTCAGCAGCGACAATGACCGACGCGCTCGTGGGCGGCGCAGTCGCGCTGAAGCTCGCAGGTGCTGCATCAGCAGGACCCATGAAGGGCACTACAACGAGCATCACTGCGGCCAGTGCGGTTCCTGCGTAGGCAGAACGCAACATGATGATTCCCCCCGGAACGATCTGGCAATCCACCCGATTGCCTTTTCACACGCTACGACCTGCCCGCGAAACGACCTAGCGGGAATTGTCGAAAAACAGAGAAATGCCCCACGAATTGGGGTAGTTTCGGGCCCTGGTTACCCCCAGGCGGGGGGCCGCAATGGTGGTGGCGACAATGGTGGTGGCCACGATGGTGGTGACGACGAGAGCCGACTGCGGGACTTGAACCCGCAACCGCCCGATTACAAGTCGGGTGCGCTACCAATTGCGCCAAGTCGGCAACGGCCGCGTGCGGCCGGGGCGCGAGGCCCGACCCTAGACTACCCGGCGTTACGGGGTCGGCGTGGGGGTGGGGGTCGGGGTCGGCGTCGGGTTCGTCGAGAATTCATCGCCCGCGGCTTGCAGCACGAACTGCGCGAACTCGCCTTGGTCGAACGGGTACCGGTAGTCGTAGACCTGACCGTTGACAAACACCGTGGGTGTGCCCATGATGCCCTCGACCGCGATGTCACGGATTGCGAGCGGCCCAGTCTGTGCGCGATCGGTGGCACCCCTCACCCACGATCGAAAAGTGCGATCGGTGATGCACCGCTCCACCGCGGTCGACCCGGCTCCGGCGGCTGCGGCGATGTCGATGAGACGCGCATCGTCGAGGCCGGGCGTGCCTTCTGCGGGCTGCTCGGCGAACAGTCTCTCGTTGAAGTCGAAGAATGAGTTGGGTGCGGTGTTCGCCACGCACGCCGCGGCATTGGCCGATCGCAGCGAGTATTCGGTGCCAGCCGAGCGGCCCGTGAGAATTGCGATCGGGCGATACTCGACGGTCGCAGCACCCGATTCGACGAGCGTGCGGATGAAAGCGCCGTTGGTGGCTTCGAACTCGCCACAGATCGGGCAGAGGTAGTCGATTACGATCTGGATGTCGACGACCCCTGCCGGGTTCGCCTCGGAGACGACCGGACTATCGCCAGCGGGAAGAGCCGGTGTGGGAATGGCGACCAAGCCTTCTCCGATGCGGATGCCGTCGCTGGCCATGTTGCGAGGGCCAGGGCCCTCAGGCCGAACCGAATTCACTAGCACGAGCGCGATGACGGCGATGATCGCGACGGCGGCGAGAGCGACGCCGCCCTGCAGCAGCACACGGTTGCGGCGCTCTTTCTTTTGTTGCTCTTGGCGAAGCTGGCGGGCCTTCTCACGGGCTTCGGAACGCCGTTCGTTCTTCGACGGCCGCTCGTTCGCGGATCGCTGGTCGCTCATGAAACCTCATTCGACGCGGAGACGGAGTTTCCCCGGGGCACGGTAAAGGGCGCACGCGGCGCCCCGCCCTCATAGTACGACGCGCTGCTGTGACGCTGCCAGCCGCAGACACAGAATGGGCCAAGCGTCGTGGAAGTGGCATACTGGGGCGCGGTGGTCAACGATGCCCACTGCGCCTTATGGCACATCCATTCACGAAGGATCGTCCGGCACGTACCTGCCGGTGAAGGAGAAGATCAACATGGCAACAGTGACCTTTGACAAGGCCACCCGGCTCTACCCCGGATCAACGGTCCCGGCCGTTGACGCTCTCGACCTGCACGTGGGCGATGGTGAGTTCCTCGTTCTCGTCGGCCCCTCGGGTTGCGGCAAGTCGACCTCGCTTCGCATGCTTGCGGGTCTCGAAGAGGTCAACGCAGGAGACATCTTTATCGGCGAGCGCAACGTCACCGACGTGCCGCCGAAAGACCGCGACATCGCGATGGTTTTCCAGAACTACGCGCTCTACCCGCACATGACCGTTGCCGAGAACATGGGCTTCGCCCTCAAGATTGCCGGCATCAACAAAGACGAGCGCGCCACCCGCGTGCTTGAGGCGGCCAAGTTGCTCGACCTCGAGCCCTACCTCGACCGCAAGCCAAAGGCGCTCTCGGGCGGCCAGCGGCAACGTGTCGCGATGGGCCGCGCCATCGTGCGTCAGCCCCAGGTATTCCTCATGGACGAGCCGCTGTCGAACCTTGACGCCAAGCTGCGCGTGCAGACCCGCACTCAAATCGCCTCGTTGCAGCACCGCCTCGGCGTCACGACGGTCTACGTTACGCACGACCAGATCGAGGCGCTCACGATGGGCGACCGAATCGCGGTGCTGAAAGATGGCATCCTGCAGCAGGTGGGCACCCCGCGCGACCTTTACGAAACGCCCAACAACGTGTTCGTGGCTGGCTTCATCGGCTCGCCCGCGATGAACCTGTTCCCGGCCGAGGTCGCCGACGGCGGCGTGAAGTTCGGCACCGCCATTGCGCCGGTCGAGCGCGACGTGCTCTCATCGGCGAGCGAGAAGATCGTGACCGTGGGCGTGCGCCCAGAAGACCTGATCGTCTCGACGAGTGGCGACGGCCTTCCGGTTGAGGTCGAGCTCGTCGAAGAGCTCGGTGCCGATGGCTACCTCTACGGCAAGACCGAAGTACAGGGCCAGCGCGTTGACATCGTCGCTCGTGTCGATGGCCGCGTACACCCGAACGCCGGAGACACCGTGTACATCACGCCCGAGCCCAAGCACGTGCACGTGTTCGACACCGCTTCAGGCTTGCGCTTGAACAAGGAGCCCGTCTCGAGCTGAGACGACGCCTGAATCACCGGCGAGGGCGGGCGTGCTGACGAAGCACACCCGCCCTCACCTCTTTCGTTTCATCTTTCGAACAGGAACCCGACGCATGAGCGCCTCGCTCTCCATCACCTCGGCCCTCACCGACCCGGCTCTGCTCGATCTGCCGTGGCACCTGCCGCTTGAGCTCTGGCCCGACGACTCGATTGCCTCGCTGCCCAAGGGCATCTCACGCCACTTGGTGCGCTTCGTACACATGAGCGACTTCGTGGTGGCGGTGAAAGAGACCACCGAAGAGATGGCTCGGCGCGAGTACGACATGCTGCGCACCCTGCAGCGCCTCGACATTCCCTGCGTCGAACCCGTCGCCGTCATTATCGGCCGAGTCAGCGCCAGCGGCGAAGAACTCATGCCCGTGCTCGTTACACGACACTTGCGTTTCTCGCTGCCATACCGCGCGCTCTACTCGCAGACCCTGCGCCCCGACACGGCGACTCGACTGGTGGATGCCCTCGCATTGCTGCTCGTGCGCTTGCACGTCATCGGCTTCTTTTGGGGTGATGTCTCGCTCTCAAACACGCTCTTTCGCCGCGACGCGGGCGCGTTCGCGGCCTACCTCGTTGACGCCGAGACCGGTCAGCTCTACGACGGCGGCCTGTCAAACGGGCAGCGAGAGAACGACCTCGAGATCGCACGCGTGAACATTGCCGGCGAGCTGCTTGACCTCGAGGCGGGAGGCCGCCTCGACGAGAACGTCGGCGCCATCGAAACGAGCAACGGCATCATCGAGGCGTACCGCACGCTCTGGACAGAGCTCACCGGCTGGGAGTCGTTCGACCGTTCTGAGCGCTGGCGCATCAACCAGCGCGTCGAGCGCCTCAATGAGCTTGGCTTCGACATCGAAGAGTTGGCGATCACGACGGATGGCGCGAGCACCGAAGTGCGCATCCGGCCCAAGGTGGTCGATGCGGGCCACCACACTCGTCGCTTGCTGCGACTGACCGGCATCGACGCCGAAGAGAACCAAGCCCGGCGTCTGCTGAACGACCTCGACTCGTACGCGGCATCCAATCACCCCGACCGCGAAGCAGACGAAGAGGTTGTGGCGCACGAATGGCTCGCGCGCGTGTACGAGCCGGTCGTGCGGGCGATTCCGAAAGAGTTGCGCGGCAAGCTCGAGACGCCCGAGATGTACCACCAGCTTCTCGAGCACCGGTGGTATCGCTCGCAGAATGAAGGCCGGGCGATTCCGCTCGCCGAGGCACTGAGTTCGTACATCGACACCGTGCTGCGCCACCGTCGCGACGAGGCGACGGTCATCACACCTCTCACCGAGTCAATCTCACTGCCACCGCTCGACACCAGCGAGATCGAGATCGTCGAGGGCGATGACGCGCCGACCGGCAGCTGGCGCGACAAGATCTAGGGCCGCTCGAGCCGCGATTGTACGGCTACAAGTTCTTGACCGCCGTCAACACCTTGGTGAGCGACTCTTTGGCGTCACCAAACAGCAGGGTCGTCTGCGGCTCGTACAGCAGCTCGTTTTCGATGCCCGCGAAGCCGGGGCGCATCGACCGCTTCAAGAACACCACTTGTCGCGCCGAAGCCACATCGAGAATCGGCATTCCGTAGATCGGCGAGCCGGGCGAGGTCTTAGCGGCCGGGTTGACGACGTCGTTGGCACCCACGACAAGGGCAACGTCAGCGGTCTTGAACTGCGGGTTGACCTCGTCCATCTCCTTGAGCACCTCGTATGGCACGTTCGCCTCGGCGAGCAGAACGTTCATGTGGCCGGGCATGCGGCCCGCCACCGGGTGAATGCCGAAGACGACCTCGATGCCCTTGGCCTCGAGCGTCGTCGCGAGCTCGGCCATGGTGTGCTGCGCCTGCGCGACGGCGAGCCCGTAGCCCGGAACAACGATGACCTTCTGCGCGTAGCCGAGCAGGATGGCGACATCTTCGGCGCTCGACGAGCGCACGGGGCGGTCGCTGACCGCCGTTGACCCGGCCGTTGACCCGCCGCGGAATGCCCCGAACAGGGTGCCGACGACGCTTCGCCCCATGGACGAGGCCATGGCGCGGGTCAGAATGGTTCCGGATGCCCCCACCAGGGTGCCCGCAACGAGAAGCAGCGTGTTGCCGAGCACGAGACCCGAGGCGGCAACGGCGAGGCCGGTGAACGCGTTGAGCAGCGAGATGACGATGGGTACGTCGGCGCCACCGACCGGCAGCACCACGAACACGCCCAAGGCAGTGCCCAGCGCGAGCAACACGTAGGCTGCGAGCGGGTCGCCCGTGAGCACGAGCCACACGGCGCTGGCCAGCGAGCCCACTGCGACCAGCACAATGACAACGGCAGCACCCGGAAAGATAATCGGCCGGGTCGGCATGAGCTCTTGCAGCTTCGCGAAGGTGATGACCGAGCCCGAGAACGACACAGCTCCGACGAGCACGGTGAACGCCACCGCCGTAACGGCTCCGATGCCCTCGACGTGCGTGAGTTCGAGCATCGCCACGAGCGCGGCAGCGCCACCGCCGACCCCGTTAAACAGGGCGACGAGCTGCGGCATCTGGGTCATCTTGACGAGCCGCGAGGCAGGCACGGCGATGACTGAGCCCAGCGCGATCACGCCGAGAATGAGCACCACGTTGTCGAGTTCGGTTGAGAGAAAGACGACGACCATGGCGAGCAGTGCACCGAACGCCCCGATGAGGTTGCCGCGTCGGGCCGACTTCGGTGAGCTGAGGCCTTTGAGGGCGAGAATGAAGCAGACGGCCGCGACGAGGTAGAGCACCGCGGTCCACTCGGGGGTAAGTACGATCACTTCGACTCCTCGCGATCCTTCGCGGCGGCGGCAACTGTGGCCGCGCCCGGCTTGCGCCCACCGAACATTTCGAGCATGCGGTCCGTGACGACGAAGCCGCCGACCAGGTTGACGGTCGCAAGCAACACGGCGATGAGGGCGACGACCAGCACGGGCGTGCTCTCGGCCTGGCCCGCGACGATTACGGCACCAACCAGGATGATGCCGTGGATGGCATTGGCCCCCGACATGAGGGGGGTGTGCAGCGTGCTCGACACCTTCGAGACGACCTCGAAGCCGACGAACACCGACAGCACGAAGAATGTCAGCAGCGTGATGGCATCCATCAGTTCCCGCCCTTCCGGTCGGCAATCGCGGCAGCGGTCGGCTCGTGCCGTACCACTCCGTCGTGGGTCAGGCAGGCGCCCGCGACGACCTCGTCGTCGAAGTCGGGCACCAGTGCTCCGTCGTTGGTCATGAGGGCGACGAGGTTCGCAATGTTCTGGCCGAGCAAGCGCGAGGCGTCGAAGGGCATGGTGGATGCGGCATCTTTCATTCCGACAACGGTCACCGCGCCGCCCGTGACGGGCACGATGACGTCTTCTCCGGGCACGGCGCCCTCAACGTTGCCGCCGGTCTCGGCCGCCAGGTCGACCACGATCGAGCCGGCAGTCATGCCCGCGAGCATCGAGCTCGTCACCAGGCGTGGCGCCGGGCGGCCCGGAATGGCGGCCGTCGTGACGATGATGTCGGCATCAGCGATGTGGGGTGCCAGCAGTTCGCGCTGTCGATCGGCGCGATCGGCGGCCAGTTCTTTCGCGTAGCCGCCCGCAGCATCCGCAGCCGCATCGAGATCGAGATGAATAAAGGTGCCACCCATCGACTTGACCTCGTCGGCCGAGGCCGCGCGCACGTCGTAGGCAGACACCCGGGCGCCGAGGCGCTTGGCGGTCGCGATCGCCTGCAGACCGGCGACTCCGGCACCGAGCACGAGCACGCGCGCGGGCGGGATGGTGCCGGCGGCCGTCATGAACAGCGGCAAGAAGCGCGGAAACCGCATGGCGGCCTCGAGTACGCAGCGGTACCCGGCGATGAGGGCTTGAGACGTCAGCGCGTCCATCGACTGCGCGCGCGAGATTCGCGGAATCAACTCGAGCGAGAACGCCGTGATGCCCCTCGCCGCGAGAGCCTCAACGCCGTCGAGTTCGCTCGCGGGCGATGCGAAGCCGATCGTGATCGCACCCTTCGGAAGGCCCGCGATGGTCGCCGCCTCGAGGGGGCGCACGTGAACGAGAACCTCAACCGTTTTTAACGGGATGCTCGCCGCGAGCGTCGCGCCCGCCTCGGCATAGGCGGCATCGGCATAGCCAGCCGCAACACCGGCACCCTTCTCCAGGGTGACCGCGTACCCCGCGGCGACGTATTGGGCGACGGCCGCTGGCGTGGCAGCAACGCGCCGCTCACCCTCGATCGGTTCGCGCCGAATGGCGATCTTCATTGACTCTCCCGTTCAGCAGCGCTGGCAA
>JBBRWT010000066.1:0-11344 GCA_038249035.1 Actinomycetales bacterium
CGCGAAGAGATCTTCGGGCCGGTGCTCTCGGTGCTGACGTTCCGCACTCCGGCCGAAGCGATCACGAAAGCCAACAACACGCCGTACGGTTTGTCGGCTGGCATCTGGACGGAAAAGGGCAGCCGCATGCTCGCCCTCGTCGACCAGTTGAAAGCGGGTGTGGTCTGGGCTAACACGTTCAACCGCTTTGACCCCGCGTCACCGTTCGGTGGCTACAAAGAGTCGGGCTATGGCCGCGAGGGCGGTCGCCATGGGCTGACGGCGTACCTGGAATCGACCGGGTGGGATGCTCCGGCGAGCGTGAGCGCAGCATCCAGCGCGGCACCGTCGAACGATCGCTCTGCGTCTTCGCGGGGCGCCAAGAATCCAGCGAAGACCCGAAAGGCGGCGGCAAAGTGAGCCGGCTCACCGTGCCCAAGACGTACAAGCTCTACATTGGCGGCAAGTTTCCGCGCAGCGAGAGCGGTCGCACCTACGAGGTCGTGTCGGCTTCGGGCGACTTTCTCGCGAACGCCGCGAAGGCCTCTCGCAAAGACGCTCGCGACGCCGTAGTGGCGGCGCGCGCGGCCGTCGGCGGCTGGGCAGGTGCCACGGCCTACAACCGCGGCCAGGTGATTTACCGCATCGCTGAGCTACTCGAAGGGCGTCGCGCGCAGTTCGTCGACGAGATCGTGTCGACAGAAGATGTCACGGCCGTCGAGGCTGGCGCGCAGGTGGACCTCGCCATCGACGTGTGGGTCTGGTACGCGGGGTGGGCCGACAAGTATGCGCAGGTGGCGGGCAACGCCAACCCTGTGTCGGGGCCCTACTTCAACATCTCGGTGCCCGAGCCCACAGGCGTCGTCGCCTCAGTGGCACCGCAGGGCGTGGCGAGCGGCTCGCTGCTCGGTCTCGTCTCGGTGATCGCGCCAGCGATTCTGACCGGCAACACGATCGTCGCCGTTGCTGACGAGCGTGCACCACTATCGGCGATCTCGCTCAGCGAAGTGCTCGCGACCTCTGATGTTCCCGGCGGCGTCGTCAACATCCTGACCGGCTCGCCGGCCGAGATCATGCCGTGGCTCGCATCGCACGCCGACGTGAATGCGCTCGACCTGTCGGGTGCGGGCGGAATCGTCGGGCCGAAAGACGAGACCTGGGTCGACTTGCAGTTGGCGGCGGCCGAGACGCTGAAGCGTGTCGTGGCGCCCGTCGTGGGCATCCCGAGCCCGTCGCTGGCGCGCATCACGGCGTTCGTCGAGACGAAAACCGTCTGGCACACCAAGTCGATGATGTAGCGACTGCCTGCTGGCTAGCGCGCTCGCCCCAGTCGATCGGCACAGTCGCTCGGCACAGTCGCTCGGCACAGTCGATCGGCACGATCGATCGGCACAGTCGATCTCCACAGTCGATCTCCACAATTCAGGAGATCGGTATGCGCAGGGCGCGTCGAGAGCACTCTTGCGGCGTGTCGCGCACCCTTAGCGGCCGCGACTCCTGAGTTGTGGAGATCAGGTCGAGGGCGGGATGCTCGTGGTGACCTCGTGAGGTGGGAGCGACCTGCCGCTCTGCTCAACGCGGTGCACGAGCCCGACAAGCGCGGCGTTGACCGGGGTGAGCACGCCCAGGCGTGCGCCTAGCTCGACGACCGCTCCGTTGATCGCGTCGACTTCGGTTCGGCGACCGCGGCGAACGCTTTGCAGCATCGACGCGGGGTTGGGCACCTCGCCCATTCCGGCGGCGAGGTGTTGAGCGAGCTGCGCGGCCGCGGCCAGGCCGCCTGAGCGCACCGCGGCGATGGCATCGGCATCCACCGCCCCAATGCGGCCCCAGCGCACACCGAGCGCATCGCCGACCGCCACGGTCTCGACCATGCCGCGCGCGAGAACGGCACGCAGTTCGGCGTCGGCGATGGTCTGCTGCACGCTCAGCCCCGTGATGGCGGGTAGGGCGTTGACCTGGTTGACGAGCAGCTTCGTCCACTGGGCACCGCGAATGTCGTCGACCAGCACGAGTTCGGCCGAGCCGTGGTCGGGCAGAGCGCTACGCAGCAGCGGCTCGGCGACGGCAACCGCAGCAGGGTCGCCCCCGAGGGTGAGCCCGTTCGGGCCGGTCACGGTGATGCGCGCGGGGCCGGTGAGACTCACGGCGAAGAGCGCGAGGCCGATGGCGACGGGGGAGCGCGGCAGGGCCTGCCGTACCGCGGCCTCGCCGCCGAGCCCGTTCTGCACCACGAGCACGGGAGTGCCGTCATATGCACGCCAGGGCATGAGTGCGGTAGGTGAGTCGTGCGCCTTTGTCGCGAGCACGAGAAGGTCGAGGGTCGTGTTCGGGATGCTCTCCACGAGCTGCACCGGCGCCCTCCACTCACCCCACCCACCGTCGATGTGCAACCCGGCGCGGGCGATCGCCTCGGTATGCTCGCCGCGCGCGGTCACGAGCACCTCGTGCCCCGCGCGCGCGGCCAGAGCGGCCACGAGGCCGCCGACCGCGCCCGCTCCGATCACCGCGATGCGCATGCTCGTCAGCCTAGGCCGGTGGGCTGCCCCGCACCGCGCTAGCGTTGACATCATGACCACCGGCCTGCTGCTCTTCGACAAGCCGCAGGGCCTCACGAGTCACGACGTTGTGTCCCGTGCGCGCCGCGCGCTTGGCACCCGCAAGGTGGGCCACGCCGGAACTCTCGACCCCATGGCGACGGGCCTGCTCACCCTCGGGGTCGGACCGGCCACGCGCTTGCTTACCTACCTCGTCGGCCTCGACAAGACCTACGAGACGACGATGCGCCTCGGTGCCGTCACGACCACTGATGACGCCGAGGGCGAGATCGTGAACACGGCAGAGCCCGCGGCCGTGGCGGCGGTGACCGACGAGCAACTGTCGGCGGGCATCCGTGCCCTCACCGGCGAGATCGACCAGCGGCCCAGTTCTGTCAGCGCCATCAAGGTCGACGGTCGCCGGGCGTACGATCGCGTGCGCGCGGGCGAGGAGGTCGAGCTCGCTTCGCGCCGCGTCACTGTCAGCGCGTTCGAGGTGCAGGCCGTGCGACGCAGCGCCACTGCCGACGGCCTATTCATCGACGTGGATGCTCGCATCGACTGCAGCTCAGGCACCTATATCCGCGCCCTCGCGCGCGACCTCGGCGCGGCACTGGGTATCGGCGGGCACCTGACGGCGCTGCGGCGCACGCGCGTGGGCCCATTCGAGGTCGCCGACGCAGTGAGTCTTGAAGCGTTAGCCGAGCAGGGCGCGAGCTTGCTGGCGAGCCCGGCAGAGGTTGCCGCGCGGCTGTTCGCGGTTCTCGAGGTCGATGCGTCGCAGGCCCGCGACCTCGGGCACGGAAAACTGTTGACACTGCCCGAGGTGCCCGACACCGAGCCGGTGGCCGCGATCGAGCGGAAGGCCGGCGGCGAGCATCCGGACCGCCTCGTCGCCCTCATCAGCGTGCACGACGGGCGCGGCCGTACGCTGGTCGGGTTCCCGCACGAGACTGCAGGCGAATCCACACAGGAGGCCGCACCGTGATCGAGTGGTTCACCACGATCGCCATTGCTGTGTCAGTCATCGCCGGCCTTACCGCTCTCGTGCTGGGCGGCATCGGCCGCAAGCCCGATGACGTCAGCGTGCTTCCCACAGCGGCTGTGGCGCTCGTGCTGCTGGCGCAGATCGTCATCGGCATCGTGGCCCCGCTCGTGGGCAATCAACCGACCGGCGACATCGTGGAGTGGTGGATCTACGTCGTCGTCGCCCTCGTGCTGCCGGTCGCCGCGATCGCATGGGCACTCGTTGACCGCACCCGGTGGGCGACAGTGGTGATGGGGGTCAGCTCACTCGCCGTTGCTGTGATGCTGTATCGCATGAATCAGATTTGGTTCGTCCAGGGGATCGCGCTGGTCAGCTGACCGATCAGGTCGCGGGCGTTGTGATTCGCCGGATGCTCGACTACAGCCCGTCGATCGCCGCCAGCACCTCGTCGAGCGAGTCGGCGAGGCTCGCGACGACGAGCACCGCACCGGTCTCGCGCAAGTCGTCGACCGTGAACACGCCCGTCGCGACGCCGATGAAGGGCATGCCTGCAGCGGCAGCAGCTTCGTCGTCACGCGGAGTGTCGCCGATGATGACAAGTGTTTCACCAGGAAGCGCGTCGCGTGCCGCGCGGGTGATCTCGCTGCGGTCGCGGGCCGTCGCGCCGAAAAATGAGCGCTCCCAGTCGAACCACTCGGGGCCAAGCCCGGCGCCCTCGAGCTTGACTCGGGCGCGCACGAGTGAGTTGCCGGTGAGCACGCCGTTGTGCCAGCCTCGGGCAGCGACCGCGCGCAGAGCATCCGTCACCCCCGGAGCACGCTCGCGGCGGTCGCCCGCCTGCGCGCGCTCGATTGACAGCTCGTCGAGCGCGGCGCGAGCGCGCTCGTGCCAGGCGTCGTCGTAGCCGAAGTGGGCGAGAATCTCGCTCACAATGAGCCCGTCGGGCTTGCCATGCGTGCGCGGCATCGGCGGGTGAAGCTCAACGCCCACAGTGCGTTCGACGGCTGTGTGGTAGAGCTCGCCGCCGCCGCCAAACGAGTTGAGCAGCAGGGTTCCGTCGACGTCCCAGAGAATGGTGGTGGTCACAGCTTTATCGTGGCAGAGGGCGCAGCGGGGGGCTGGCAGCGCGCGTCGCAGTGGACCAACCGAGATGTTTCAGTACCGCGCCCAGCAGGTCGCGCGAGTCGGCCGCGATGCCATGCACGATCGACGAGTCGAGGCGGCTCTGCCATGGCAGGCCGATCCAATACAGGCCGCCGACCGGTGAGACGCCGCCCACGTGCACGGGTGCACCGTGCTCGGTGAGTGACCCCTCAACCTGCACGAAGGGGTAGTGCGTGCGAAAGCCTGTCGCCCAGAGCACCGCGTCGACCTCGAGCTGCGAGCCGTCGGCGAGTACGAGCGACCGCGAGTGAGCATCCACAACACGGCTGGTCCGCAGCTGCAGACGCCCGGCCTGCACCGCCCGCTTCGCGTCAGTGCCAAGAATTCCGTCGCCGCGCGAGTGGATGTACTGGCTAATGCGGCTTGTCGCGGGCGAGCTGAGAATGCCGAAGAGCTTGAGTGGCCAGTAGACGGTGAGCCCGAGGATGCGCTCGGGGATGAACCAGGGCTGCTGCGAGGCGATCATCGTCACATCGCGTGTCTTGTCGACGGCGCTCGCGACCTCGTCGGCGAGCTGCGCGGCAGAGTTTCCCCCGCCGACCACGGCGATACGCCCACGTGGTAGGTCGCCGGGAGTCTCGTAGGCGCTGGAGTGCAATTGCGCGACCGACGCATCAAGTCGAGCCGCGACTCGTGGGATGCGCGGGTACTGGAACGGCCCCGTCGCGATCACGACCGCGCGCGCACGGAGGATGCCGCGCGAAGACTCGACCACGAACTCGTCACCCGCGCGTCGCACGCTGGTGACTCGGGTGCTCGCGATGACGGGCAGTGCGTGCTCGGCGGCATAGTGCTCGAGATAGTCAGCCATCTCGGTCTTCGTCGGGTAGTACCCGACGCGGCGGGAAAGCGGAGTGCCGGGGAGGCCCGCGAACCGCCGCGGCGTGAAGAGCACGAGACTGCGCCAGCGGGCCCGCCACACGTCACCAACCCGCGCACGGTCATCGACGATCACGAACGGCACACCTGCGGCGCGCAGCCGGTACCCCATGCCGAGCCCCGCTTGTCCGCCGCCGACGACAAGCACGTCGATAGTGCCCGACAACGTCGTTTCGCTCATGGTCTCCACTCGTGCTCTTCGGTGCCGACGCCCCGTCAGCCTGGGGTGTGTCGTCTCCACAATTCAGGAGTTCTGGATGTTCGGCGCTGCCGACACGCCCGGCAGGGCATCCCCACGCCCGGTTGACGGGTTCGCCTCCTGAATTGTGGAGATCGCGACCTCGAGTGTGCGGGTCGCACCTGTGAGCTTCGCGACGGAGAGCTTCGCGACGGAGAGCTTCGCGGCGGTGAGCCGCGCGCGGCCCGCGCGGCGCCTGGGAGGATGGAGTCGTGCCCAGCCCCCTGCCCCTCGCCGACCCGGCGCCCGCCGACGGCATGCTGCCGTCGAGCGTGCTCGTTGGCGCTGGGCAGCGTGACTTTGGGGTGTACCTGCACGTACCGTTTTGTCGCGACCGGTGCGGATACTGCGACTTCAATACCTTCACGGCTAGCGAGATTCGCGGGGTTAAGCGCAGTGATTTCGCTGACCAGGCGATTGCCGAGGTAGCACTCGCCGCTCGAGTACTCACCGCCGCACAGTTGCCCGCGCGGCCCGCGCGCACGGTGTTCTTCGGCGGTGGAACTCCGACGCTGTTGTCGACCGACGATCTGGCCCGAATGCTCGATGCCGTGCGCGAGCAACTCGGGATCGCCGATGATGCCGACGTCACGACCGAGGCCAACCCCGACTCGATTGATGCGGCTGGGCTCGAGCGACTCGCGGCGGCGGGGTTCACGCGCGTGAGCGTCGGCATGCAGTCCGCCGTGCCCCACGTGCTCGCGACCCTTGAGCGAACGCATGACCCTGAGAACGTTCCGCTCGTGGTGGCGGCGGCGAAAGAGGCCGGCCTCGCTGTCAGCCTTGATCTCATCTACGGCACACCGGGTGAGAGCCTCGACGATTGGCAGCGCAGCCTCGACGCGGCGCTCGCGACCGAGCCCGACCATCTGAGCGCCTACGCCCTCATCGTGGAAGAAGGCACAAAGCTCGCCCGCCAGATCGCGCGCGGCGAGGTACCAGATGTCGACGACGACCTACACGCCACGTTCTATGAGGCACTGGATGCGCGGCTCGGTGCCGCAGGATACGACTGGTACGAGGTCAGCAACTGGGCGCGAAACCCCGAGCAACGATCGCGGCACAATCGGGCCTACTGGACCGGCCAAGACTGGTGGGGCGTCGGGCCTGGCGCGCACAGCCACGTCGGTGGGGTGCGATGGTGGAACGTCAAGCACCCCGCGGCGTACGCCGACCGTCTCGCGCACGGGCTGAGCCCTGCCGCTGGCCGCGAGACTCTCGACGCCGAGACTCGACGCATCGAGCGCGTCCTGTTAGAAGTGCGCTTGCGTGAGGGCCTGCCGACGGATGCTCTCACCGCGCTCGGTCGCCGTGCCGTCGCCGGACTCATCGCCGACGAGCTCGTCGATCCCGGCGCTGCGCTTCGTGGCGTAGTCGTGCTCACTCAGCGCGGTCGCCTGCTTGCCGACACGGTCGTGCGTCGCTTGTTGCCCGACTAAAGCGACGGGCACCAGAGCAGTCGGGCAACAGAACAGTCGCGTTGCCTACTTGATGAAGGCGATCGTGAGCGGGTAGGTGTACGCCTCACCTCGGTTGGCCGCGAGGGCAGCGATGATCGAGAACACGATGATGAGAACACTCACGGCGATCAGCACGAAGACACCGATGATGAACCACGAGGTGATCGCTCCGATCGCGCTGGCAATCACCATCGTGAGCTGGAAGTTGAGAGCGGTGGCAGTGTGACCGCGCACGAACGGGCCGCGGTCACCGAGCACGAGAAAGCCGACGAGGGCTGGCACGAAGCTGAAGAAGATGCCGCCGACGTGCACGAGCGTCGCCCAGAGTTTCTCATCGGCGGGGCTCATCGGTTGCGGGGCACTGGCGTACGGGTTTACAGGCTGATCGGTCATGCGGCCATTAAACACCCGCGGGGCCCGGCCGTGTTGGCCAGACCCCGCGAGTCAGTTCGATTGCTCTACTTGATGAGGCGAAGCGTGACGGGATAGCGGTACGCCGTGCCGTCCTTTGCCTTCGAGAAGCCCATGATGCTCCAGATGAGCGAGAGCACCCACAGCGCGAGCGGCAAGATCCACCCGACGAGGCCCCAGAAGCCCAAGGTCACCGTGGTGAGGATTGCGTTGATGATGAAGATGGCGACCTGGCCGATAGCGACCGCGATCTGGAAGTTCAGGCCCTCCTTGGCTTCTTGGTTCGTGAACGAGCCACGGTCCTTGAAGATGAGCCAGATGATGAGCGCCGGCAGAAAGCTCAGAATTCCACCGAGGTGGGCGAACGACGCCCACTGGCGGTCTTCGGCCTCGGTCAACTGCGGCGCAGACGCTGCGGGGGGAGTGGGCTGGTCGGTCATGGGTACTGCCTTTCGATGATCCTGCGGCGAACATGGGTCCCGGGGTGGAGCACGAAGTAAACCTAGCGCGCAGGCTCGCCACAGGCAATGATGTTGCGCCCGTGTTGCGGGGTAGAATTGGCAGTCCTGGCGCGTGAGTGCCAAGAGTGTGAGAGCCAAGAGAGCGTCGACCGGTGCGGAGGGGATGGGGACCATGGTCTCGGATCGCGCCTTACACGTGCTGCGGGCTATCGTTCAGGACTACATTGCCTCGCGTGAGCCTGTGGGCTCGAAAGCCATCGTCGATCGGCACCAGTTCGGTGTTTCGGCGGCCACCATCCGCAACGACATGGCGCTGCTTGAAGAAGAAGAGCTCATCGCGGCCCCGCACACGTCATCGGGTCGTATTCCCACCGACAAGGGCTACCGCGTTTTCGTCGACCAGTTTGCCGATCTTCGCCCTCTGAGCGCAGCGCAGCGCCAGGCGATCGGCGCGTTTCTTGATCAGTCGGTCGACCTTGACGACGTATTCGCGCGCACCGTGCGTTTGCTCTCGAGCCTGACCAATCAGGTCGCCCTCGTTCAGTATCCGGCGCTGGGTAACGCGCGCGTTCGGCACATCGAACTCGTGCCGATGAGCGCGACCAAACTGATGACGGTGTTCATCACCGACGGCGGACGCGTCGACCAACGCATCATCGAGCTACCCCGTGAGGCCGACGAAGTGTTTGTGGGCGAGCTAAGGGCCAAGCTCAACGCCGCGCTCACGGGTCAAGCGCTTAGCGAGGTATCCATCGTTGCGGCATCTCTCGCCGAGCGCTTCGCCCCCGACCGCCGCGAAACGGTGAGTGTCGTCGCCGAGGCCCTCTTGGGTCACGTGGATGCGCACCGCACCGACAGACTCGTCATGGCGGGCGCGGCCAACCTGGTGCGAACTGAAGGAGACTTTGTCGGCAGCGTCTACCCGGTGCTGGAGGCGCTCGAAGAGCAGGTAACCCTGCTCAAGCTTTTCAGCGAGATGCAGGTCGACGAGCACGGTGTGACCGCACGCATTGGCCGGGAGAATGACGAGGCGCTGAAAGAAACAGCGGTGGTCACGAGCGCCTACCGGGTGGGCACTGATAGCTCGGCCAAGCTCGGAGTTCTTGGCCCAACCCGCATGGATTACTCGAACAACATGGCAGCAGTGCGCGCCGTAGCCCGCTACGTCTCGCACCTGCTCGGTGAGGAATAAGTGGCAGACCACTACGAAGTGCTCGGCATTGACCGTCAGGCGAGCGTCGACGACATCAAGAAGGCCTACCGGCGTTTGGCGCGCGAGTTGCACCCCGACGTGAATCCGAGTGCGGATGCGGCCGAGCGGTTTAAGCAGGTCACGCACGCGTACGACGTGTTGAGCGACCCTAAGCAGCGGCAGCAATATGACCTCGGAGGCTCGGGCGGCTTCGGCGGAGCATCCGGATTCGGCGGCTTCGGCGACATCTTCGAAACCTTCTTCGGCGGCGGTCAGCAGCAGCGTGGGCCCCGCAGCCGCCGCGAGCGCGGGCAAGACGCACTGCTCCGTGTCGAGGTCGAGCTCGACGAGATCGTCTTTGGCACCACGCGGCAGCTCGAGGTCGACACTGCCATTCTGTGTTCGACGTGCGAGGGCTCGTGCTGCTCGCCTGGCACCGAGCCCAAGACCTGCGACATCTGCCGCGGCTCGGGCCAGATTCAACGCACCGTTCGTAGCCTGCTCGGCAACGTCATGACATCGAGCCCCTGCGGAACGTGCCGTGGCTACGGCACGGTTATTCCCAGCCCTTGTCCGACGTGTGCGGGCCAGGGCCGCGTGCGAGCACGCCGTGCGATCCCCGTCGACATTCCGGCCGGCGTCGATACGGGCGTACGCATCCAGTTGCCCGGCCAGGGCGAGGTAGGCCCTGCAGGCGGTCCCAACGGCGACCTGTTTCTCGAGATCAAGGTCAAGACCCACGAAACGTACAGCCGCAGTGGCGATGACCTGCTCGCCACGGTCGAAGTGCACATGACTGACGCCATTCTCGGCACGGTCGTCACGCTGCCGGCCCTCGACGGTGACGTCGAGGTCGAGATTAAGCCCGGCACGCAGAGCGCCGAGATCATCACGGTCAAAGAGCGCGGCATCACGCGGTTGCGCGGATCCGGTCGTGGCGACCTGAAGATCGGCGTGCAGGTCGTCACTCCCGCGCGGCTCAACAGCAAAGAAACCGAGCTGATCCGGCAGTTCGCCTCGAGCCGCCGCCCGGTGCCACCGCAGTTCGCGACCTTCCAGCAGGGAATCTTCGCCAAGTTGCGCGACCGCTTCCTGAACATCTAGTCGCCCGCTCTGAGAACTCCGTGGCCCACTTCTATCTCGATGAGACCCTCGCCTCGCAGCTCCATCTCTTAGCGCTCGAAAGCGGCGACACGCGCGGCGGCGTAAGTGGGGTCGTGCATCTGCGCGGCGCCGACGCGCGGCATGCCTCCACTGTTGCGCGCGTCCGCGTCGGCGAGCAGCTGCGCCTTGGCGACGGGGAGGGGCTCGTCGTGCTCGGCGTCGTCAACGCGATCGCGCCGGGCGACCTGACGCTCGCCGTCGACCAGGTCGAACGTTACGAGCGGCCAAGCCCTCGCATCCACCTCGTCCAGGCGCTCGCGAAGGGTGACCGCGATGAGCTGGCGCTACAGGCCGCCACAGAGCTTGGTGTCGACGGCGTCACTCCGTGGCAGGCGGCGCGCAGTATTTCGCGGTGGGACTCGGCGAAGGCAGCGAAGGGCCGCGAGCGCTGGCGCACGATTGCGCGCGAGGCCACCAAGCAGTCGATGCGCGCGTGGATGCCGGTGATCGAGCCGCTCACCACGACCGCGCAGCTCGTGGCCCGCGCCGCCGAGTCGACCGTGCTCGTGCTCGATCCCGCCAGCGAGCATGCACTCAGCGCGCTGACGGCGCACGAGCTCGGGCACGGCGACGTGCTGATCGTCGTCGGTCCGGAGGGCGGCATCGCGCCCGATGAGCGGGATGCCCTTGCGGCAGCCGGCGCGCGTTGCGCGCGTCTCGGCCCGACTGTGTTGCGCACCTCTACCGCGGGCCCCGCCGCCATCGCCGTGCTCTCGGCGGCTCTCGGCCGCTGGTGAACTCCCCGCCCCGCTCCAGCCCCGCGCTCTAGACTCAGGGTATGAGTAGCGCGGAGCCGTCGATCTTCTCGCGCATCATCGCGCGTGAGATTCCCGCCGACATCGTGTACGAAAGTGACACGGTGATCGCTTTC
>JBBRWT010000067.1:0-10958 GCA_038249035.1 Actinomycetales bacterium
CTCGGCCAAAATCCGTGATTTGTGACGTCGCTCCTCCCGAGGCCGGGCGTCGGACCCCGACCCCACAAACGAGCGACATGCCCGGCACGGCCGCCCTCGGCCGAGCGACCATCGCGGCATGCAACTTCTCGCGACACTCGCCGCCGAGCGCGGCGGACTGATCCCTACCTTTCGACTTCGTCAGAGCGGAGTGTCGCCGCGCCGCATCGCGGCACTTCGACACTCGGGGCGACTGGTGCACGTGCGACAAGGCTGGTATGTCTTGCCAGGATGCCCGCCCTCGGCGGTCGCGGCAGCTCGCGTCGGGGGCCAAGTCACGTGCGACGATGCGCTCGCACTACACGGAGTGTGGGTCGTGCGGGATCCGCGGCTCCATGTCGCTGTCGACCGGGATGCGACCCAGTTGCGAACCTCCCACGACTCGCGGCGTCGACTCGAGCTGCATGACTCGAGGGTGCGCGTTCACTGGCGGAGGGCATCCACCGCGACACTCGCTCTGGTCTCGCCCGTCGAAGCCGCCATCACCGACTACGCACGATGCGCGTCGCGCGAGCACGTCGCCGCGGCGCTCGACAGTGCTCTTCACCTGGGGCTCGTGAGTGGCCATCACCCGGTTGCGCTGAGACTGAGACCGCTCGGCGTGGTCGGGGTTTGCGAGTCGGGAACCGAGACGATTTTTTGGCTTCGGATGCTCCGCCATCGACTTCCCATTCGACGCCAGGTGCGCTTTGCGGGCCTGGGGCGCGTCGACTTTCTGATCGGCGAGCGGCTCATCATCGAGGTCGATGGTCAGGAGTTTCATGACCGTGAGTCCTCGTTCGAGAAGGACCGCAAGCGGGATGCCGTGTTGTCGACACTCGGCTATCGGGTGCTGCGATTCAGCTACTGGCAGGTGATGGGTGAATGGCCGCTCGTGGTGGCGGCAGTCATGGCGGCGATCTCGCGGGGCGACCACCAGCGCTAGCGTGAGCCAGCCGATCGCCCGGCCGCGCGCTGGTCGTTGTGTAACAAATCACGGAACTTTGGCCAGATGACAGCCTTCTCTCGCGCACGAGAGGCAGTGGACGCGCCGAAGTTCCGTGATTTGTGACGCACTCGCGGGGTGGGGCCGCCGTGCACGGGCCACCCGGCATTGCGCAAGCCTGCGACGGCGGCGATGAAACGCTGCCGGGGCGAAAACGGTGAGAGGGGTGCCTGCCGCGCCCAGTGCGGGTCAAGGTCGCGCAGGAGGGCGTGCAGCGGCTCGCCCGGCACGTTGCGGCGGATCAGCGCCTTGGGCAGCCGTTAGGCCACGACCGAAGGGCCCCCGAGCTCGTCGAGCGAAGCGAGATGCAACGCAAGCGTCAGCGTCTGCGTGCCGACAGGGTCGAGCGCCACCCAACTCGCCACGCGACCGAGCTCGCTGCAGGTACCTTCGAGCAACAGGCCCCCGGCTGCAGCCGCGACCGCATCAAGGCCCAGGCCGCGGGCACCTCGGCGTCGTCGTATTGCCGCAACACGTTGGCGGCCCGAATAACTGCCGGCGTGGCATCCCGATCAAGCGGCACCTCGAAACGGCCCCGCGCGAAGCACAGCCCGTCCCGCGCGAAGGGTGCGGCGGCCCGCACGCGTTCCGGGTCGATTTCGATGCCGATGACCCGGGCATCCGGCCGCAAGAGGCGCAGCCGGGTGAGCAGCTTGAGTGACGTCCAGCGCGCGGCGCCGTATCCGAGGTCGACGATGAGGGGGGTCGGATGCGCGCCGCAGGGCGGGGTGCGCCGCGATGAAGCGATCCATGCGCCGCAGGCGGTTGACGCCGGTGGTGCCGCGGGTGATGCGCCCTTCTGCCATGGTTCCATTGTCGCGTCTGCCGCGTCCGTCGCGTCCGTCGCGTCCACCGCGTCCACCGCCCCATCGCGCCACCGCCCCGCACGCCCCTGGCTAGGCTGGAGGGATGACGCACACCCTGATCTTGCTTCGCCATGGCCACTCTGTCTGGAACGAGAAGGGCATCTTCACGGGCTGGGTCGACGTGGGGCTGACCGAGCAGGGCCGGGCCGAGGCGCGCCGAGCGGGCGAGCTCATCGCGGCGTCGGGCTTGCAGCCGCGCGTGCAGTACACGAGCCTGTTGAAGCGCGCCATCCACACCGCCAACATTGCCCTTGAGGTTGCCGACCTCGACTGGTTGCCGGTGAAGCGCAGCTGGCGGCTCAACGAGCGCCACTACGGGTCGCTGCAGGGCCTCAACAAAGCTGAGACGCTGGCGCAGCACGGCGAGGAGCTGTTCATGACGTGGCGCCGCAGCTTCGACACCCCGCCGCCGCCGCTCGATGATGACGCCAAGTACAGCCAGGTTCACGACCCTCGGTATGTCGGCATCGATGGCAAAGTGCCTCGCACCGAGAGCCTCAAACTCGTTATTGACCGGATGCTGCCCTACTGGCACAGCGACATCACGAGTGATCTCGCGGCCGGCACAACCGTGCTCGTGACGGCGCACGGAAACTCTCTGCGAGCGCTGGTCAAGCACTTGGATGGCATCTCAGACGATGCGATCGCCGAGCTGAACATTCCCACGGGAATCCCGCTCGTGTACGAGCTAGGCGACGACTTCATACCCGTGACGCCGGGCGCCTACCTCGACCCCGCGGCCGCAGCCGCGGGTGCCGCTGCGGTCGCCGCACAGGGCAAGAAGTAGGGGTCAGGCGACCGGCACCCAGTCGCCGGTGGCGAGGTACTGCACCTTCTTTGAGATCGAGACTGCGTGGTCAGCGAAGCGCTCGTGGTACCGCGAGGCTAGGGTGGCGTCGACCGTGTTTATCGCCTCGCCTTTCCAGGTCTCGCCGAGCACCTTGTCGAACACACTCAGGTGCAGAGCGTCAATCTTGTCGTCTTCATCGCGGATGTACTCGGCGATCGCGACGTCTTCGGTCTCGAGCAGCTCGACGAGCTTGCGCGCGATTTCGACGTCGAGCGCGCCCATCTCTTTGAAGGTGCCACGCAGGCTTTTCGGAACGACCTTGTCAGGAAACCGGTAGCGAGCGAGTTGTGCGATGTGCTCCGACATGTCGCCCATGCGCTCGAGCGAAGCGCTGATGCGCAGCGCACTCACAACGACACGCAGGTCGCGGGCGACGGGCTGTTGGCGCGCGAGGATATCAATCGCCAGCTCGTCGAGCTCCGCCGCCGCGGCATCGATCTTCGCGTCATCGGCAATGACGGTCTCGGCGAGCGACACGTTTGACTCATTGAAGGCCCGGGTGGCGTTGTCAATCGACACGGCGACCAGCCCGGCGATCTCGACGAGTCGCTCTCGCACCTCTCGCAGCTCCTGCTGGAAAACTTCGCGCATCTGGTCACATCCTCTTGATCTGGGGCTACGGCACAATCTTTCCCACAGTGCCGTTTGACAATGAACGGTCAATTGCCCGCAGGTGAATTCTCGGCGACTGCGGACGCTCGGGGCCATGCAGCACCACCGGGGTGCTCCGTCGGTCACTAATCTAGTCCTCATGGACTCGGCACTGCTCGTGCCCCTCGCTCTCGCCCTCGGGGCGATGATCGGGGGCGGAGTCGTCGTCTCAGTCATCGCGGCCGCGCGGCGGGGGCGCATGGCGGCCGAGGTGGCCTCGACAACGGTTCCCGATGGGGTCGACCAGGTCATCGACGCACTCGAGTCGGCGGGGGTCGTGCTCGACCCCAGCAACAACGTCATCACGGCGTCACCGCGAGCGGTGACGCTGGGTCTCGTCTGGCACCGAACGCTTGTGCATCCGCGTCTTGTCGAACTCGTTGACCGCGTGCGGCGCAGCGGCGAGGCCGTGACCGAAGAACTCGAGCTCAGTCGTGGCCCGCTCGGCGATGCCGCGCTGCATCTTTCAGTGCGGGTCGCTCGACTGGGCAGCCGCTTCATGCTGCTTCTCGCCGAAGACAGAACCGAGTCGTTTCGACTCGATGCCGTTCGACGCGACTTCGTGGCGAACATCAGCCACGAGCTCAAGACACCGATTGGGGCTATCGGCCTCCTCGGTGAGGCCCTCGGCCACGCGGCCGATGATCCGGTGCAGGTGCGCCGCTTTGCCGAGCAGCTGACTAAGGAGTCGTCACGGCTCGCGAGCATGACGCAAGAAATCATCGAGCTGTCGCGCTTGCAGGCGAAAGACGCACTCTCGCATCCTGAGATTGTCGAGCTCGACCACGTGGTCACGGCAGCAATCGACCAGAACCGTGTGCACGCCGAGGCGCAACAGGTGTCGCTCGCGAGCGGCGGTGTGAAGGGGCTGAGGGTCTGGGGTGACGAGACCATGCTCATCACGGCCGTACACAACCTCATCCTCAACGCCGTGCAGTACTCGCCATCGCCCTCGCGCGTCGGCATCGGAGTGATCGCCGCCGTCGACGTCATCGAGATCTCCGTGACCGATCAGGGCATCGGCATTCCCGAAGACGAACTCGAGCGCGTCTTCGAGCGCTTCTTTCGCGTCGACCAGGCTCGCTCTCGGGCTACGGGTGGCACGGGTCTCGGCCTCAGCATCGTCAAGCACGTCGCACAAAACCATGGGGGCGACGTGCGCGTCTGGTCGCAGCCCGGTCGGGGCTCAACGTTCACCATCCGCCTGCCGCGCGTTCTTGAGCCGGCACTCTCACTAGCGAAGGCACGGTCATGACCCGCATCCTCATCGTCGAAGACGAAACCTCTCTCTCTGAGCCGCTCGCCTACTTGCTCACCCGCGAGGGGTACGAGACGTCGGTGGCCGCCGACGGCCTCGCCGCCCTCACCGAGTTCGATCGCTCCGGTACTGACCTCGTTTTGCTCGACCTCATGTTGCCCGGCCTTCCCGGCACCGAGGTTTGCCGCGAGTTGCGCCAGCGTTCGGCCGTGCCGATCATCATGCTCACGGCGAAAGACAGCGAGGTCGATATTGTCGTGGGGCTCGAGCTGGGAGCAGACGACTACGTCACCAAGCCGTACTCGACCCGAGAGCTGCTCGCGCGCATTCGTGCCGTTCTGCGCCGCCAGACAGACGGGGGCGACCTTAATGAGGCGGTGCTGACTGTGGGCCCAGTCCGCATGGATGTTGAGAAGCACCAGGTGACCGTTGACGGCACTGTTATCGCGATGCCCCTCAAAGAGTTCGAGTTGCTCGAGCTGCTGTTACGCAACGCTGGCCGGGTGCTCACGCGTGGCCAGCTCATCGACCGGGTGTGGGGTGCCGACTACTTCGGCGACACGAAGACGCTCGACGTGCACGTCAAGCGCATCCGTTCGAAGATCAAACCCGACCCCTCGAATCCCCGGATGCTCGTCACCGTGCGCGGGCTCGGTTACCGCTTCGAGGCCTAAGGACTCCGACGCCTCAGGACTTCGAGGCCTGCGGACGTCGGGGGCTACGGGATGTAGAGCTCGTACTCGGGCAGAGCGCCGTCGAGCACGGGAATCATGACCTCGACACCCTGCGCGCCGTTATAGGCGAAGAACACCGGGAAGAGCCCGCCGAGCGCGGCGCCACTGCCGCTGATGATGATCTGGTTGTCGTCGTTGGGCCCGCCGATGCGAGTGCGCTCACCGGCGGTGATTACCACGGCCTCCGTGACGCGCTCGCCGTCGGCCTCCCACTGCACGATCAAGCGACGATCGACGTCTGCGGAGCTGGCCACCGTCAACACAAGATTGAGCTCGTCACCGGTCTCGCCGATCAGAAGCGCATTGCGCAGCGCGAGCTGGCCGACCTCGGCACCGACGCCATCGCTGGGGTCGTAATCCTTCTCCGTGGCGATGCTCGCCGAGAAGGTGCACCCCGTGGCGCCCAGCAAGAGCGCCGACGCGAGGGCGATCGACGCCGCCAAGCGAGATTTCACGAATTGACTCCTTCAGCCCGTCAGAAGGCCCGTGCGCGCGATGCGAGTCGCTCACGAGAGCCCCGTTAAGCCTAGTCTAGCGAGCGCACTCGGGGCAGTTTGCCGCCCACCGCGCGCCCGTTTCCCTCCCGCCGGCGGGTCGACCCGGCCAGAATTTCTGTGAAACCGCTGTGGTAGACTGGCAATTCTGCGGAAGGACCACCATCCATGCTTTTTCAGGTCGGCGAGACGGTCGTTTACCCCCACCACGGTGCGGCAACCATCATTGAAGTCAAGAATCGAACCGTCCGGGGTGAAGAGAAGCTGTACCTCAAGCTCAACGTCACGCAGGGTGATCTGACCATCGAAGTTCCGGCCGAAAACGTCGACCTCGTCGGCGTGCGTGACGTGATCGGTCAAGAGGGTCTCGACAAGGTTTTCGAGGTGCTGCGTGCACCGTTCACCGAAGAGCCCACCAACTGGTCTCGCCGCTACAAGGCGAACCTCGAGAAGCTCGCCTCGGGTGATGTCATCAAGGTTTCTGAGGTCGTGCGCGACCTGTGGCGTCGCGATCAAGATCGCGGCCTGAGTGCCGGCGAGAAGCGCATGCTTGCTAAGGCTCGTCAGATTCTCATCAGCGAGCTTGCGCTCGCCGAAAAGACCGACGAAGAGAAGGCCTCGACGGTGCTCGACGAGGTTCTCGCCTCCTGAGCATCACATACCGACGGTGACAACAGGGCCGCGTCTCGCGATTATTGTCGTTGCAGCCGGTAGCGGCACGCGCCTCGGTCTTGCTCAGCCCAAAGCCTTCGTCGCCATCGGCGGTCGCACCCTGCTCGAGCACGCTCTCGAGGGCGTGTTCGCGCAGCCGGAGCGAGCACAGGTCATCATCGTCGCGCCCGCAAGCCATCGCTCTGAGGCTGTCGCGATCGGGCAACGGGTCGCCGGTGCGGCTCGGGATGCCCTCACTGTCGTAAACGGCGGCGACAGTCGAGCGGCCTCAGTGGCGGCCGGGCTCGCCGCGGTGGTGCAGGGCGTTGACGTGGTGCTCATCCACGACGCGGCGCGGGCTCTGACCCCGCCCGACGTCTTCACGCGGGTCGTGCAGCGCGTGCGCGCCGAGCAGGTCGGCGTCATACCCGCGCTGCCCGTGGTCGACACGATCGCGCGCCGTGACGCCGCCGGGGTACTGCTCGAGCAGGTTGATCGATCGCAGCTCTCGGCGATCCAGACCCCTCAGGGTTTTCCGTTTGACGCGTACCGTGCCGCGCTTGCGGCGGTGCAGCCGGGTGCCGAGCACACTGACGACGCCAGCGTGTTCGCGGCGGCCGGGCATCCTGTTGTCACTGTCGCCGGCGATGACCGCGCCTTCAAGGTGACCACTCCGTGGGATCTGAGGCGGGCCGAACAACTCGTCGCGGGCGACCGACCCTCGGTGCGCACCGGCATCGGCATCGACGTGCACGCCTATGACGAGAATCAGCCGCTGTGGCTGGGCGGGCTCTACTGGCCCGACGAACCCGGGCTTGCTGGGCACAGCGATGGCGATGCCATCAGCCACGCCATCTGCGATGCGCTGTTGTCAGCGGCGGGCCTGGGCGACATCGGCTCGCGGTTCGGTGTCGACGACCCGCGCTTCGCCGACGCACGCGGAGAAGTGTTTCTCGCGGCCACCCTCAAGCTCGTGCGCGATGCCGGCTTCGAGGTGCTGAACGTGGCTGTGCAGGTGGTGGCGCAGCGTCCGCGTTTCGCGGCTCGCCGGCACGAGGTCGAGGCGCTGCTGACCCGCACGCTCGGCGCGCCCGTGAGCGTGGCGGCCACGACAAGCGATGGGCTTGGCTTCACGGGCCGCGCCGAAGGTGTTGCCGCCATCGCGACCGCGCTGTTGCGTTCGTAGTCGCTCTGCACTTGCTGACCGCGCCGCGGTTCCGGGCCCGCCGGTAGGCTGGGCCGGTGACCGTGCGCCTCTACGACAGCCTCAAAGCGGCCGTTGTCGACCTCGAACCGCGCGTGCCCGGGCAGATCGGCATGTACGTGTGTGGCCCCACGGTGCAGTCGGCGCCGCATATCGGGCACCTGCGCAGTGCGCTTGTCTACGACCTGTGGCGGCGCTGGCTGACGCACCGCGGTTTCGCGGTCACGTTCATTCGCAACGTCACCGACATTGATGACAAGGTGCTTGCCATTGCGTCGGATGCTGAGCCGTGGTTCGCCGTCGCCTACCGCGTCGAGCTCGAGTTCACGGCCGCGTACCGCGCGCTGGGCATTTTGCCTCCGACATACGAGCCGCGTGCCACGGCGAACATTCCGCAGATGCTCGAACTCATTGAGCGAATCATTGCGGCGGGTCACGCCTACGCGACCGCCGACGGTTCGGGCGACGTTTACTTCGACGTGCGCAGCTGGAGCCGCTACGGCGAGCTCACGCGTCAGAGCCCTGACGACATGGCCGCCGCGGCAGGCGCTGCAGGCAGTGCCCCTGAGCGTGCGAAGCGCGATGCGCTTGACTTCGCTCTGTGGAAGGGCGCGAAGGCTGACGAGCCCGAGACTGCTCAGTGGAATTCACCGTGGGGCCCCGGCCGCCCGGGCTGGCACATCGAGTGCTCGGCGATGGCCGCGCGGTACCTCGGCGCCGAGTTCGACATTCACGGCGGTGGCCTCGACCTGCGTTTTCCGCACCACGAGAACGAGCTGGCCCAGTCGGCCGCCGCGGGCGACGCGTTCGCGCGGCACTGGGTTCACAATGGGCTGGTCACCGTGGGCGGTCAGAAGATGTCGAAGTCGCTGGGCAACTCGGTCTTCGCCGCTGACCTGCTGGGTAGCCGTTCGCCCGCCGTGCTGCGGTATTGGCTCGGGTCGGCGCACTACCGGTCGAGCATTGACTACACGCCCACATCACTCGACGAGGCCGATGAAGCACTTGGCCGCATCCGTTCGTTTCGAGGGCGTGCCCGCAAGCGACTCACCAGCGTTACCGGCACCGCCGTCGGGCACGTCGACTCGAGCGCCCCGATCGACGAGCGCGTTCCGGTCGCTTTCGCCGCCGCCCTCGACGACGACCTTGCCGTGCCACAGGCGTTGGCCGTGTTGCACGACACCGTGCGGGCAGGCAACACGGCGCTCGACGCCGGCGATGACGCCGCAACCGCGACTGCTCTGACGGCGGTCGAGGCCATGGTCGACGTTCTGGGTCTCGATGACGCCGCCGAGCATCCGCAGGCCGCATTCGCGGCGAGCACTGTGTTGAAGACCCTGGTCGAACGTTTGCTTGCCGACCGCCGCACTGCCCGCGACACCCGCGACTTTGCCACCGCCGACCGTATTCGCGACGACCTCGCCGCGGCCGGAATCGTGCTGGAGGATTCACCAAAAGCAACTGACTGGAGCATCAATGGCCACCCCTAAGCGCCCGGGCGCGAGCAATAAGAAGAAGGGCCCCACCGTCGGTTCAGGCGGTCAAGGGCGACAGGCGCTCGAAGGTCGCGGCCCGACGCCAAAGGCGTCAGATCGCACCTGGCACCCCGCGGGCAAGCGCAAGGTCGCGAACGATCGGCTTGCTGCTGCAAAGGGTCGCGCGGGCGGGGGAAGCGCGGGCGGCAACGGTGGCACGAGCGGCGGCACGAGCGGTGGCGGTCAGCAGTCGAACCGGTCGCGGGCGCCGAAGAAGAACACCGATGCCGAAGTGGTGAGCGGCCGCAACTCGGTGCTCGAAGCACTGCGCGCAAAGATTCCCGCGAGCGCGTTCTACATCGCCTCGCGCATCGAGATGGATGACCGGGTTAAAGAGGCGCTGTCGCTTGCGACGAAGCGCGGCATTCCCGTGCTCGAAATCATGAGGCCCGAGCTCGACCGCATGACCGGCGAGAACTCGGTGAACCAGGGCATTGCGATCAGCGTGCCGGCCTACCAGTACGCGCACCCCATGGATCTCGTTACGCGCGCGGTCGACCGCGGCCAGACACCGTTGCTGGTGGCGCTCGATGGTGTGACTGATCCGCGCAACCTGGGGGCAATCATTCGCTCAACGGCCGCGTTTGGTGGGCACGGCGTGATCGTGCCGCAGCGCCGATCAGTCGGCGTGACGGCTGCCGCCTGGAAGACGTCGGCGGGTGCCGCCGCCCGCACGCCGGTGGCAATGGCCGCCAACCTGACCCAGACTCTCAAGGCAATGAAAGCCGAGGGTGTCTTTGTGCTCGGGCTCGATGGCGACGGCGACATGATGCTTCCCAACCTCGAACTGGCAGACCGCCCGCTTGTCATCGTGGTCGGCAGTGAGGGCAAAGGGTTGTCACGCCTCGTGACCGAAACGTGCGATGCGATTGTGTCGATTCCGATCTCGGCGGCAACCGAATCGCTCAACGCGGGTATCGCCGTGAGTGTCACGCTGTATGAGGTGGCGCGACGGCGCGCGGCCCTCTAATTACTGCGCACCTTTTTCTCCCGGCTGTTCTGTCTGACAGTGTGTAGTCTCGTAGGTGTTCACTATTAGAGAACGCCGGGAGGTGCGGGCGTGAAGCTCAGCGCGTTAAAGATCGCCGTTGTGGGTACCGGCGCCAACGGCGCGTCGATGGGTGCCGACATGGTGCGAGCAGGGCTCGATGTGACCTTCATCGAGCAGTGGCCCGCACACGTTGAGGCGATGCGAGTGCATGGACTGACCGTGCACCTGCCAACCGAAACACAGGTGACACCGATCACGGTTTACCACTTGTGCGAGGTCGCCCAGCTGCGCCACACGTTCGATATCGTCTTCACCTCGGTCAAGAGCTACGACACCCGATGGGTGGCCGAACTCATGAAACCCCTGATGCGGCTCGACTCTGTCTTTGTTGGTTTGCAGAATGGCATGACCATTGACGCTGTTGCCGACATTCTGGGGTCAGAGCGTTCGATCGGGGTCGTGCTCGGAATCGCCGCCAACATGCCCGAGCCGGCAGTCGTGAATCGCCAAGTGCCTGTTGCGGGTACGTGGTTGTCGGTCGGCACGATGTCGGGCGAGCGAACCGAGCGACTCGAGCAGGTCGCCGCGATACTCGCGTACGCGGGAGTCGTCGAAATCACCGACGACATTCGCTCGGCGAAGTGGATGAAACTGATCGCTAACATTCCCGAGATGCTGCCGTCAGGAATCCTCGGTGTGC
>JBBRWT010000068.1:0-10781 GCA_038249035.1 Actinomycetales bacterium
AGCCCTCGTGCTGCACACCGTCTTCTTCGCCGCCAACGACGCCGATCTCGACCTCGAGAATCGAGTGGATCGCCTTCATGCGCGGCAGCAGGTTCTTCGCAATCTCGAGGTTCTCAACCAACGGCACCGCGGAGCCGTCCCACATGTGCGACTGGAAGATGGGGTTGCGACCCGCCTTCACCTCGGCCTCGCTGGCCTCGATAAGCGGCAAAACGAATCCGTCGAGCGCGTCTTTCGGGCAGTGGTCGGTGTGCAGTGCGACCGTGACGGGGTAGTTCTTGGCCACCTCTGTGGCGAATGCGGCGAAGGCAAGGGCCCCCGAGGCGCGGGCCTTGACGGTCTGGCCGGCGAAGAAGTCTGCTCCGCCGGTCGTCACCTGGATGATGCCGTCAGATCCGGCTTCGCTCAGACCCTGCAGCACCGAGTTGATCGTCGACGACGACGACACGTTGATGGCGGGGTACGCGAATCCGCCCTTCTTGGCCTTGTCGAGCATTTCGGCGTACTGCTCGGGGGTGGCGATGGGCATGAGGCTCCTTGTTCTGGTTCTGAGCGGATCAGTCTGGTTCGAGTCTAGCCACGCGGCATCCCCCCGTGAGAGGCGCGAGCGCTACGGGCGAGAGGCGCGAGCGCTACGCTGAGTCTGCGCTGATCTGCCACCCGGCGCGTCCTGCACTCCGCCCCGTCCACCCACGGAAAGGACGCCCCTGTGGTGACCACTGAGACCGGAACCTTGTTCCTGCACCCCGACCGCAACCTCGCCATGGAGCTCGTGCGCGCGACCGAGGCCGCGGCCATCCGCTCGGCGCCGTTCATCGGCAAGGGCGACAAGATCGTTGCAGACGGGGCAGCGGTGGATGCCATGCGCAAGTTCTTGGGCACCGTCAACTTCAGCGGCCTCGTCGTCATCGGCGAGGGCGAGAAAGACAACGCGCCGATGCTCTACAACGGAGAAGTCGTCGGCAACGGCCAAGGCCCCGCGTGCGACATCGCTGTTGACCCCATCGATGGAACGTCGCTCACGGCCGCGGGCCGCAGCCACGCCATCTCGATGATTGCTGTCGCCGACCGCGGCTCGATGCTCGACGCCTCGAGCGTCTTCTATATGGAGAAGCTCGTTGCCGGGTGGGAGGGCATTGGCGTGCTCGATCTTCGCCAGTCGATCTCCGAGAACATCCGCGCGCTCGCCGCGGCCAAGAAGAAGCCCGTTGACGAAATGCGGGTCGCAGTTCTCGACCGCCCGCGGCACGAAGGGCTGATCGCCGAGATTCGCGCCACGGGGGCCGGCACCCGGCTGCTCCTCGATGGCGACGTCGCCGGCGGCATCAACGCTGCGCGGCACGATTCGCGCATCGATCTGTGTGTCGGCATTGGTGGTAGCCCCGAGGGCGTGGCGACTGCGTGCGCTGTGAAGGCGCTGGGCGGCTTCATGCAGGGTCGGTTGGCACCCGCAAACGATGCTGAACGCCAGCGCGGCGCCGACGCCGGACTCAAGTTCGACTACGTCTACGAGGCACATGAACTCGTTCGCAGCGACAACACCTTCTTCGTGGCGACCGGAGTGACGGATGGCGAACTTGTGCGCGGTGTACGCCGCGAGGGCCGCATTATCTCGACCGAGTCGATCGTGTTGCGATCGCGTTCGGGCACTATCCGACGTGTCATCGCTGATCACCTGGTCGAAAAGTGGCTCGACGTCTGAGCACTCGCTCGTTCGCTGACAGCACCACTGTCACGTCAGGTGTGCGCTGGTAAGGGGTGAAGAATGAGCAGATCATGCTTGCGTCTCTTCTTCGGCAGTACCTCAAGCCCTATGGCGTGTTTCTCGTCGGTGTCGTCATCTTCCAGCTCGCCCAGTCGATTGCGTCGCTGTTCCTTCCCGCCCTGAACGCGGCCATCATCGACCGCGGCATCGCCACGGGTGACACCGCGTACATCCTGATGGTGGGGGCAGGAATGCTCGGCATCACGCTCGTGCAGATCGCATGCGCGATCACCGCGGTGTATTTCGGCGCCCGGCTTGCCATGGCCTTTGGTCGAGATCTGCGGGGCGCCGTCTTCGCTCAGGTCGGCACCTTTTCTGAGCGCGAGGTGTCGCAGTTTGGTGCACCCTCGCTGATCACGCGCACCACCAACGACGTGCAGCAGGTGCAAATGCTCGTGCTTATGACGAGCACGATGCTCATCTCAGCGCCGATCCTGTCGATCGGTGGCATCGTCATGGCACTGCAGCAAGACGTTGAACTCTCGTGGATCATGGCCGTGGCGATTCCGGTGCTGCTCATTGCCGTCAGCCTCATCATCGTGCGTGTTGTGCCCCTCTTTCGCGTCATGCAAGAGCGCATCGACACCGTCAACCGAGTGCTGCGCGAGCAGCTCACCGGCATGCGCGTCGTGCGGGCCTTTGTGCGCGAAGACTACGAAGTTGCCCGTTTCGACGGTGCGAATACGGCGGTCACCGCGGTGGCCCTGCAGACCGGGCGTCTCTTCGCCCTCATGTTTCCGATCGTGCTTCTCGTGCTGAACGCCTCGAGCGTGGCCGTGCTGTGGTTTGGTGCATTCCGTATTGAGGCGGGGCTCATGCAGGTCGGCGCCCTCACCGCCTTTCTCACCTACCTGATTCAAATTCTCATGGCCGTGCTCATGGCGACCTTCGTGGCTGTGCTGCTGCCGCGGGCGGCCGTCTCGGCCGACCGCATCGGCGAAGTGCTCGGCACGCCCTCCTCGGTGGTGTTGCCGGCACGACCCGTCACGTCGTTGAGCATGCGCGGTCGCGTCGAGCTGCGCGACGTGGGGTTCGAGTACCCGGGGGCAGAGCATCCGGTGCTGGACGGGGTCAGTTTTCTCGCCGAACCAGGCACGATGACGGCCATCATCGGCAGCACCGGTGCCGGCAAGACGACGCTGGTCACTCTGCTACCGCGACTCGTCGACGCCACCTCAGGGTCGGTGCTCGTGGATGGAGTTGACGTGCGCGAGCTCGACGCCGACGTGTTGTGGAGTCGCATCGGCCTCGTACCGCAAAAGCCGTTTCTCTTCTCGGGCACGGTGGCCAGCAACCTGCGCTTCGGCAAGCCCGACGCCACCGATGACGAGTTGTGGAATGCCCTCGAGATCGCCCAGGCCGCCGACTTTGTGCGGGCGATGCCCGAGGGCCTTGAAGCGCCCATCTCTCAGGGCGGCACAACAGTTTCGGGCGGCCAACGGCAACGACTTCAGATAGCACGTGCTCTCGTCAAGCGCCCCGAGATCTACATTTTTGACGACTCGTTCTCGGCGCTCGACACGGCGACGGATGCCCGACTGAGACGAGCTCTACGCCGCGAGATCTCTGACGCGACCCTCATTGTTGTCGCGCAGCGAGTCGCGACGGTGCAAGATGCCGACCAGATTCTCGTGCTCGACGACGGCCGCATCGTCGATCGGGGCACCCACGACGAGTTGCTGGCGTCGAGCGCGACGTACGCCGAAATCGTCAATAGTCAGCAGCGAGTGGAGGCGGGCGCATGACCACTGCACCAGAACGACCCGTCGGCCCTCCCGGTGGAATGCGGCGAGGCCCCGGCGGCCCCATGGGGGGCATGGGGGTTCCGGCCGAAAAAGCCATGACCTTTGGGCCATCGGCTCGGCGACTCGTGGGTCGACTGCAGCCCGAGCGCACTCTCGTGGTCATCGTGATTGCCCTGGGCGTGGTGAGCGTGCTCTTAAGCGTTGTCGGCCCTGCACTGCTCGGCATGGCCACCAACATCATCGTCGACGGAGTCTTCGGTAACACCGATGCCGCTGGCCCAGTCGGCAGCGGGGGAGGGATCGATTTCGCCGCTCTGCAGTTGCTGCTCGGCATTGTGTTGCTCGTTTACGTGCTTTCGTCGGTATTTCAGTGGTTGCAGGCCTACGTGCTCAACGGGGTTACGCAGCGCACGGTGTACCGACTGCGCGAAGAATCCCAGGGCAAGCTGAACCGGCTTCCTTTGACCTATTTCGACAAGGTGCAACGCGGCGAGGTGCTCAGCCGCGTGACGAACGACATCGACAACATCTCGCAGTCATTGCAGCAGACCATGAGCCAGCTCTTGACGTCACTGCTCACGGTCATCGGTGTCATCATCATGATGTTCGTCATTTCGCCGATTCTGGCTCTCGTGTCACTCATTACGATTCCCCTCACGCTGGTCATCACGGCCGTCATTGCCAAGCGCTCGCAGAAACTCTTCGTCGCCCAGTGGTCACACACGGGTGAACTCAATGCTCAGATCGAAGAGACGTTTACGGGCCACGCGCTCGTCAAAGTCTTCGGCCGTCAGCGCGAGGTCGAGCAGCGTTTTCTCGAGAAGAACGAGCAGCTCTATCGGGCGAGCTTCGGGGCCCAGTTTGTGAGCGGCATCATCATGCCGGCCATCATGTTCGTGGGCAATCTGGTCTACGTCGCGATCGCGGTCGTCGGTGGCCTGCTCGTCACGACGGGCGCCATGACGATCGGTGGCGTGCAGGCTTTCATCCAGTATTCGCGTCAGTTCACGCAGCCGCTCAGTCAGCTCGGCTCGATGGCGAACCTGCTGCAATCAGGGGTGGCGAGCGCCGAGCGCGTATTCGAGCTAATGGATGCGCCCGAGCAGAGCCCCGATCCTGTGGCGGCGGCGAGCCCGACCACGGCCACGGGCCGACTCGTTTTCGAGAGTGTTAGTTTTCGATACGACCCTGCAGTTCCGCTGATTGATGACCTCTCGCTGACGGCGCAGCCCGGCCAGACAATCGCGATTGTCGGGCCCACCGGCGCGGGCAAGACCACTCTCGTCAACCTCATGATGCGGTTCTACGAGCTCGACGGCGGGCGCATCACTCTCGACGGCGTCGATATCGCGTCGATGACGCGTGACGGTCTGCGGTCACGCATGGGCATGGTGTTGCAAGACACCTGGCTGTTCGGCGGAACCATCCGCGAGAACATCGCCTATGGCCGCCCTGACGCGACCGAAGAAGAAATTCTCGACGCCGCCCGCGCCACCTATGTCGACCGCTTCGTACACTCATTGCCCGAGGGCTACGACACGGTGCTGGACGACGACGGCGCGAACCTGAGCGCGGGCGAAAAGCAACTGCTGACGATTGCCCGCGCCTTCCTCGCCGGCCCGAGCGTGCTCATTCTCGACGAGGCCACGAGCTCAGTCGACACCCGAACCGAGGTGCTCGTGCAGCACGCCATGGCCGCGCTGCGCCGTGACCGCACGAGCTTCGTGATCGCGCACCGTCTCTCGACTATCCGTGACGCCGACCTCATCTTGGTGATGGAAGCCGGCCGCATCGTCGAGCAGGGCACACACGAGCAGTTGCTGGCCGCCGAGGGAGCGTACTCGCGCCTCTATGAGGCACAGTTCGCGGCTCCGCTCGACGCGGCCTGAGCCCCCGCTCGAACGCCCGGTAGGGGCATCCCGCGCTCGCTTCTCTCACTGTTTCGGACGCGTCGCACGCGTAAGGGCGTGAGACGCGTCCGAATCGGTGCGGCGCATCGAGTACCGCTACAGGAGACTCGGAATCTTCTGCTCTGCCGCGAGGTTCGCCCGCCGGAACGCGATGGTGACGAACGTTGCCACGATGACGATGAATAGTGAGTACAGAGCGGGCACGATCAGGATCAACCCGATGTCGGGGTTGCCGCTGAAGGTGAGCAGCACGATCGCGATCGCGAGCGGGCCGTTCTGGATGCCTGTCTCGAGTCCGATCGTGCGGGCGTTCATCGGGTGCACTCGAATAGCTCGAGCGAGGAGATACGCGATGGCGATGCCGAACAAGCCCAGGCCAATCGCCACCGTGTAGGTCTGCCAGGGTGTCGATGTGAGTAGCGCCCAGTTGCGGGGAACCCACGTGGCCATGAGAAACACGATGAAGAAGAGGCCAAAGAAACCTCCGAGCAGCTCCATCACGGCGCCGATGTTCGCGCTGTACCGACGCAAGAACATGCCGCCCACCACGGGGATCAGCAGGGTGGCCAGGGTCACCACGATGTTGATGATTGGAATCTGTAAGTCGGCATTTTCGGGGAAGATCAACGAACCGTAGAGCACGAGAAGCACGGGCGTCATGAGAATCGCCCACAGCGTCGAGTTCGTGGTCATCATGACGCTCAGGGCGAGGTTGCCCTTTGAGAAGTACGTGAAGATGTTCGACGTTGTTCCCGCCGGCACGCATCCCATGAGGAGTGCTCCGATGGCCACCGGCAACGCGTACTCGGGTTCTAACTGGAACAAGAACAACACGATCAGCCCGTATGCGAGCAGCGGCATGATGCCGAACTGCGTGACGAAACCGATGATGAGCCACCACGGGCGACGCGCGGCGAGCCGAAAGTCGCGAGGCGTGAGCCCGGCGCCCAGGCCGAACATGATGACGAAGACCAGACCGACGAGCAGTGCTTGCTCGAACGGCGTGACGACGTCTTGTTCATTGACGACTGTGCGAGTCGCCACGATCAACGATGCGCCGATCATGACAGTTCCCTTCCCTGGGTCTCGATACTGGCGGTCGCTGACGTGACCGCCTCAGCACGCAGTTCTCGGCGCAAGATCTTGCCGATCGGGCTCTTGGGTAGCTCGTCGACGAAGCGAACCGACTTCGGCACTTTGTAAGCGGCAAGCGTCTCGCGGCAGTGCGCGAGCACCTCGGCTTCGGTCGGCGGCGACTGGGTGGCGACAATGTAGGCGCGCACCGATTCGCCGGTCTTGTCGTCGGGCAGACCGATGACACCGACTTCGAGCACACCTGGCATCGACCCGATGCGCTCTTCGATTTCGTTCGGGTACACGTTGAACCCGCTCACCAACACCATGTCTTTCTTGCGGTCGACGATGGTGAAAAATCCGTCGGCATCCATCTCGGCGATATCACCGGTGCGGAAGAAGCCGTCAACGATCGATGCCGCTGTGTCGTCAGGGCGCTGCCAGTAGCCCAGCATGACCTGGGGGCCTCGCGCGGCAATCTCGCCCGGCGTTCCGGGCGCAACCTCGGCCCCTAATTCGTCGATGCACCGCAACTCGGTCGACGGAACCGGAATGCCGATGGTTCCCGCTTTCGCGTTCGGCCCGAAAGGGTTGAAGCTCAGCACGGGAGACGTCTCGGTGAGGCCGTAGCCTTCGACGATCGGGGTGCCCGTGACCTCGCTCCAGCGGGCGGCGACTGACTCGTGCAATGCCATGCCACCCGCCGCCGATGCTCGCAGGTGCCTCGGCGGGCTATCGATGAACCATCGCTCGTTCAGCAGCGCATTGAACAGGGTGTTGACGCCCGTCACCCACGTGATCTTGTAGTTTTCGAAGGCCCGCTTGAGGTTGCTTGGCGGTCGCGGCGACGGCACGAGAATGTTGCGGGCGCCCAGGTGGAAGAAAGCGAGCAGATTCACCGTGAAAGCGAAGATGTGGTACAGCGGGAGGGCCGTCAGAACGACCTCGACCCCTGGGCGCATGTTTGCTCCGCACATCTGGATCATCTGCAGGGTGTTTGCGACGAGGTTGCCGTGCGACAGCATCGCGCCCTTCGATACACCCGTGGTGCCACCCGTGTACTGCAGGGCGGCGATTGTATCGGTGCTGATGCCGTCGAGGTAGCCCGCAAGCGCAGCGTCGTTGCGTTGCTCACGCCCGGCAGCGAGAGCCTTCTGGAACGGCGTGTGGTCGACAGTGATCGGGGGAAGCGAGCGGTTCCACCACTTCTGCACCATACGAACGACCCCCGCGATGACGGGCGGGAAGAACTCGGCAATGCGCACGGTGACGACGGTGCCGACCTCGGTTCTCGGCAGCGCCTCGGGCAGACGGTCGACGAACATGTCGCTCACGATGAGGGCCTTCGCACCCGAGTCGGTGAACTGGTGCACCATTTCTGTCGCCGTGTAGAGCGGGTTGGTATTGACGAGAACGCAGCCGGCCTTGAGCACTCCGAAGGCGACAATCGGGTAGCTGAGGCTGTTCGGCATCTGCACCGCGACACGGTCGCCTTGCTCGAGTCCGGCCACCTCGCGCAGGTAGGCCGCGAAGTCATCGGATAGCGCATCGACTTCGCCGAAGGTGAGCGAGCCGTTCATGCCGTTGGGCATGCACTGCGTGAACGCTGTCGTGTCGGAGTAGGTCGTCGCGGCGGCCCGAATCATAGCCGGGAGATGCACAAGGTGCGTCTGCGCCAGGTCGGGCTCGACATCGTCGGCGTAGCGGGAAATCCAGGGGCGTTGGGTCATCGTCGATCTTTCGCCGAAGGGTCGAGTCGTCGGCGGGCTCGCCAACGATGGTGAAGCACGCTTCATCATAACCCGTTGACCGCGGGCGGTGATAGTGCCCGTGAACGGGGCTCAGTCGGAGCTGGGGTCGGAGCTGGGGTCGGAGCCGAAGTCGGGGCCGGAGCCGGGGTCGGCCAGCGCCTCGGTCAGCTCGGCGGCCGTGAGCTGGCGCGGTTGTTCTTCGATCAAGCGCGGAGCCGGGATCACCTTCGATTCGTCGAGGCCGTCAAGGCGGCGAGCGGTGACAAGAACACGAGTCTCGAGCGAGCTGGCGAACTGGTTGTACGCCTTGACGCTACGTTCGATCGCTCCTCCGAGAGCGTCGGCGTGCTCGGCCAGCTTGGCGACGCGGGCGTAGAGCTCTTTTGAGAGGTCGAAGAGCATCTTCGCCTCGTCGGTCAGCACATCTTGCTGCCAGGTGAACGCGATGGTCTTCAGCACCGCCCAGAAGCTCACCGGGCTGGCGAGCGCGATGCGCTTGCTGAAGGCGTACTCGAGCAGGGCGGGGTCTTTTTCGAGCGCGGCAGCGAGAAGCGGCTCGTTCGGAATGAAGGCGATCGTGAACTCGGGGCTCGAGTCGAGGCCCGTGAAGTAGTTTTTGGCCGCGAGTTGGTCGACGTGCACCTTGACCCGCCGCGCGTGGTCGGCGAGAAGTGTCGATCGCCGCGCCTCTTCTTCGCCGGTGGCAGTCGTGGGGATGGCGCTGGCCTCGATGTACGAGTTGTAGGGCACCTTCGCGTCGACAGCGATCGACTTGCCGCCCGGCAGGCGCAGCACCATGTCGGGCCGCCGGGCCGCGCCGTCAGCGTCAATCGACTCTTGCAAGAAGAAGTCGACCCGGTTCAGCAGACCTGCCGACTCGACCAAGGTACGCAGCTGCGTTTCACCCCAGACCCCACGCGTAGCGTTGTTGCGCAGGGCGCTCGCGAGTGACTCAGCGGTGGCGCGTAGGCGTTCTTCGGCCTCGGTCGCCGTGCGAAGCTGCTGGCTAAGCTCGCCGTGCTGACGACTGCGCTGTTGCTCCAGCTCGTCGACTTTGAGCTGCATCGCACGCAGCGTGGATGCTACGGGCGCCAGCGCCTCCAGCACTCGACCCTCTTGCTTGTCGCGCGATTCGCGTTCAACGTCTCGTTGCCGCGCGAGGGCGAGCTGCTCGTCGAGCGCGAACGATCGCGCTTCGGCCTGAGCGACCCGCACCTCAGCGGCCGTCAGCTGCTCACGCAGCGCTTCGCGCTCGCCGGGGGCCGCGCCGCGCCGCCTGCCGAGCAGTAGACCGATCACCACCCCGAGCACGATGCCAACGACGAGACCCAGCAAAAGTGGCAGTAGAAACTCCATGCGGCATAGTGTGCCAGCCGCCCCGACCCTCGAGCCACCCCCTGCCCGTCACAAATCACGGAACTCTGGTGGTGCGCCAACCAGCCCTCGCGCGAGTTGACCTGCCACGCGTCCGAAAGTCCGTGATTTGTAACAGTCGGGCGGTCGTAGGGTGGGCGCATGAGCCCCGGCCCCGATCCGCACGAGGTGAGTGCCGACGACCTGCGCTACTTGCTCGCCGTCGCCCGCGTCGGCCGGCTCGTGTCGGCGGCCGCACTGCTGGGCGTCGACCACACCACGGTGCGCCGCCGCCTCGATCGGCTCGAGACGGCGCTCGGCGCGCGACTGCTTGACCGCGGCGCCGACGGCTGGCAACTCACGGTTATCGGGCGGGATGTGGTCGAACGCGCGTCTCCGCTCGAGGGGTTGGTCGAGCAGGTGGTCGCAGCGGCGTCGGGGGGCGATGCCGTGCGCGGCACCGTGCGGGTTGCGGCGCCTGAAGGCTTCGGTTCGCTCTTCGCGGCCCCGGCCCTCGCGCGGGTGCGCGTCGAGCATCCGGGCATCGCACTAGAACTCGTGACCTCGACCCGCCCGCTGAGTCTGCGCGGCTCGGGTTTTGACCTCGCGGTGACGGTCGGTTCCTCAGCGGGCTCGCGCGTGACGGCCGAGCTGCTCACTGAGTACACCCTGCGGCTGTATGCCGCTTCGAGCTACTTGGCCGCGCGGCCCGCGATTCGCACTGCCGCCGACCTCGAGGGGCACGATCTGGTCTTTTACGTGGATGCCCTACTCACGGTGCGCGAACTCGACCTGGCCCCGGTTCTGGAGGGCATGTCGCTCGGCTTCGGTTCCACGAACGTGTTCGCCCAACTGGAGGCGACGCGCGCCGGAGCGGGCATCGGTCTATTGCACGCCTTTATGGGCGAGGGCGCGGCAGGCCTCGAACCCGTGCTGCCGCAGGCGATCGACTTTCGGCTGCCGTTCATGCTGTCGCAGCGGCCCGATAGCCCGGCGATCGATGCCGTCGCCATCGTGCGCGAGGCATTGCAACGCGAGGTCGCCGAGCGCCGGAACGAGCTGCTGCCACCGCGCTAAGCGTGCGCGCGCATCCTGATCGCGATTATGTGCGTTTACGCACATGTCGTGTGCGCCGATGGTGCTTGATCGCAGATACATTGGGCCGCAGACTGGGGGGCAGAGC
>JBBRWT010000069.1:0-10386 GCA_038249035.1 Actinomycetales bacterium
CCACGTACAAAGCGCCGCTTTCGACCTCCTCGCGAAAGTGCGTGTAGGTGGTCGGACCCCACCCACGCTCGCGGCCGATGCGGCCAAACATCACTTCGTAGGCGGGCCAGAGTTCTTCCATGGCCTGCTCATCAGTCTCGGCAATGTAGCCCGGCGAGTGCACGCCCACCGGCTGCCAGGGCTTCTCGAGATGCGTTAGTGCCCGGTGGTACAGCTCGACGAAAGGTGCGAAGCGCTCGGCGGAGCCGCCAATGATCGCCAGCATCAGGGGAAACCCGTAGTTCGCGGCCCGGACCACCGACTCGGGACTGCCGCCGACACCCACCCAGGTGCGGACAGGGCCGTGTTCGATAGTGGGATACACCACGTGATTCTGCAGGGCCGCGCGCGTGCTGCCCTGCCACGTGACGGGGGTGCCCGAGTGCACTTGGGCGTAGAGGCTGAGTTTCTCTTCAAAGAGGGTTTGGTAGTCCTGCAGCGCGTAGCCAAAGAGCGGGAACGACTCGGTGAACGAGCCGCGACCCATGATGACATCGGCTCGACCGTTCGAGATGGCGTCGAGGGTCGTGAAACGCTGGAACACGCGGATGGGATCGTCGGAGCTCAGCACCGTCACACCGCTTCCAATGCGGATGCGCTCGGTGCGTGCCGCGATGGCCGTGAGTACGATGTCGGGCGCCGAGATGGCGAAGTCATCTCGGTGATGCTCGCCGATCGTGATCGCGTCGATGCCCACCTGGTCGGCCAGCACACCCTCCTCGACGACATGGCGTATGACCTGACCCTGAGGTAGTAGTTCTCCGTCAGGCCCGGCGGTGACGTCGCCGAAGGTGTCGATGCCCAGCTCGAGATCGCTCGCATTTGCAATGGCCATGATTTCCCCTATCCATGCGTACGTATCGAGGGGTGCAACGGTCGGCGGCGCGGCGGTATTCCCGCCGCCAGGCTCAGGGCTGAAGACGCTCGACGCGCCAGCTCGTGTCGCCTTCGCGGTGGAAGACCAGGCGGTCGTGCAAGCGCGACGTGCGGCCCTGCCAGAACTCCACCCTCTGCGGCACGATGCGAAACCCGCCCCAACGCTCCGGTCGAGGAACCTCGGGCGCATCCGCGAACTGCGCCTCGGTGTCGGTCACCTTCTGCTCGAGCGCGTCGCGCGAGGCGATCGGTTCGGACTGGTCACTGGACCACGCCGCAACCTGGGCGCCGCGGGGGCGATGAGCGAAGTAGTCGTCAGAGTCGGCAGCGTCGACGACGTGCGCCTCACCAAAGATCTTCACTTGGCGATGCAGCGTGTACCAGGGAAACACCGCGGCGACTTTCGGATTCGCGAGCAGGGCGCGGCCCTTGCGCGAGGTGTAGTCGGTGTAGAACTCAAAGCCACGCTCATCGACACCCCGCAGCAACACGGTGCGGATCGAGGGCGCGCCATCGGGGTCGATGGTGCCGAGCACCATCGCATTCGGTTCATACGCGCCGCGCTCAGCCGCCTCGGCCAGCCAGGCGGTGAACTGCGAGAACGGGTCATCCGCGAGGTCGCCTTCTTCGAGCTTTTCAACGCCGTAGTCGGTGTGCGTGCGCAGTGCGGTGTCGAGAACCGGATCATTGGGCGCGACGGTTCTGGGCGCGGGATCGTTGGGCGCGGGATCGTTTGTGACGGGTTCGGTCGGGGCGGGTTCGCTCATGTGCTCACGTTAGGCGAATCGGGCCGGGAATCGACCGAGTCTCGTGCTGCAGCGGCGACCCACACGGCGACCACTGCCGCGAGGATGAGCGCTGTGCCCAGCACCTGATCGCCGAATTGGGCGAAGGCGTCGAGATTGATGCCGGCGTTGAGGTCGCGGGCAAGAGTGCCAAAGGCGAGCACGGTGACACCGAAAACAGCGTTGGCGAGAAAGAGCATGACTCGGGCAGGTCGCGGATACCGATCGCTCTCGTGATGCGTCACGTCGGCATCGGTCACGAAGCCCCATACGAAGCCGAACAGGACGAGCGCGATTCCGCCAGAGCCGATCACGACGCTCAAAGGATCGGCGAGCACATCACGCCAGGCTGCCGCTGCCGAAAGAAGCAGAGCAATCGTGAGCAGGGCCAGTCGACGGGCGTCGAGCTGCCGTCGAGCCGCCAGCACGATCGCGAGCGCAATCGACCCGATAGCGATAACGACGGCGATCGCCTCCGATGACCACGAGGGAGGGGCTTCAACGACGAGCGGCAGAACACTGAGCAGCGTGATGACTCCTATCGCGGCGAGCAATTCGGGCAATCCCCGCGAGCCGCGACGCGCCGCGACAAAAGCAGCGACCAGCAACGCTGATCCAACAACCACACGCACGACCGTCAAGGCGGTCGAGCCGCGCAGTGCATCAGCGATGACGAAAACAGCGCCGAGCGCCGCACTTTCGGCCCCCCAGGAGGTCATGATCTGGGCGCTGAGCAGCAGAATCACCACGGGCGCGAGCGTGATCGAGAGGGCGGCTGCGACAGGAAAACCCACGTCGTCAAGTCGCAACATCACATCGTCGATGTGGGTTGTGGCCGAACGCCGCACACGCGCGATGCCCCACCACAGCGCTCCGATAGCGGCAACGATTCCGAGCGATAGCGGTAGGTGCGCTGGGTCGACCACGGCACCCACGCCCGCGAACAGACCCAGCACCACCTCGGTGATGCGCCACAGCGCTACCACCCCGAAGGCCACAATGAGCACGATCGGTACCGTGCGCAGCAATCCGCGCTCGCGAGAACGCGTCAATGGTCGATGCACGGCGGCGACTGCTGCGGTCGACGCGCCAATGGCAAACTCCGCGACAGCGACTCCGGCCGCCAGCGCCGCGGGAACAGCGAGCAGCCCCAGTGACGTCACCACGAGCGAGGCGGCGGCGGGCCCAAAGTCGATGCCGAACGGCGCGCTCTGCGCCACGCTGCGCCCCAGCGACACAACTGATGAGAGCCCCGCAATCACCAGCACGACCGGAAACTCCCACCACGCGAAGATCGACTGGCGACGCAACACGACGAGAAGCACCAGGGCGATGACGGCGAGAACGGAGACGACTTTGCCAGCCGTCATCGTCACGCCGCCTGCACCGTCAGCGCCGAGGTCGAGAGAACCCAGAAACAGCAGCACGAGCGAGGACATGATCGTGAGCATGACTGTCGTGCGCCGCCGCGTGTGCAGGGCTGCCGTCTGCATGAGCGCGAGGGAGAAGATGACGAGCCAGAAGATGGTGGGTAGCACCAGCCTCGGAAGCGAGAGAACGACTGCACTGATACTCACCGTAAGCGGAGATGCAGCCCGGATGAGAGGCGAGGCGAGAATCAGTAGTACGGCGAAACAGAAGGCCACGATGCCGACTACGGCGATCGGTCGAAGCCCGAGGGGCCAGTCTGTATCGCGCAGTCGCCCGTGCTGAATCGGATCAGTGATCAGGCCTCGCCAGAACACGACGAGACCGGTCGAGACCCGGCCGAGTGCATTCATTGCACCTCCCAACGCCGCAGGAATCCGCCGGCCTCGAACACCACGATTGACGCGCCAACCGCCAGCGCTGCGCCGCCCGAGGCCGAGGTAGCAGATGCGGCAAGCCGATCTTCGATGAGGGCGCCCGTATCGACAGCCCGCAACTCGACACGACCGGGATGTACGACGGCGACCACGGCTGCGTCACCATCACCCACGATCGCATCGGCACCAGTAGATCGCCAGCGCAGGGCACCGTTGCGAGCCGTGACCGCGGTAGTCGCCTCGTCGGTCGCGATGACGACGGTGTCGCCTGCGACGACGAGCCCGTGCGCAAGACCCCGATAACTTATGCTCCACCGCCCGACGCCATCGTCGAGCTCGAGCGCGATCACCTCGCCGGACTCCAGCACCGTGACGACAACACTGCTGCGGGCGTCGGCGGCCAGCCGGGTCACGAGGCCAACCTCGCGTTGCCACACAATCGCGCCCGTCGCCGCATCGAGCGCCGTGAGCCGCTCCCGCTCATCGGCCACCAGTACGAGACCGTCAACCACCACGGGTGTGGCGCGCGCGTCGGCGCCGATCGACCGCGACCAGCGTGCGGTGCCGGTGACAGCATCCAGCCGAGTCACGGTGCCGCTCCGGGCGGCGACAACAATGTCAGGCGGCGTCCCGTCACTCGACGGCGCCGCGATGGCGGGCGAAATCACGAGCTCATCGGCTGCCCAACTCCACAGTCTCCGCCCGATCGAGTCGTACGCCACCACCTGACGACGCGACGTCGTCGCGATCACGAGATCACCCACCGTCGCGACCGAAACCACGGTTCCCCCCGGATGCCCGAACCACGAGAGCACCGCCGACGCAGTGTCGAGATTCCACACCTGAATATCGTCACCACGTTCATTGACCGTGACAAGGCGCCCATCGACGGTTGCGCTTGGGGCCACGGGATACTGACCGGCGACATCGGACGAACCGAAAAAGGGGTCAGCGATCATGAGCGCAAGGTCTTGGCCCCGTAGCAATGCTGACGTCTTGTCGACTGCCTCGCTCCAGGTCTCCACCGGTGCCGCGGTCGGCGGTTCGGCAGCAAGTGCGCCCGGGCGCACCTCGGCGCTTCCCGTGGGTTGCCCGTCAACGGTGCCGGAGCTCCACACGCTTCCGCGGCCGGGGCACCACACGGTCGACTCGGCGAGCGTCGTCGAGATCCCCTCGCCGACGTTCTCGATGATCACGTTACTTTCGATCCCCAAACAGCCGCCGGTGAGCGGAATCTCGCGTCCTTCGAAGTCGGTGAATGGGCCATCGGCACGCAGCGCCGTGAAGTCGGCGGTGTAGGTCAGCAGGCCTCCGGGTAGCGCATCGCCGCGTGAGCTCCACGTGTCGCCGGGGCGCACCTCGGCCGGTAACAGCACGATCGCCGGATCGAACACAAACCCGATCTCCCCGCCCCACGTCGCCACTTGGGCGACGCCCTCGGCTGAGAGCAGAAAGAGATCAGAGCCACGCTCTCCTCTCTCGTTCACCCTCGAGGCGCGCCACCACTGTGCCTCGCGCAATTCAGTCTCACCGAGGCTGCCGAGAATCGTGGCCGCGATGGTCGACGGAGCGGCGAATGCTCCCTCTATGCCAATCGAGCGTGTTTGTTCGGTGACGATCTGCGTACCCTCGCCGTCAACCGTGACAGTGCGTTGCCCCTCAGGCGGCACATAGCGGGCGGCCGTGCCGCCGGCAACGTCGGGCGCGACCATGTCGACGGCATCGAGGGCACTACCGAGCATGAGCACTACTAGCGGCGTCACGACCCACGGCGGCCATGCAGGCGTGCGTCGAGGCCCCGCCGGGGGAATGTCGATGAGCTGCGCGGGCGGCTCAGGCGCCGACTCGGGCGTGCCGATGGTCACGAGCGTCAGTGTACGGCCGCCAGGGCGCCCACGGTCACGCCATTGAGTCGAGGATTCCCACCAGATCGTCGAGCGTCGTGCGCGGGTTCACGATCGCGAACCGTGCGTTCGTGCGACCGGCGTGTGAGCTCGGCACGACGAAGGCGTGCTGGTCGTCGAGCAGGCGATTCGACCAGTGCGCGTAGTCGCCGTGACTCCATCCGACGCGCTCGAAGACGACCACCGACAGCTGCGGTTCACGCACCAGAGTGAGGTAGTCGCGCGCGGAAATCTCGCGGCCAGCAGCGTGCGCCAACTCGATGGATGCCGCGATCGCATCGCGGTAAGTCTGAGCCCCAAAAGTCGCGAGTGAGAACCAGAGCGGAAGACCCCGAGCGCGCCGCGTCAACTGCACGGAGTAGTCAGACGGGTTCCACTCGCTCGAGTCGGTGAGAGCATCCAGATACTCAGCGTGTTGGGTGTGCGCGAGCCGGGCGATCTCGGGGTCGCGGTAGAGCAGCGCGCAGGAGTCAAAGGGAGTAAATAGCCACTTGTGCGGGTCGACGATGAGAGAATCGGCACGTTCGATACCGGCGAACCGCGGGCGGGCGAGGTCGGTGAGCGCGGCCGCGAGGCCGTAGGCGCCGTCGATGTGTAGCCAGAACTCGTGCTCGTCTTTTAGCGCCGCGATCGACGCGATGTCGTCGACGATACCGAAATTGGTCGAACCGCCCGTGGCGACCACAGCGATAACTGCCGCGCCGTGCTCGAGCAGAGCCGTACGCACTCCGTCACCGTGCATCATGCCGCTATCGCCAACGGGCACGACGACCACATCGATGTCCATCACTGTGGCTGCGCTCGCGATCGACGAGTGCGCCTCAGCACTCGCGATGACGACCCAGCGCTCGGGGCGCGGCCGCTCAGCCTCGCGGCGCAACCGGTCGGCGTGGTCGCGCGCGGCGACGAGCGCCGAGAGGTTGCCGATCGTGCCCCCCTGTACAAACACTCCCCCGGCAGTCGCAGGCAAGCCAAACTCGTGCGCCAGCCAGGCAAGCACGTCATTCTCGGCGTACACCGCACCCGAACCTTCGAGCCAAGAGCCGCCATAGACGGCGGTTGCCGAGACGATGAGGTCGAACGCCGTTGCGGCCTTCGACGGCGCCGACGGAATAAACGACAGGTACCGGGGATGCTCAGTCGTGATGCATGAGGGCGCCAGCACGTTTTCGAACAGCGACAGGGCGCGTCGCGCCCCCATACCACTCTCGCTGATCGTCTGCCCAGCAAGTCGCCGCAATTCGGCGGGCGTGAAGGGCTTGTCGAGCGGAGAGTCATCGCTCAGGATGCGGCGTCGTGCGTACTCGAGCACCATGTCGACGATCTGGGTCGTCTCGTCGGTGATCACGTGCATACGCGCCGCGGGGGCGGGGGAAGAAGCGGCTTGATCGTGGCTCACAGTAGGTCCTTTCGAACCGGATCAGCACGCGCAGCGTGCCATCCTCTGGCGCGCCGCCCCGCCACTCGGGTCAGCAGGCGCCAGATACGACGAATCCCGGCCGAAGCCGGGATGTCGTTCGTACGTGGACCTGGGGAGACTCGAACTCCCGACCCCCTGCATGCCATGCAGGTGCGCTACCAGCTGCGCCACAGGCCCGTGGCAACCGACCCTCGAGGCCGGTGACAACTTCACAAGACTAGTGCACGCCAAAGCCCCCGGCCAATTCGGGCCGCGGCTCCACTGGATCAGTCGAGAGGATGCTCGTTGAGCGTCAGCGGGATGGCCGGGCAGTCTTTCCAGAGCCGTTCGAGAGAATAGAAAAGGCGCTCTTCTTCGTGGAACACGTGCACGACGATATCGCCGAAGTCGAGCAGAATCCAACGGCCCTCAGCGCGGCCCTCGCGGCGAAGCGGTTTCGCCCCAGCCTCGATCATGCGCTCTTCGACCTCCGACGCGATGGCCTGAACGTTGCGTTCGTTGCGCCCCGTTACGAGCAAGAACACGTCGGTAAGCGGCAAAGGCCCCGACACGTCGAGCGCGACCATGTCATCCCCCTGTTTAGAGTCGGCAGCGTTGGCCGCGACCTGGGTGAGGGCAATGGCGCGTTCGGTGGCGGTCACGGTGTCCTTCGACGAGGGGCTGCAGGGCAAAGCATTCAGAATAGCCCGTTCACCGCGGCGAGCACGAACAGGCCGATCGCGACAACCGCCATCACGACTGTTGTTGCCACAAGTATGGTGGTGACGGTGTTGCTCGACCGCCCTTTGCCGGCGGCCATCACGCCGAACGAGCCCGTGTGACTACTGACCGCCTTGAGGGCGCTCACCGGGGCGGCGTCAGCGGGCGCGGCAACGAGGTCGCCCGGTTCGAACAGGTCGTCGATGTCAGGACTCTCGTGTACCGTCGGCATCGTTCCGGTTGACGACACCACGCGCGGCAGGTCGACCATTCCCGTGATGATGATCTCACCCGTGCCTGCCACCGGCCCCGCGATACTGACTCTCGGCATCTCAGGAAGAACGAGAGCATTCGTGTTCGACAGGCTTGCCGTCGACCCAACTTCGCGGCTGAACGTGTTCTCGAAAGGATCGTCGACGTCGTGAATGCCCACCGACCAGTGCGAGCCGGTCGGTGCCGACGACGAGGCGTTCTCGGTACTGGGCTGGGCTGGCGGCGCTGCCAACGCAACCGGCACAAGCTCAGCAGAAGGTTGAGGCATCGCAACGCGAGGTGAATCGGCAATCAGCGGCTCGATCACGCCGCTCTCGAGCGCGGGATCGGACGCGAGACCTGCTTGGTCACGCAGCGCGCGCATTTCGCGACGAGACAGTGTTTGCTCAAGGGGGCTAGACGGTTGATCGAGAGCATGAGAAAGCTGCTGGGGTTGCACCGAAGGAGTCCCCTGGGTGTGGTACTCGAGCGTGGTGTCGAAGGTGTCGGCGGCGAACGCCGCTCTTCCGGGCTCGGGTTGCTGCTCTGCCGGGGGGCGGAAGTCCCGTCGTCGCGCATGCTCTGGGCCAGCGGCCGCAGGGGGCGCGAGGGGTGGCTCGCCAAGCGGCCCGACAAGCGGCACGACGAGCGGCACCGCCACAGGTGCAGCACTCGACGGCAGGGGCGCGGCTGCGGCCCCGAGAGGTGAATGCACGGCATCGGGGTTGGCCGCATGGCTCGTCGGCGCGGCATCGTAATGAGGAACGCGCGGGCGCACTTGAGTGCGGTACAAGACGTCGGTCGGCGGTGACGAAGGAATCGAGACGGGCGTGCCGCCGCGCGGTCGCCGTGTGACGGGCTGGGCGAAACCCTCGGGCGGAGCATCCTGTGCCGACAACTCTGCCTGCCGTGCGGCACGGCGGCTGAGGGGCGGGTTGTCGGGGGTGCTCATGATGTCGGGCTCCGGTAGAGCTGGTGCTTCGAGATGTACTGCACTACGCCGTCGGGAACGAGGTACCAGACCGGCGAACCGTGCTCGACGCGCTCACGGCAGTCTGTCGACGAGATGGCCAGCGCGGGAATCTCGAGCAAGCTTACGTCGCCCTCGGGCAATCCGCGAACGCTGAGGTCGTGCCCTGGGCGGCTCACCGCGATGAAGTGAGCGAGTCGCCAGAGCTCAGCAGCGTCTTTCCAATCAAGAATCTGCGCGATCGCGTCGGCTCCTGAGATGAAGAACAGATCGGCATCAGGATGCTGCGCTCGCACGTCGCGCAACGTGTCAAGCGTGTATGTGGGCCCGTCGCGATCGATGTCGACGCGGCTCACCTGAAACCGCGGGTTAGCAGCAGTCGCGATCACCGTCATCAGATAGCGATGCTCGCTGGGGGTCACCCCGAGCTTTTGGTACGGCTGACCGGTCGGCACGAAGACGACCTCATCGAGGTCGAACGCGTCAGCGACTTCGCTCGCCGCCACGAGGTGACCGTGGTGGATAGGGTCGAAGGTTCCGCCCATGATGCCGACCCGCTCGCGTCGCGCGGCGGTGTCGGAGGCGGATGTAGTGGCGATGGCTATCGCGGCGTCGTCTGCCCGGCTCAGTGGCCGGCGTCGTGCCCATTCGACTTGTTGGAGGTCTTGTTGCTGTGGCGGTTGGCCACATCGCGGTAGGCGAAGGTCACGAAGCCGAGCATGAGGAACACCAGAGCGGCAACGCCGGCGATCACCTCGGGCGGGGCGATGAGCGGCGCAAGCTCCTCCACGGCAAAAATCTCAGTGGCAAGCGTCAACATTCGCGACTCCCGGTTTCGGTGAGGGTGATCCGCGGCACGTTACCGCGCCTTGAGTCTAGCGAAGGTCAACCGCGAACCTGCCCGGCGCCGCGCACGATCCACTTGGTGCTTGTGAGCTCGGGTAGCCCCATGGGGCCGCGAGCGTGGAGCTTCTGGGTCGAGATGCCCACCTCCGCGCCGAAGCCGAACTCACCGCCATCGCTGAATCGCGTCGACGCGTTCACCATCACGACCGCCGAGTCGACCTCGGCGAGAAAACGCTCGGCATTGGCCATATCCCGCGTGATGATCGACTCGGTGTGCTGGGTCGAGAACTGTCGAATGTGGGCGAGCGCAGCATCCAGATCATCGATGATGGCCACGCTCAATTCGAGGGCCATGTGCTCGGTCGCAAAGTCGACATCGGTCGCGAGCAGCAGAGTGGCGTCAATCGCGCGGGCACGCTCGTCGCCGCGCACGACAACGCCCGAGGCCCGCAGAGCCGAGAGCACCGGGGGTAGCAAGCGTTCGGCCGCATCACGATGGACCAGCACTGTCTCGACGGCGTTGCATACGCTGGGCCGCTGCACCTTGGCATTGTGCACGATGTCGACGGCCAACTGCTCGTCGGCGGAGGCATCGAGCACGATGTGTACGACGCCGGCTCCTGTCTCGATAACCGGCACGGTTGACTCACGCACGACCGTTTGGATGAGGTCGGCGCTGCCGCGGGGAATCAGAACGTCGACGAATCCGCGCGCGCGCATGAGCTCGGCAGCCCCTGCACGCCCGTGGGGGTCGATCGTCTGCACAGCCTCGGGCGGCAGGCCCGCGCTC